>NZ_JBHXRA010000007.1:191851-322818 GCF_042717045.1 Nocardia sp. NPDC058633
CGCCCCCCCACCCCCCCCCCCCCCGCCCCCACTCAACCCCCACCCCCCCCCGGGCCCTCAGAGCTCACCGGCCGCCGGCGCCCGATCGTCCCCCCCCCCCCCGCCGCGAATCGCCGCTGCGCGACGGGACTCCTCGAGGTCGGGTCGTACGGGGCTGGGATGGCCGGCATCGAGACCCGGGGCGTGCTCGAGCGGTGGAAGGATGAGGGGATGAACAGCGACAGGCGGCGCGCGCGAGCCGAGATCGTGGATCCGGCGACGATCGCGCAGGTCGGCTCGGTGCCCGCGACTCTGCGTGGGGTCGGCGAGCAGGCACTGGTCGCCGTGCGGCGCTGGGCCGACCCACGCGAACGCGAGCTGCGCCGTCGGCGCCGGGCGCGCAGGCGGAGTTTCCAGCTGGGTACCGCTTCCGGCATCACCACGGTCGGCGCGGTCGGGCTGGCCGTGATCTCGGCGCCGGCTTGGGCGGTCGTGGTGATCGGCGGCGGTGCCGTCGCCTTTGTCACCGGTGCGGCCCTCAGCGCTCGTCGCTATCTGGAGCTGCGCGGTAAGCCCCTGCCCCAGGCCGCTTTCGTCGCCCGTAAATCACCCGGCCTCCGGTCGGCCGCGCGTGCCCCGATCCAGCGCTTGATCCGCGCCGAACGGGCGCTGTACGAGCTCGGCGCCCAGATCGGGCGCACCCGCCGTCTCCCCGACGACGAATTGCGCGACCTGCTCGAGACGGCTCGCTCCGGCGCGGCCGCCCTGCACGCGCTCGCCGCCGACGTCGTCGCCATGGAACAGGCCGCCGACACGGTCGGTCGCGCCAATCCCGACACCGTCGCCGCGCTGAAAGCCACCGTCGTCGGTGTGCTCACCCGCCTGGAAACCGGGGTGGTCGAATACGAACAACTGGTCGCCGCCGCGGCGCGCATCCTCGCCGTCCCCGAGGACACCGTGGTCGCCTATCAGTTCAACGGCATCGTCGCCGACCTGCGCGAAGCCGCCGACCGCCTCGACGGCTGGGCCCAGGCCCTCGCCGAGATGGCCGACCGGGGCCCCGACCTGTTCGCCGGTGGAACGGATTCCTCCCGCTGGGGCTCCTCGCCGTCGGGCTCCTGACCCGCCGGTCGGCACGCCGGTGCGACACCGGGCATGCCGATCGCAGCTCAGGCCGGGGTGACGGTCGCGCGGAGGGCGGCGAGTTCGGCGGAGCGGGGGTCGGTGACGGTGGACGACTCCGGGGCATCGAAGATGCGGACGTTCTTCTCCGCCGCGGTGAACGCTGCCCAGTCGGCGGTGCCGTCGGTGGCGAAACGGACCCAGGCGGCATGGATTTCGTCGGCCAGGGTCTGGGGCGGGGTGGGCCCGGTGAGGGAGTGGGCCTCGTCGATGGTGTCGAAGACGAACGGAACTTCCAGGACGTGACAGGCGCCCAGGCCGGGAATGGTTGTGGGCCAGGCGAATTCGTAGACATGGGTGGGGGCGGTGATGGCGTTGGCCTCGGCGAAGTCGTAGGTGCCCGCGCGGAAGGTCCTATCGGTGAGGATGGCGTTGAAGATCTCGGCGGGGGAGGCATCGGGACGCTCGGTCGAATAGGTCTGGGCGACAGCGAGATCGATGCCGTAGCGGGCGAGGACGAAGGGCAGGGTGTCGGCGGTGACGGCGGCGGCGAGGCCGGTCGGGACGGTGAAGAAGCGGAACTCGTCGGCGGTGGTACCCGCGATGAGGGGCACCGCGCGGTCCGGATGCGCGCGCAGCACCTCGGTGGGCGAGCCTTCGACGATGTCGTGGTCGACCACCGGGAACAGACTCATGATGCCGCCGCCCAACTGGATCACCGAGTGGCCCCACCGCTCGGGATCGGGGTCGGTCATCACAGCCAGTGCGACGGCATTCTGCGCGGTGCGCAACTCGTCGGGGCCCAGAGCGCCGAAGTCCGCCGCGGTAGCCGAGATTCCGAGCTCCGCGGCCAGTGCGGCAGACACCGTGCGCGCGTCCTCGGCATCGGCGGCGACGACACCGTTGCCGCTCTGCATGATCGCCCGGCGGAACAACCCGGCTGTCTGTGGCGCCGCGATCAACGCCGCCACACTCATCGCGCCCGCGGACTCACCGAAGATCGTCACATTGTCCGGGTCTCCGCCGAAGGCGGCGATGTTCTCGCGCACCCAGCCCAACGCGAAGATCTGGTCGTGCAGCCCGCGGTTCGACGGTGCGCCCTCGATCTCGGCGAATCCCGACACCCCGAGGCGGTAGTTGATCCCCACCATGACCACGCCGTCGCGCGCGAACGCGGTGCCGTCGTAGATCGTTCGTGCGTTGGACCCCCGGACGAACGCGCCACCGTGGATCCACACCAGCACCGGCAGGCCCGAAGCGCCGGGATCGGGCGTCCACACATTGGCGTTGAGGTACTCGTCGCCGGGGATGCCGTCGCTGCCGATCAGAGCGTGGATCGGTGCGGGATAGGGCGCCTGTGCGCAGGTGGCCCCCATCCGGGTCGCCTCGCGCACGCCGTCCCAGGCGGGGAAGGCTCGCGGCAGCTGGAAGCGTTTCGGCCCGACCGGCGCTGCCGCGTACGGCACTCCGAGGAAGCGGGTGACGCCCGCCTCGGTGTGGCCGCGGACCGCACCGCTCGTGATCGTGACGATGGGTTCCATGGAAGTCCTCCTACGCGGTGAGCCCCGATTATGGACGCTCGTGCGCGACCCCGCCGGTCGTTTGCTCAGGGAACGAGCGGACCGGCCAGCACGCGCGCGCCCGCGGCGCGGTCACCATCCCAGGTGAACTCCGCCTCGGCGCCGGATTTACGCGCCCACAGGGCCAGGAGCAGGTCCGACGCGGCGCCTGCGAGCTCAGCGACCGGCTCGTCGGGGCCGTAGGTCCAGGTGGTGTCGGTGTCGGTGGCACGCAGGCGCAACGCCACCTCCGGTTCGACCGCCAGGCCGCGGTGGATCATCCGGGGCGCGAAGAGTTCGAAAACCTCGTCGATGCCGTCCGCGGCGAGATCGGGGTCCAACGGCTCGGCCGTGCCGAGCGCGTTCTGTGCGTCCCACAGGTGCACGATCGTCTCGTGGGCGCGGCGGCGGCGCCAGAAGCCGACGGTGCGCGGCATGGTTCGGGTGAAGGTCCAGGCCTGCTGATCTTCGTCGGCGGACAGCGCGGTCACCACGGCGTCGGCGGTCGTTTCGTACCACTCCCGCAGGGATTCGGGGTCTTTCGGCCCGGGCTCGCCCTCGCCGTCGCCGCGCAGTTCCGTCACCGCGGTGACTACCCACAGATTGCCGCGCCCGACATGGTCGACGAGGTCGTAGAACGTCCAGTCGCCGCACGAGGGCACCGGCGCGTCGAGATCGGTGTCGGGAGTGAGGAGCTCACCGAAGGTGGTGAGCTTCGCACAGAGCAACGCCAGGAAATCCATGTCGATCACGGTAGCCGTGCCGGGTCCACGATCTCGGGGTGAACCCTGATCTTCACCCGGATATCGGTGCTGACCTGGTGATCTATCGGCTGCGAAGTGGGAGCATCGAAGGAGTCGGATCGCTGCACGGCGGTCGAAGAAGCTGGCGAGGAGTCACATTATGGTTCTGAAAGTTATCGGCATCGTCGTGGTCGCGGTGATCGCGTTCTGGATTCTCGGCGCACTGATCGAGGCGCTGATGCCCATCCTGGTGATCGCGGCGATCGGCACCGGCGTGTACCTGCTGTACAAGGCGATGTCGAGCAGCGACAAGACGCCGATCAGCTAGTCGTCGGCGGTTAGCATGGCGGTGTGGAACAGGTACCCGAGGACTGGCAGCGCGGTCTGGTGATCGTCGCCCATCCCGACGACATCGAATACGGCGCCGCGGCGGCGGTCGCGCGATGGACGGGGCAGGGCAAGGACATTCGCTATCTGCTCGTCACGCGCGGCGAGGCGGGGATCGCCGGGATGCCGCCCGCCCAGGCCGCGCCGTTGCGCGAGATCGAGGAGATCTCGGGCGCCCGCGAAGTCGGCGTGCACACCGTCGAATTCCTCGACCATCCCGACGGTCGCATCGAGGAAGGTCTCACCCTGCGCCGCGAACTGGCCGCCGCGCTGCGCAGACATCGCCCGGAGATGGTGGTGCTGTTCAACTTCGGCGATACCTGGGCCCCGGGGGTGGTCAACAGCGCCGATCACCGGGCCGTCGGCCGGTCGGCGATGGACGCCGTCTCCGACGCGGGCAACGAGTGGATCTTCCCCGAGATCGCTGATCTGCCACCCTGGTCGGCGCGCTGGGCGGCCGTCGTGGGCCCGGTCGTCACCCACGCTGTCGATGTGAGTGCTCATCTGGAGCAGGCCCGCGCGTCGCTGTCGGCGCACCGGCGCTATCTGCAGGTGCTGAGCCCGGTGCCGGTGCCGGAGCAGGTGCGCGACATCGTCACCTTCGCAACGGGTCCGAAAGAAGGGTTCCCCGCCGAACACGCCGTCGGCTTCGAACTGTTCACCTTCGCGGGCTGAGCGAGCGCCGCGATCTGGGGCCGACTGCCGTTTCGGGCCGGGTGGTGTCAGCGTCCGCGGGCGGCGACACGTTCGACCAGAGGTCGCCAGTCTGCCAGCGGCATCACTGGTAGGCCGACCACCTTGCCCGCGTCATCAGCCCTGCGCAGGGCCGAGGCCGCGGTGAAATCGGGGTCAGCGCGGAAGGACTCGGCCTCGGCGGGTGTCATCGGTCCGCCCTGCGCGAGCAGTGTGCGCCGGCTCGACGCCGACAGAGCATTCGCGTGTACCGAATCCGTGGCCACCAGAAATCGTTTCGCGGTCACGTGCAGTTCGATCAGGCGGGCTACCCGGGTGCCGAGCAGCCCACGCACCGCCTCCGCGCCGTGCGTGCCGTGTCCGGCGTCGTCGCCGGGGACCAGGACGTGCCCGATATCGTGCAGCAGGCCCGCCACCTGGAGTTCTTCGTCATCGGGGAAGTCGCGGAGCAACAACTGCGCGCACTGACGATCATGATCGAGGATGTCGACGGGGTCGCCGGTGCGGTCCGCGGTGTCCCAGGCGTCGGCGCACTGCTCGAGTAGCGCGAACAGGTCGTCGACGGTGTCGATACCGGGGTCCGGCATGTGCTCGCTCCTGTGGTTCGGCTCGACGTTGTGGTGCGCCGGTCGGAAAGGTAGCGCAGAAACCGTGGTTCGGCTCGTACGAGGTGGGCGCGGCCTGGGGGTATGGCAGGGTGGGCGGATGCGAATAGCAGTGGTGGCCGGGCCCGATCCAGGGCATGCGTTTCCCGCGATCGCGCTGTGTCTGCGATTGCTGGCCGCGGGGGACGAGCCCGTGTTGTTCACCGGGCCGAGATGGCTCGACAAGGCACGCTCCGCGGGGATCAGCGTGCGCAAGCTCAAGGGCCTCGCGCCGCGCCCCACCGACGACGACACCGACGCGGGCGCCCGGATCCACGAGCGCGCGGCCCATATCGCCACCGAGAACCTGCCCGAACTCAGCGCGATGCTGCCCGACCTGATCGTCTCCGACGTGCTCACCGCCGGTGGCGGCATGGCGGCCGAACGCATGGGGCTGCCGTGGGTGGAACTGTCCCCGCACCCGCTGTATCTGCCCTCGAGGGCCCTCCCACCGATCGGCAGCGGCCTCGCGCCGGGCGAAGGCGTGCGAGGCCGGATGCGCGACGGGGTGCTGCGCACGATGACCGCGCGCGCGGTCCGGCACGGCCACCGTCAGCGCTCCGCGGCCCGCCAGACCATCGGCCTGCCCGCCGAGGACCCCGGTCCCACCGCGCGCCTGATCGCCACGTTGCCCGCGCTGGAGATGGACCGCCCCGACTGGCCCGCCGACACCCACGTTGTCGGACCGCTGTTGTGGGAACCCACCGACGCCGTCCTTTCGCTGCCGCCCGGCGATGCCCCGCTGGTGATGGTGGCGCCGTCGACCGCGCACACCGGCGTCGCCGACATGGTCGATGTCGTCGTGTCCGGTTTGGCCGGACTCGGTGTGCGCGCGGCCATCTCGACCCTGGACACCCCGCCCGCGGAGCTGCCCGACTGGGTCACCGCCGGCCTCGGCCGCCAGGACGAGTTGCTCACCCATGCCGCGGTCGTCGTCGGCGGCGGCGGACACGGCCTGCTCGCGAAGTCGTTGGCCGCCGGTGTGCCGGTGGTCACCGTTCCCGGTGGCGGTGATCAGTGGGAGCTCGCCAATCGTGCGGTGCGACAAGGTAGTTCGGTGCTCGTGCGCCCACTCACTCCCGAGGCGGTCGGCGCTGCGGTGCGGCAGGTCCTCGACGATCCCGCCTACGCCGAAGCGGCCCGCCACGCCTGCGACGGCCTGGCGGAGGTCGAGGACCCGGTGCAGATCTGTCACGACGCCGCGAAGCGGTAGTTCGTCGTCGGCCGGGCCCGCCGCGCGTGTCTGGCCGTTGCGGGGACGGGCCGCTGGGTCATCGCCGGCAGTGGACACCGCGCAGGTGCGGGTTCGCCGAGGTGGGGGAGGTGGGCCGAGCGGGGCCCTGTCGGCGGTCGCCCGGCGCGAGTATCTTGGGCAACGTGCGATTGACCGAATTCCAGGAGCTGATGCACACCGAGTTCGGCGTGGCGCGCGCCGACGCCATGCTGACCGATCACGTGATACCCCGGTGGGGGCGCACGGGGGCGGTGGCGATCGACAGCGGCGTCGACCCACGCGACGTGTGGCGAGCGTTGTGTGCCGACTTCGACGTGCCGCCGAACCGGTGGTGATCGGGCGATGGCCGTGACAGCGCAGAACTCGGACACCCGCCCCTACCGGTTCGACGAGCGGCTGCGGATGATCCCGGTCGACGCCGAGACCCTCGCGGCCCGGGTCGCCCTCGCCGACCCCGACGATTTTCCCGGCCTGCGCAGGCTCGGCATCGCGTTGATGCTGCTCGGGCGCTACGAGGAGGCCCTCGATCGGCTCGACCAGGCCCTCGAACTGGCCGATACCGAGCAGCGCCGGATCACCGTCTGGATCAATCTGGCCGACGTCTACCGGTATCAGGGTGAACCGTCGCACGCCGAGATCCTGTACCGCCGTGCCCTGCACGCCAGCCGCGCGCGCTACCCCGACCTGGTCTCCTTCGCCGCCCACCACCTGGGCAAGTCGCTGGCCGAACAGCATCGACCGCGGCAGGCGCGTGAGCTGCTCGAGGAGGCCATGCGGCTGCGGGTGGTCGACGGCGACTCCGAACTCATCGAATCCACCCGCGCCGCCCTGGACCACCTCGACGAGCTGGCCCTTCCACTTCCGCCGGTGATCGAGACCCTACTCGGGCCGGTGCCCGCATGGTCGCAAGAGCACGAGGGGCGTGGCGGGAATCTGGTGCGGTCGGGCGGGTACTGGATCAAACGTGGCCCGCGGGCGGTGGCCGAGTACGAACGGCTGAGCTGGCTGCGCGACCACGGGATCGCGGTGCCGCAGGTGGCCGGGTTCGCCGAAGACGTCCTCGTCCTCGTCGATGCCGCGGTCGGTTCACTTGCCGCAGAAGCTGATTCGATCGACGCCGTCACAGTCGGCACGCGGATGGGTCAGACCCTGCGTTCGTTGCACGAGCTTCCGGTGGCGCAGTGCCCCTTCGACGGTGGCCTCGAGGTCACCCTGGCGCGGGCTCATCGCAACGTGGTCGAAGGCTTTGTCGACGCAGCGGATTTCGACGACGATCACCGGGACCTCTCGCCCGAGGCGATTCTCGCTCGACTCCGCCAACAGCGCCCGGCCACCGAAGACCTGGTCGTCACGCACGGCGACTTCACGCCGGGCAATGTGCTCGCCGACGGCCTGCTGATCGATGTCGCGGCACTGGGGCGCGGCGATCGTCATCGCGACCTGGCGTTGGCCGAGCGCGACCTGGCCGAGGACTTCGGCCCCGAGGCGGTCGCGGCCTTCTACGCCGCCTACGGTCCGACCCAACCCGATCGTGCCGCGCTGGACTACTACCGGCTGCTCGACGAACTGTTCTGAGGACCGCTTCTCAACTGGTCTTGGCGTAGTGGCGCGCGGCCTTGGTGCGGTTGCCGCAGGTCGCCATCGAATGCCAGCGGCGGGTGCCGTTCTTGGACGTGTCGTAAAAGAACAGGACGCAGTCGGGATGCGCGCACTGGCGGATCCGATGTGGCGCCTCGGCGATCAGGTGCAGCAGATTGTCGGCGGCGAGCCAGCCGGGTAACCATGCCGGGTCGTCGACCTCGGGGATGTCGCGCGGGCCCTCGTCGGTGAGTTCGCGGCGGATCCGCCCGTGATCGAGAACCCGGTTCAGCGCGGTGTGATCGGCGCGGGTGACGGCGTCGTGCACGGCATCGCGGGCGGTGTGCAGCGCGGTGAGGGCGTGGTCGTCGACCGGTACGCGATCGGCGAGTCCGATGAGCTCCAGCCACGTGCGCAGCCCGTCTGGATCGGTGAGCAGGTCGCCGGGTTCCGCGCCCGCCCACCGGGTGTTGAGCAGATCGAGAGCGGGGGGTTCGCCGGGGTGCGGACGGGGATCGCGCATGCCCGAGGTTAGCAACACGACCCTCCTAACTATCTAAAAGCATTTCAAGGGTTGACGAAGTGGGTGACCTCATTCTATGTTCTAACTGTTCAACATCCGATAGGCAGTTACAAATTCCAGGAGGAAACCATGACCACCGTCGCCGCACCCGTGCTCACCACCGGCCACATCGGACTCAACGTCGCCGATCTCGACCGGTCCGTCGACTTCTACCGCCGTGGCCTCGGCTTCGAACAGCTCGGCAGCGGCGCCGACGGGGAGCGGCGCTGGGCCTTCCTCGGCCGGGGCGGTGCGCTGGTGCTCACGCTGTGGCAGCAGAGCAGTGGCGAATTCTCCACCAGTACGCCGGGCCTGCATCACCTGTCGTTCCAGGTCGACGATGTCGACACGGTGCGCGTGGTCGAGTCGGCGCTGCGTGCGATCGATGCCGAGTTCTTCCACGACGGTGTGGTCGCCCACGGCGAGGGGGCGTCCTCCGGTGGCATCTTCTTCGCTGATCCCGACGGCATTCGGCTCGAGGTCTTCGCCCCGCTGAGCGCCGCCACCGCACCCGCACCGGCCGGACCTGCCCCGACCTGCGGATTCTTCTGACGCGCGAGCGCTGTCAGGTCATCGACTGGGAGGATGAGGATGTTTCACGCCGGAGAGTTGGCCGTGCAGCAGCGGATGGGGCAGGCCGAGACGGCCGCCCGGGTCGGCCGTTCGATCCGGACCGGGATTCCGGCGGTCGCCGCGTCCTTCCTGGCCGAGCAGTCGATGGTGGTGCTCGGCGCCGCCGATCCGGCGGGGCGTTTGTGGGCGAGTCCGCTCACCGGTCCCGCCGGGTTCGTGCACGCGGTCGACGACACGACCATCGACATCGACACGCTGCCCGCGACGGCTGATCCGCTGTCGGGGGCGCTGTCGGGTGACGTGGAGGTCGGGCTGATCGCCCTGCAGCCGCAGCGCCGCAGGCGGATGCGCGTCAACGGCACGGCGGCGGTGCGCGGCGGTGGGCTGCGGATCGTCACCGAACAGGTCTACGCGAATTGCCCGAAGTACATCTCACGCAGACAGATTCGCGAGGTGATCGCAACCGGGCCCTCCGGCCCGGAACGGCGTGGCAGTGTGCTGACCAGCGCCGCGATCGAGATGGTCGGTGCCGCCGATACGTTCTTCGTGGCCACCGCCGATGGCGACGGGCACGCCGACGCCTCGCACCGCGGCGGCAATCCGGGTTTCCTGCAGGTACTCTCACCGACTCGGCTGCGCTGGCCCGACTACCGCGGCAACTCGATGTTCATGACATTGGGCAACCTCGCGGTGCAACCGCGCTGCGGACTGCTCGTCGCCGATTGGTCGACCGGTGCGCTGCTGCAACTCACCGGCCGGGCCGAATTGGTCTGGGATGCGGCGGCATTCACCGCCGGCGCGCAATGCGCCGTCGACTTCATCGTCGAGGAGGTGATCGAACGCCCCGGTGCGCTCGCCGTGCGCTGGGGGCCGCCCGAACTCTCCCCGAACAACCCCTGATCACACCGAAAGCCATCCCCCATGCGACCACCGCTGCCACCCTTCGACCTCGACTCCGCGCGCGCGAAGGTGCTCGCCGCCGAAAATGCCTGGAACGCCAGGGATCCCGAGCGGGTCGCCGCCGCGTACACCGAGGATTCGGTATGGCGCAACCGCGACGAATTCTTCACCGGCCATGCCGCGATCGTCGACTTCCTGACGCGCAAGTGGTCGATCGAGAACGGTTACGCGCTGCGCAAGGATCTGTGGGCCTTCCACGACAACCGCATCGCCGTGCGTTTCCAGTACGAATGGCACGACGAGTCGGGGCAGTGGTGGCGCAGCTACGGCAACGAGCAGTGGGAGTTCGCGGCGGACGGGCGGATGGCGCGGCGCGAGGCCAGTATCAACGATGTGCGGATCGAACAAGCGCAGCGACGGATCTTCGGGCCACGCGCCGAGGGCGACGACTCGGTGCTGCCGCAGCACTGAGGCCGGTTTCGCTGGTGGATTGCCGGCCTGAACGGCTGCTTCGCGTGTCGGTGGGCGCGTCGCTTGACTCGAATGGGTGTTCGACTAACCTGGGCGCCAGAACTTGTCGGTGCCGGCCTCTACTGTGGGCGCCAACCAGAGAGACACTCACCTCGAGAAGGGGCACACATCATGGCACCGCAGGCCTACGATCGCGACAAAGCGCTGGAACTG
This sequence comes from Nocardia sp. NPDC058633, assembly GCF_042717045.1. NCBI lineage: Bacteria > Bacillati > Actinomycetota > Actinomycetes > Mycobacteriales > Nocardiaceae > Nocardia > Nocardia sp. NPDC058633. Next base: position 202,510 of record NZ_JBHXRA010000007.1, read on the forward strand.
GCACTGGCCCAGGTGGAGAAGAGCTTCGGCAAGGGCGCGGTCATGCGTCTCGGTGAGGAGACCCGCCAGCCGATCGCAGTCATCCCGACCGGCTCCATCGCGCTCGACGTCGCGCTCGGTATCGGCGGGTTGCCGCGCGGTCGCGTCGTGGAGATCTACGGCCCGGAATCCTCGGGTAAGACCACCGTCGCGCTGCATGCCGTCGCCAACGCCCAGGCCGCGGGCGGTGTCGCCGCCTTCATCGACGCCGAGCACGCCCTCGATCCCGACTACGCCCGCAAGCTGGGCGTCGACACCGACGCGCTGCTGGTCTCCCAGCCCGATACCGGTGAGCAGGCACTGGAGATCGCCGACATGCTGGTGCGCTCCGGCGCTATCGACATCCTCGTCATCGACTCCGTCGCAGCCCTGGTGCCGCGCGCGGAAATCGAAGGTGAGATGGGTGACAGCCACGTCGGTCTGCAGGCCCGTCTCATGAGCCAGGCGCTGCGCAAGATGACCGGTGCGCTCAGCAACTCCGGCACCACCGCGATCTTCATCAACCAGCTGCGCGAGAAGATCGGTGTCATGTTCGGCTCGCCGGAGACCACCACCGGTGGTAAGGCGCTGAAGTTCTACGCCTCCGTGCGCCTGGACGTGCGTCGCATCGAGACCCTCAAGGACGGCAGCGACGCGGTCGGCAACCGTACCCGCGTGAAGGTCGTCAAGAACAAGGTCGCCCCGCCGTTCAAGCAGGCGGAATTCGACATCCTCTACGGCCACGGCATTTCCAGGGAAGGCTCGCTCATCGACATGGGTGTCGAGCACGGCTTCGTCCGCAAGTCCGGCTCCTGGTACACCTACGAGGGCGACCAGCTGGGCCAGGGCAAGGAGAACGCCCGCAAGTTCCTGCTGGAGAACACCGACGTGTGCGACGAGATCGAGAAGAAGATCAAGGAGAAGCTGGGCATCGGCGCCGTACTGACCGCCGAGGCCGACGCGCCCGCCGACTTCTGAGCCGATGACCACGCCGAGCCCCGGCGGCCACCGCGATTCGGCCGACCCGGTCGAACAGATGCGCAGGCAGCTGGCTCGCCTCGGAATCGAGGTCGAGCCGGAGCCGGTGATGCCCGTGGCGGGTCGGGGCAGGGGAGCGGCCGATGAACTCGTCCGGTCGGCTCGTGACAAGCGAGCCGACCCGGACGCGGAGAGGATTCGGTCGGGTGCGGGCGATCCGCAGCGCGCGCACCCGACCGGATTCACCGATGGTGACAAACCACCGCATTTCGCTGCGCGGGTTGGCGATGATCATGAAGAGTGGGGGAGCGAGGGTCGGCGACGACCCCGCGGCGCACGACGCGAACGTAGGTCCGCGCGGCGCGACGAAGTCTCCCTGTCGACCGTCGTCGGTGGTGACGACGGACGGCAGGCGGATCCGGTGGCGGCCGGATCCCAGCCGGGAGAGCCCGACAGGCGGGCCGGCACACGCCGGCTCGCCGCGGGCGACCGTCCCGATGCGACGCTGGAACAGGCCAAGGACGTGTGCCTGCGCTTGCTGTCGGTGCGCGCTCGCAGCCGCGCCGAACTGGAGAAGCGCCTCGGCGAGAAGGGGTTCCGCCTCGAGGTGACAGCGGCCGCCCTCGAACGGTTCACCGAAGTGGGACTGATCAACGACGCCTCCTTCGCCGAACAGTGGGTGCACGAACGCCACACCTACTCCGGTCGGGGCAAGAAGGCTCTCCAGCGTGAGCTGCGGGAGAAGGGCGTCGCCCCCGGTGATGCCGAGCAGGCACTGTCGATGGTCACCGACGACGCCGAACATGCCCGTGCCGCCGACCTGGTCCGGCGCAAACTCCGCACCCTGCCCGCGGACACAGACCGCGACAGGGCAGTCCGCCGCCTCGTCGGCATGCTCGCCCGTCGCGGCTACGACCAATCCACCGCCTTCGCCGTCGTCACCGCCGAACTGGACGAGGCAGGCTTCGAGCGCATTCCCGTCGAGGTCAGGACGGTCCGCGCGAAGGCTTCGGCGGGGGAGCCCGAGGGCGGATCAGAAATCGCGGCGGGTGAAACCCCCGGCGAGGAATCGGACGCTTCTCCGGGCTATACCGCGCGCAGGCCGACGCCCGGCGACGAACAAGCCGCGATCGACCTGGTTCGCCGCAAACTCCGTTCCATGCCTGCCGATCTGGACCCAGCCAAAGCCACCCGCCGCCTGGTCGACATGCTCGCCCGTCGCGGCTACGGCTCGGCTACGGCCTTCGCGGTGGTGAAAGCCGAACTGGCGCAGGCGCGCAGATGAGCACTGCGGCAGCGGCGGCCACACCCGCCGGTCGACTTCGAGGCTCGGAAATTCCCACGGGGGTACTCGGCGGCGCGTAGGATGATCGCGCCGGTGAAACATGTTTTCGCGCAGGCTGATTCGTCGCGTCAGTGAAGCGCTGCGATGTGGGATCGCCGATGTTTCACCCTGATGTGGGTGGGAAAACCGGGGAGCAGGGCCGCAGGCGGCCGCCGAACGACGGGGAGGTTGACCCTGGACGCGTTGTGGTCGTTCGTAGTGAACCGGCGCGAACAGTTGCTGGTCGATTCCTATCTGCACGTGTCGGCGGTGGTGCAATCGCTGGTGCTCGCCACTCTGATCGCGGTGGCGCTGGGTGTGCTCGTGTATCGAAGTCCGCTCGGGTCCGCTGCCGCTACCGCGATGGCGGGGGCGATTCTGACGGTGCCCTCGTTCGCGTTGCTCGGGTTGCTGATTCCGTTCCTCGGGCTCGGTGTCGGGCCGACGATCGTGGCTCTGGTGCTCTACGCGCTGTTGCCGATCCTGCGCAATACGGTGCTCGGGTTGTCGTCGGTGGATCCAGCGGTCACCGATGCCGCACGCGGTGTCGGCATGAACCGGTTTCGCCTGCTGACCAAGATAGAACTGCCCCTTGCCTGGCCGTCGATTCTCACCGGCATGCGGGTCAGCACCCAGATGATCATGGGAATCCTGGCACTGGCGGCCTATGCGAAAGGGCCCGGCCTGGGCAACGTGATCTTCTCCGGCCTCTCACGCTTGGGTAGCCCGAATGCGGTGCCGCAGGCGCTCACCGGCACCGTCCTCATCGTCGTGCTCGCACTCGCTCTCGACGGCGTCCTGGTTCTGCTCGGACGGCTCACTATTCCGAGGGGAATCCGTGACTGACATCGAAACCACCAAGGCGGCAACCGCGTCCACGGTCTCCGGGGTCGAGATCGTCCTCGACCGGGTCACCAAGCGCTATCCCGAACAGCCCGAACCGGCGGTCGACGAGGTCTCCATGACCATCCCGGCCGGGGAGATCGTGGTGCTGGTCGGCCCGTCCGGCTGTGGCAAGACCACCACCATGCGGATGATCAATAGGCTGATCGAACCCACCTCGGGCACCGTCACCATCGGCGGGCGCGACGCGGGTGCGATCGACGCCGACGAATTGCGCCGCGGCATCGGTTATTCGATCCAGCAGGCCGGGCTGTTCCCGCACATGACCGTCGCCAAGAACATCGCCACGGTGCCCGGCCTGCTCGGCTGGGACCGCCGCCGTACCGCCGAGCGCACCGACGAGATGCTCACCCTCGTCGGCCTCGACCCCGACACCTATCGCCACCGCTACCCCCGCCAGCTCTCCGGTGGGCAGCAGCAGCGCGTGGGAGTTGCCAGGGCGCTGGCGGCCGACCCGCCGGTGCTACTGATGGACGAGCCGTTCGGGGCGGTCGACCCGATCACCCGTGGGCTCCTGCAGGACGAATTGCTGCGCCTGCAAAGCGAGCTCGGCAAGACCATCGTCTTCGTCACCCACGACTTCGGTGAGGCGGTGAAGCTGGGCGATCGCATCGCCGTGCTCGGCGACCGCTCCCGCATCCTGCAGTACGACACTCCCGCCGCAATCCTGGCGGCCCCGGCCGACGAGACGGTCGCCGGGTTCGTCGGCGCCACCGCCACCATCGACCGCCTCGGCCTCACGGTCCTGGCCGACATGGACTTGGACCAGGGCGTCACCGCCGCGATGGACTCCACCCCGGTCGCGGTGAGCACCGCGCTGCGCGAGACGGACCGAACCTGGGGCATCGTCCTCGACGAGCAGCGCCGCCCGCTGCGCCGAGTCACGGCAGCCGAACTCGCCCACGCGGATTCGCTGCGCGAGCTCGGCACCCCGATCGGTGTCACCCTGCCCGCCGACGCGACCCTGCAGGACGCACTCGCGGCGCTTCTCACCGAACGCACCGCCTCCGCCGTCGTTGTCGACAACACCGGCACCTACACCGGGACAGTCACCGTCGACACCCTGATCAGCCACCTCGCCGCGACCGAAACGGCAACAGCATGACAGCCGCGCCGCATCGCGCCACCCGCCGACCGACCGTCGTCCGGACAAGCCGGAATCCTCGGAGATTCGGGCTCGAGATCCCGGAGATCGTTTCGGGCTCCGCTCTTCGGGGTGCGGCGAGTGCGCGCATCGCCGTCGGCCCGCCATCCTGTGCAGCCACGTCCGCGCCCGCGGTGTCTCGATGCGGAGCAGCCCGAGTTCCCGAATCAGGCGACTACCAGGTGCGGGGGGCAGTGCTGTGACGAATACTGTGTCGGTTGCGCCCCGTTCGATCGTCGACGTCCCCGCGGCGTCCGCCGCCCCCGCCACGCAGCGCCGTGCCGAATTCCTGCGCCTGCTGGCCCAGCCCGTCATCGTGGTGATCCTCACCGCCGGTGTGCTCGTCTGGGCGTTCCGGCGCGACCTGACCGTCACTCAGCAAGCCAGCATCAGCGTGAGCAATATCGCCCAGGTGACCTGGCAGCACATCCTGATCACGGCGGCGGTGGTGCTCATCGTCGTGGTGCTGGCCGTACCGTTGGGGACATTGCTCACCAGGTCCCGATTCCGGCGCCTCGCACCACTGTTCGTCGGCATCGCCAATATCGGGGCGTCGGCGCCGGCGATCGGCCTGATCGTGCTGTGCTACCTGATCACCCGCACCACCGGGTTCTGGGTGGGTGTCGCGCCCATCGCGTTCTGCTCGCTGCTCCCGGTGCTGCGCAATACGATCCTGGGCTACCAACAGGTCGACCCCGCACTGATCGACGCGGGCAGGGGACAGGGCATGTCGGCGGGACTGGTGTTGCGCCGCATCGAATTTCCCCTCGCTGTGCCCTACATCCTGGCGGGCCTGCGGACCTCGCTGGTGTTGGCCGTCGGCACCGCCACCCTGTCGTTCATGGTGAGCGCGGGCGGACTCGGCATTCTCATCGACACCGGCTACAAACTGCGCGACACCGTGACATTGACGCTCGGCGCGGTACTCGCCGTCGCGCTGGCCCTGTTCGTCGACTGGCTCGGTGCGCTGGCCGAACAGTTCCTCGGGCCGAGGGGGTTGCGGTGAGGTTCACCCGATTGTTGCGCGGGCTCGCCCCGATCCTGATCGTGCTGGTGTTCGCGAGTTGCGGCCTGCAGTCGGGTGGCTCGGTGCCGCTGCCCGTGGGCCCGGGCAGCATCAGGCCCGTCCCCGAACTCGAAGGCGTCGCGGTGACGGTGGGCTCCAAGGACTTCACCGAGGCCAACATCCTGGGCTACATGATCGAATTCGCGCTGACCGCCGCGGGCGCGAACGTGCGCGACCTCACCAATATCCAAGGCTCCAACAGCCTGCGCGACGCGCAACTCAACGGCCAGATCGACATCGCCTACGACTACACCGGCACCGGCTGGATCAACTATCTCGGCAAGGAGAAGCCGATCCCGACCGAGGCGGCCCAGTTCGAGGCGGTCCGTGACGCCGATCTCGCCGAACACGACATGGTCTGGGCGGCGATGGCGCCGATGAACAACACCTACGCCCTCGTCACGAGCAAGGGCTACGCCGAGGAGACCGGGGTACGCACGCTGACGGACTACGCGAATCTCGTCGCGAAAGATCCCGGCGCCGCGACCACCTGCGTCGGCACCGAGTTCAACGTCCGCCCGGACGGCTATCCCGGCCTGGCAGGCGCCTACGGGATCGATCTCGGCAAGGCCCAACGCCAGATCGTCCAGGACGCGCTCGTCTACCAGGCCACCGCCGACGCCAACCAGTGTCGATTCGGCTCGGTCGCCGCCACCGACGGTCGCATCCCCGCACTCGAACTGGTGCTCCTCGAAGACGACAAGGCCTTCTTCCCGAAGTACAACGCCGCCTTGGTCATGCACCGCGACTTCGCCGACGCTCATCCCCAGGTCGCTGAGGTGATGTCCCCGATCTCGGCCCGCCTCACCAACGAGGTGATCACCGAGCTCAATCGCCAGGTCGACATCGACGGCCGCGAACCGGCCGACGTGGCTCGCGACTGGATGGTCACCGAGGGTCTGGTCACCGCAGGCTGAACCATTGCGGCGTTTGCTGAACTGTTACGACATCGCGCCCGAGATGTCCGAAACGCGGGGGTCGCTCACATCACCGCCTCAGCTTCCCGGGCCATGATGGACGGCGGTGAACAACACCGGAAACCGATACGCGGAGCGGCGTGGGGATCCGCTTCCAGACTGGGAGGCCGACGCATGACCATCGAATTCCGCAAGGTGACTGTTCTCGGGACGGGAGTGCTCGGATCCCAGATCGCCTTCCAGAGCGCGTTCCACGGGTTCGACGTCACCGCCTACGACATCGACGACGCGGCGCTCACCGCCGCGCGCACCCGGTTCGACGGACTCGCCACGGTGTACCAGCAGGACGTGGCGGGCGCCGACGCGAGCAACACCACAGCGACCGCGGCGGGCATCACCCTCACCGCCGACCTGGCCACCGCGGCCGCCGAGGCGGACCTGATCATCGAGGCGGTACCGGAGGTGCTCGACCTCAAGCGCGACCTGTACGGCAAGCTCGGTGCGCTCGCGCCCGAACGCACCGTGTTCGCGACGAACTCCTCGACGCTGCTGCCCAGCGATATCGTCGACTACACCGGCCGCCCCGATCGATTCCTGGCGCTGCACTTCGCCAACCACGTCTGGAAGTTCAACACCGCCGAGGTGATGGGCACCGAGCGGACCGACCCGGCGGTGTTCGCCGCGGTGGTCGAGTTCGCGAAGGCCATCGGCATGGTGCCGATCGAGTTGCACAAGGAGAAGGCGGGTTATGTCCTCAACTCGCTGCTGGTGCCGTTCCTCAATTCCGGCATCGAGCTCGCCGCGGGCGGATACGCCGAACCGGCCGCTGTCGACGAAACCTGGCGCATCGCCACCGGCGCGCCCATGGGCCCGTTCCAGATCCTCGACATCGTCGGCCTGACCACTCCGTACAACATCCTGAACAACGGCAGCGACGCCCACAAGAAGCTCGCGTCGTGGCTGAAGGAGAACTACATCGACAAGGGCAAGCTCGGCGTCGCCACCGGCGAGGGCTTCTACAGCTACCCCGCGTAGTCCAGCTCGACCCCGTACCGACAGCGGTGGGGCGCGATCCGATCGGATCGGGCCCCACCGCCGGTCTCGGTCTACTTCTTGCGGATGTCGACGCCGGGCGCGGCGTCGGTGAGGATCGAGTCGGCGGCCAGCACAGCGCCACCGCCGCCCTTCTTCCGCGCCCGCAAACGCTTCTCCAGGGTGGTGGCCAGGAAGCTCAGCGCCATGTTGAGCGAGATCATGAGCACCGCGACGACCATCAGTGCGGGGATCGGGTTCGAGAACGACGCGCCGATCTGCGCACCGGACCGCACCAGCTCCACATAGGTGATCTGATAACCCAGCGCCGTGTCCTTGAGGACGACGACCATCTGCGACACCAGCGCGGGCAGCATCGCGGTGACGGCCTGCGGGAGCAGGATCAGCCGCATCACCTGGTTCTTGCGCAGACCCAGCGCCACCGCGGCCTCGGTCTGGCCCTTGGGCAGCGACTTGATACCCGCCCGTACGATCTCGGCGATGACCGCCGAGTTGTAGATGATCAGTGCGATGACCACCGCGGCCAGCGCGAGCTGCTCGGACGGGAACAGGCTGTAGTCAGCGAACATCGCGAACAGGAAGATCATCAGGATCAGCACCGGGATCGCCCTGGCGAGCTCGACGACCGTGCCTGCCGCCCCGCGCACCCACGCGTGGTCCGACAGGCGCAGGATCCCGAAGATCATGCCGAAGATCACCGAGCCGATGATCGAGAGCACGGCCGCGGTGAGCGTGCCTTGCAGGCCCGGCAGGATATAGGTCTCCCACACCTGGGAGTCGAGGAACGGCTCCCACTTGGCCGCCGTGAACTGGCCCTTCTCTGCGAACGCGTCGTAGAGCCACCAGCCGCCGCCGACTAGCGCCACGACGACCAAGACCGAGTACAGGTTGTGACGCAGCCGCGCGCGGGGCCCGGGAGCGTCGAAGAGGACCGAAGCGCTGCTCATCGTGCTACCTCGTAATGCTTGGCCAGCCAGCCGAAGAACAAGCCGGTCGGCAGGGTGAGGATGACGAAGCCGAGCGCGAAGATCGCACCGATCGCGAGTAGCGCGGCCTCTCTGTCGATCATCTCGTTCATCAAGTACGCCGCTTCGACCACGCCGATGACCGAGGCGACCGTGGAGTTCTTGGTCAGCGCGATGAGCACGCTGCCCAGGGGCGCGATCACCGCGCGAAAGGCCTGGGGCAGCACGATCAGCCGGAGGTTCTGGGCGAATCCGAAGCCCAGTGAACGTCCTGCTTCGGACTGACCGAGCGCGACGGTGTTGATGCCCGAGCGCAGTGATTCGCACACGAAGGCCGCGGTGTAGACGCTGAGGCCGATAATGGCCCAGCGGTAGTTGATGACCTTGATGTCATCGCTGCCCAGCGTCCACCCGAGAGTGGTGTAGAGACCGATCGAGGTGAACACCAGGATCAGGGTGAGCGGGGTGTTGCGGAATATGGACACATACGCCGCGCCGACCCAGCGCGCGACCGGGATCGGCGACACGCGCATGCCGGCGACGACGGTACCGATGACGAGCGCACCGATCGCCGAGAAGAAGGTGAGTTTGATTGTTACCCAGAACGCATCGAGGATTCGGGATTGATACGTCGAGATCAGGTCGAACACGGACGCGCGTCCTCCGATCGGTGTAAAGGTCAGCGGGACAACACCGCATCGGTGACCCGGGAATCCCCGGGCCACCGAAGGTCAGTGGTTGATCAGTAGCGGTCGACGGTCGGCGGCGCCGGAACCGCGAAACCGGTACCCGCGAAGTTCTTCTCCTGGGCGGCCTTCCACGAACCGTCATCGATCATCGCCTGGATGGCGTCGTTGACCTTGGTGCGAAGCTCCGTATCGCCCTTCTTCAGGCCGATGCCGTACTTCTCGGTGGTGAAGGTCTTGTTCACCAGTTTGAAGGTGCCCGGCGACTGGGCGGCGTAACCGGCCAGGATCACGTTGTCGGTGGTGACGGCGTCGATCGCACCGCTACGCATCGCCTCGATGCACAGCGAATACGTGTCGTAGGTCTGCAGTTGCGCCTGGGTGTAGTTCTTCTCGATGTTCTGGGCGGGGGTGGAGCCCTTCACCGAGCAGACCTTCTTGCCCGCGAGGGAATCGGGGCCGGTGATGTCGGTGTTGGCCGCGGGAACCAGCAGGTCCTGGCCCGCGATGTAGTACGGGCCCGCGAAATCGACCTTCTCCTTGCGGGTGTCGGTGATCGAGTAGGTGGCCACGATGAAGTCGACCTGGCCGTTCTCGATCAACGTCTCGCGCTGCGCCGACGGCGCTTCCTTGAAGGTGACGTTCTCCGGCTGCACGCCGAGCTTGTCGGCGACGTAGTTGGCCACGTCGACATCGAGGCCGCTGTAGGTGCCGTCGGTGTTGCGCAGACCCAGACCCGGCTGGTCGAACTTGATGCCGATGGTCAGCTTGCCGTCCTTGGCATTGTCCAGGGCCGACTGGTCGCTACCGCCGCCACAGGCCGCGGTGACGGTGGCTGCCATTACCAGTGCCGCTGCGCCGATTCCGACGCGCATCGCACGATTGATCCTCATGGTTTTCCTTCTCCTTGGTGACAAATGGTGCTGCGAGTCAGTGACTGAGAATTTTGCCGAGGAAGTCCCTGGCGCGTTCGGATTTCGGTGCGGTGAAGAACGTTTCGGGCGCGGCGTCCTCGACGATCTCACCGTCGGCCATGAACAACACGCGATCGCCCGCCCGCCGCGCGAAGCCCATCTCGTGGGTGACCACGAGCATGGTCATGCCCTCTTTGGCCAGTGCCACCATCACGTCGAGCACCTCGTTGACCATCTCCGGGTCCAGCGCCGAGGTCGGCTCGTCGAACAGCATCACCTTGGGGTCCATCGCCAGCGAGCGGGCGATCGCCACCCGCTGCTGCTGACCGCCCGAGAGTTGGGCCGGGTATTTGTCGGCCTGGTTGGCGATGCCGACGCGCTCGAGCAAGGCCATCGCGTGCTTGCGTGCCTCGTCCTTCTTCTTCCCGCGCACCTTCGTCGGCGCCAGCATGACGTTTTCGAGGATGGTCTTGTGCGCGAACAGGTTGAACGACTGGAAGACCATGCCCACCTCGGCGCGCAGCGCGGCGAGCGCTTTGCCCTCGTCGGGCAGCGCGACGCCGTCGATGGCGATGTCACCGGAGTCGATCGGTTCGAGGCGATTGATGGTGCGGCACAGGGTCGATTTCCCCGAACCCGACGGGCCCAGGACGATCACGACCTGCCCACGGGGGACTTCGAGGTGGATATCGCGCAGGACATGGAGCTCACCGAAGTGTTTGTCCACGTTGCGCATCGAGATCATCGGCGGAGCAGCGGTGGTGGCTGCGGCGTCGGCGTTCCCAGTGGCGGGTGCGGCGTCGTCGGTCATGGTGAGAAACCTTATGTCCATTCTGGAGAATTGCCCGGCTTTCGAAGACTTGCCGTGACGGCACGCCGAGACGACACCTGCTGGTAACCCGATGGGTTCCCGTTACCTTTGCGTATTATCCCGCGTTTACCGGCGTGATGTGCGTCACAGTACGGGTTGCCCGTACCCTGGGCAGGTGGATTCGACGGTTCAGAACGCGACGGAGAGCGCGCCTACACGCAGCTATGAGGTACGGACCTTCGGCTGCCAGATGAACGTGCACGATTCCGAACGCCTGTCCGGGCTGCTCGAGGACGCGGGCTATACGAAAGCCGCCACCGGGGAGACGCCCGATCTGATGGTGTTCAACACCTGCGCGGTGCGCGAGAACGCCGACAACAAGCTCTACGGCACCCTCGGTCAGCTGGTCCCGGTGAAGCAGGCTCGCCCCGGCATGCAGATCGCTGTCGGCGGGTGTCTGGCGCAGAAGGATCGCGAGACCGTGGTGCGCAAGGCGCCGTGGGTCGACGTGGTGTTCGGCACCCACAACATCGGCTCGCTGCCGGTGTTGCTCGAGCGTGCCCGGCACAACGAGACCGCTCAGGTCGAGATCCTCGAATCGCTCGAGGCGTTCCCGTCGACGTTGCCCGCCAAGCGCGAGTCGGCGTACGCGGGGTGGGTGTCGATCTCGGTGGGCTGCAACAACACCTGCACGTTCTGCATCGTGCCCTCGCTGCGCGGCAAGGAAGTGGACCGCCGCCCCGGCGACGTGCTCGCCGAGGTGCAGGCGCTGGTCGACCAGGGTGTGCTCGAGGTGACGCTGCTCGGTCAGAACGTGAACTCCTACGGCGTGAACTTCGTCGATCCCGAACAGCCACGCGACCGGGGCGCCTTCGCGCAACTGCTGCGCGCGACCGGGCAGATCGAGGGTCTCGAACGCGTGCGGTTCACCTCCCCGCATCCCGCGGAGTTCACCGATGACGTCATCGAGGCGATGGCGGCCACCCCCAATGTCTGCCCGCAGCTGCACATGCCGCTGCAGTCGGGTTCGGACCGGGTGCTCAAGGCGATGCGCCGCTCCTATCGCAAGGAACGCTTCCTCGGCATCATCGACAAGGTGCGGGCCGCGATGCCGCACGCGTCGATCACCACCGACATCATCGTCGGCTTCCCCGGCGAGACCGAGGAGGACTTCCTCGAGACCCTCGACGTGGTCCGCCGAGCCCGCTTCACCAGCGCTTACACCTTCCAGTACTCCAAGCGTCCCGGCACCCCGGCCGCCGAGCTGCCCGACCAGCTGTCCAAGGAGGTCGTGCAGGAGCGGTTCGAACGGCTGATCGCGCTGCAGGACCAGGTCTCCTGGGAGAACAATCAGGCGCTCATCGGCACCGAGGTGGAACTGCTCGTCGCCGAGGGCGCGGGCAAGAAGAACGCGGTGACCGCGCGGATGAGTGGACGTGCGCGCGACGGTCGGCTGGTGCACTTCCGGCCCGGTGACGTGACCGGTATCCGTCCGGGCGACATCGTCACCGTCGACATCACCGAAGCGGCCCCGCATCACCTCATCGCCGACAGCGCGGTGAAGTCGCATCGACGCACGACCGCCGGCGACGCCCACGAACGGGGCATCACGCCCAAGACCGCACCGATCGGCGTCGGACTCGGACTGCCCCGAATCGGCGCACCGGTGGTCGTCGAAGCGGTCGAGAGCGGCTGCGCCACGGGCTGCCAGTCGTGAGCGGTCGGCGGTCGGAGGCGATGGCGGAGCGGGACTACGCAGACCGCCCGAGCGAGCCGGAGGTCGCGGCATGAGCGACGACGAATCTACTACCGGTCGTAGTGGGTCGGATGCGGACGGCGCATCCGGTGATGGCAGAGTGGGACCTGCCAACGATCAGCCTGTGGACAGGAGCGGACACGCGGTGAACCCGGCGCGCAACGACCAGGATTTCGAACAATTCCGCGGTGAACTCGACGCGGTCGAGCGCCGCATCGCCGGTGAGATCGACCCCGGCGCGCGGGCGCTGGTGGTGGCGGGTGCGGTCTTCGCGCTGCTGATCTCGCTGGTGCTGCCGACCGCGGGTAGCTCCCGTGGCTTCGACGTGCTGCTGAACACCGACGCCGCGGGTATCGAGCACATCGGCTTGCCGTCACGGATCTTCGTGTGGCTGGTCATCGTCTTCGGTGTGGGCTTCTCGCTGCTGGCGTTGACCACCCGGCGCTGGGTACTGGCCTGGGTCGCGTGCGCGGGCTCGGCTGTCGGCTCGGTGTTCGGTGTGCTCTCGATCTGGCACCGCCAGACTCCGGGCCTGGGCAACTACGAGGGTGCGGGCCCCGGCATCGGCCTGATCTTGGGCACCGTCGCCATCATGGTGCTCACCTTCCACTGGGTTCGCGTCGTCTGGAGCCGCACCGCCGTGCAACTCGCCGCCGAAGAACAGCGTCGCAATGCGGCCCGTGAAGCCGAGGACCGCGATCGCAAGCGACTGACCGGCGAATAGTCGTGCGAGACGAGAAAACCCCCGACCGCTTCGGTCGGGGGTTTTCTCGTCTCGCCTCACAAATTGCTGACGGCGCCCTCTGCGGCCTCGGCCCATTCACGCCACTGCTTGGCCTGCTCGAGCGCCTTCTCCGCGTCGCGCTTCTTGCCCGCCGCGGTGGCCTTGGCGGCCTGCTCCTCGAACTGGGCGACCCGCTCCCGGAACTGCGCGGCCCGCGCGACAGCCTCCGGGTCGGAGCGGCGCCACTGCTGATCGGCCGCGTCGCGGACCCGCTTCTCGATGGCGCGCAGCCTGGCTTCCAGCTCCTGGATGCGCTCGCGGGGGACCTTGCCGATGGCGTCCCACTTGTCCTGAAGTTCACGCAGCGCGTTGCGGGCGGCATCCACGCCGTTGGCCGGATCGATGTGCTCGTAGGCGGCCAGCAGTTCCAGCTTGGCGGCGGCGTTGTGGTCGAACTCGGCGTCGCGTTCAGAAGCCGCGGCGTTGCGCGCGGCGAAGAACACGTCCTGGGCGCTCTTGAAACGGCGCCACAGCGACTCGTCGGCCTCGCGCGGTGCCCGGCCCGCGGCCTTCCACTCGGTGAGCAGATCGCGGAACACCGCGGCGGTACCGGTCCAGTCGGTGGAGTCGGCCAGCTGCTCGGCGCGCACGCACAGTTCTTCCTTGCGCGTCTTGGCGGTGGCGCGTTCGCGGTCGAGGTCGGCGAAGTGGGCGCCGCGACGGCGATTGAAGGCCTCACGGGCCTTGGAGTAGCGCTTCCACAGGGCGTCGTCGACCTTGCGGTCGACCCCGCGAATCGACTTCCACTCGTCGAGGATCTCGCGCAGCCGGTCGCCCGCGGCCTTCCACTGGGTGGAGTCGGCGGCGATCTGCTCGGCCTCGGCGGCGAGGGCTTCCTTGCGCTCGGTGTGCTCGTGGCGGGCGCGGTCCTTCTCCTCCTTGGCGTGCGCGGCGGCTTCCTCGGAGTGCTCGGTGATGGCCTGCAGCCGAGCCGCGAGGCCGTCGATGTCGCCGATGACGGCCGCGGTCGGCAAGGTGTCGGCCAGTGCCAGCGCGGCGGCCTTGGTCTTGCGGGCATCCGCGCCCGCGGCGAGCCTGGCTTCGAGCAGCGCGACCTCGGTCGCCAGATCGTCGAAGCGGCGGCCGAAGTGCGCCAGACCCTCGGTGACGTCGCCCGCCTGCCAGGAGCCGACGATCCGTTCGCCCTCGGAGGTCCGCACCCAGGCGGTGCCGTCGTCGTCCACGCGACCCCACTTGCTCGGGTCGGTGGCGCTGGGCACGATCACGGCGTGCGGATGCGGTTGATCGGGGCCCGGCGCCGGTTTCGCGGCATGCGGTTTCGGCGGACGTGGAGCGTCCCCGCCGGGCTTGGGGGTACCGGACGGTCGCGGGGCCGGACCTGGGGTGGGCTTCGCGGTTCCGTTGCTGTCGGTCATTGCTCTCCGTCCCTGCCGCGCGTCACGGCTGCCTGGTTACGCCCTAGCACATCCCATTGAACCCGGTTCGAGCCGCGGAAACCATCGATCCGGAGGATCGGATGGCGGATTTCCTGGGACTTCGTCCCGGACGACGTGGGTAGTCGCACCTGAAAACACTAGCAATCTCGCCGAGCATCACGACGCCGGACACTCGCAGACCGCCTGGCGTGTGCGCCGCGCCGGATGCGGGCCCATCGCGGCGCTGCGGCTACGGTTACCGCGTGTTCTCGATAGCGGCCCTGGTCCCGTCGCCACCGATGCTGGTGCCCGAACTGTGCGGGCGAGTCCCGGTGTCCGGCAGCGATCCCGACGATCCGACCCTGGTACTGCGTGCGGCCGCGCTGGACGCCGCGACCGCCCTCGCCGCGACCGCCGACCGGTGGATCGTCGTCGGGGTCGACAGCCATGACCGGATCTACGGTCCGGCGACCCGTGGGACGTTTCGCGGGTTCGGTGCCGATGTCGTCGTCGGGCTCGGCCCGGTGGGTGCGGACCTCGTCCCAGCAGACGCCCAGCTTCCCCTCCCGGTACTGATCGCCGGATGGTTGCGGGAGCAGGTCGGTCCGCGGATTTCGGTGCGGTCCCGGCTGTTCGCCGCCGACTCGTCGCCGGCCGAGTGCGCCGCGGCGGGTGCGGCCCTGCGCGTCGAGCTCGACAGCGAGCCGGACCCGTGCGCGGTGCTCGTCGTCGGCGACGGTGCCGCGACCCTGACCGTCGGGGCGCCCGGCTATCTCGACGAGCGGGCCCATGTGGTCCAGCACGAGCTCGACGCCGCCTTGCGCGCGGGTTCGCGGACGCGGCTGGCCGCGCTCGATCCGCGGCTGTGCGCCGCGCTGCTCGTCGACGGACGGGCCGCCTACCAGGTACTCGGCGGACTGTTCGCCGCAGATTCGGCCGATCCGCGGGTACGTACCCTGTACCAGGGCGCACCGTACGGCGTCGGCTACGACGTGAGCGTCTGGCGACCGGGTGGACAGGAAGGCGGCGACGAGTGAGGACCAGACCGATCGCGGTCGTCGGCCCCACCGCCACCGGGAAATCCGACCTCGCCCTCGATCTCGCCACCGAACTCGACGGCGAGATCGTCAACATCGACGCCATGCAGCTCTACCGCGGGATGGACGTCGGCACCGCGAAACTGCCGCTCGACCAGCGGCGCGGCATCCCGCACCACCTCCTCGACGTCCTCGACGTCACCGAGACCGCCACGGTCGCCGCTTACCAGAGCGCGGCCTGCGCGGCGGTCGAGGGCATCATGGCGCGAGGCAGGACGCCGGTCATCGTGGGCGGGTCGATGATGTACGTGCAGGCCCTGCTCGACGAGTGGGATTTCCCGGCCACCGACCCCGAAGTCCGTGCTCGCTGGGAAGCACTGCTGGAAGAGGGCGGGGTGGGGGCGCTGCACGCGGCGCTGCACGAGGCCGACCCGGCCGCCGCGGCCACCATCCTGCCCACCGACGGTCGGCGCATGGTGCGCGCACTCGAGGTCGTCGAACTGACCGGGCGCCCGTTCGCCGCCTCGGCCCCGACCATCGGCACTCCTCGCTGGGACACCCGGATTCTCGGCGTCGACCGCGAGACCGCCGCCCTCGACGCCCGCATCGAGACCCGCACCGAGCTGATGTTCGAATCCGGTCTGGTCGAGGAGGTCCGCGCGCTGATCGACGCGGGCCTGCGCGAGGGCCGGACCGCGCGCCGCGCCATCGGCTACGCCCAGGTGCTGGCCTGTCTCGACAACGAATACGACCTCGACCACGCCCGTGAGCGCACCCTGATCGGCACCCGCCGGTACGTGCGCAGGCAGCGGTCGTGGTTCCGCCGCGATCCCCGGGTCTCCTGGCTCGACGGCGCCGATCCCGAGCTCGCCGCGACCGCGCTGGCCGTGCTCTCCGCAGCGAACATCGACCCGACAGGACGGACAGCGCAGTGACGCGACGAGTGAGTACCCGCAACGCCTCGGTGCAGGTGTGGCAGGCCTACCTCAACAACCGGACCAAACGTCATCGTGACGGCCGGTTCCTCGTGCAAGGCGTGCGCCCGATCACCCAGGCACTGGACAACGGCTGGCCCCTGGAGACGTTGCTGTACCGGCTCGGCGGTCCCGAACTGTCGAGTTGGGCGCGCGAGATCCTCGACACCGCCGACGTGCCGCAAGTGGGCCTGGTCCCCGAGCTCATGGCCGAACTGGGCGAGAAGGCGGCGAGCGCGCCCGAGATCGTGGCGGTCGCCGTGTCGCAGCACCCCGACCTGGCCGACTACGCGCCGGGCGAACCGGGCGAGGACGCGCCGGTGGTCGTCGTGTTCGACCGCCCGAACTCGCCCGGCAACCTCGGCACCCTGATCCGCTCGGCCGACGCGTTCGGCGCCTCCGGGGTGATCGTCACCGGTCACGGCGCCGACCAGTTCGACCCGCAGGCCGTGCGCGCGTCGACCGGCTCCCTGTTCGCGATGCCGGTACTGCGCGCGGCCGGGCCCGGCCAGGTGCTCGAGTTCCGCGACCGCCAGCACGCGCGCGGGATCCCCACCCGCATCGTCGGCACCGACGAACACGCGCCGGGCACCATCTACGACCACGACTTCACCGAAGCCACCATCCTGGTCGTCGGCAACGAGACCACCGGCATGAGCTCGGCGTGGGCCGACGCCTGCGACGACCTGGTCACCATCCCGATGGGTGGCACCGCCAGCTCACTCGGCGCACCGTCGGCGGGGGCGATCAGCCTCTACGAGATCGCCAGGCAGCGGCGCACCTTCGCCCGGTAACGCCCGCCGTCGCGGCACAGAGCAGAATGGAGACCGTGTCCGACATCGAATTCAGCAAGGGCCACGGCACCCAGAACGACTTCGTGGTGCTGCCCGACCTCGAGGTGCGCCTCGACCTGAGCGCCGACCGGGTCGCCGCCCTGTGTGACCGTCAGCGGGGCCTGGGCGCCGACGGCGTGCTGCGCGTGGCCAAGGCGGGTGCGCTGGTTTCCGGCGGTGTCCTGGAGGCGCTGCCCGAGGGCGTCGGTGACGACGACTGGTTCATGGACTACCGCAACGCCGACGGTTCGATCGCCGAGATGTGCGGCAACGGCACGAGGGTCTTCGCGCACTACCTCAACGCCAACGGACTGGAATCGCGCACCGAATACGTCGTCGGCAGTCGTGCGGGCGCCCGCCCGGTGACCGTGCACGCAGCGGGCCCCACCGACGGCGACGTCACCGTCGACATGGGCGTGGTCCGCGAGCTCGGTCCCTCCACCGCCACGCTGGCCGGTTGGGCGCTGGCCGGCATCGGCATCGATGTCGGGAATCCGCACCTGGCCTGCGTGGACGAGAGCCTGACCGTTGACGCGCTCGCCAAACTCGACCTGAGTGTCTCGCCCGGCTTCGATCCCGACCTGTTCCCCCACGGGGTGAATGTCGAAATCCTCACCGCGCTCGATGCGGACAACGCCGTCGACATGCGCGTGTACGAACGCGGCGTCGGCGAAACCCGTTCCTGCGGCACCGGAACCGTTGCCGCGGCGGCCGCCGCGCTGACCGCTTCCGGCGTGGCGATCGGCACCGAATCCGGCGAAGTGACCGTGCGTGTGCCGGGTGGCCAGGTGCGGGTGACCTTCGCCGAGGGACGTGCCTGGTTGCGTGGGCCCTCGGTGCTCCTGGCCGCCGGCACGCTGTCGCGGGACTGGTGGGACACGCAGGAGCACCGATAACCGTGTGCACGCTGTCACCCGGACGTGGCAGCATGGAGAACGTATGACGAAACCAGTAGAACCCACAGAATCCACATCGGCCGAGCAGAACACCGCGGCCGATCCCGACGTAGCCGCCGAGCGCGGTGACGTCGATGATGCGCTGGCCCGCCACGCGGCCCGCATGAAACAGCCCGGTTGGGCGGCCGAACCGACCAGGGGCGAGATGCAGCTCGACGAGCGCAGCTCGCTGCGCCGCGTCGCCGGGTTGTCGACCGAGCTCACCGACATCACCGAGGTCGAATATCGCCAGCTGCGCCTCGAGCGCGTGGTGCTGGTCGGTGTCTGGACCAGCGGCAGTTCCACCCAGGCCGACGCGAGCATGGTCGAGCTGGCCGCGCTCGCCGAGACAGCGGGCTCGGAGGTCCTCGAAGCGCTGATCCAACGCCGCGACAAGCCCGACCCGGCCACCTACATCGGGTCCGGTAAGGCCGAAGAGCTGCGCACCATCGTGCTCGACACCGGTGCCGACACGGTGATCTGCGACGGTGAACTCACTCCCGCGCAGCTCACCGCACTGGAGAAGGTCGTGAAGGTGAAGGTCATCGACCGCACCGCGCTGATCCTCGACATCTTCGCCCAGCACGCCACCTCTCGCGAGGGCAAGGCCCAGGTCGCGCTGGCGCAGATGGAATACATGCTGCCGCGCCTGCGCGGCTGGGGTGAGTCGATGTCGCGTCAGGCCGGTGGCCGTGCGGGTGGCGCCGGCGGCGGTGTCGGCACGCGTGGTCCCGGTGAGACCAAGATCGAAACCGATCGTCGCCGCATCCGGGAGCGGATGGCCAAACTGCGCCGCGAGATCCGCGAGATGAAGACCGCCCGTGACACCATGCGCGCGCGCCGCAGCGAGAGCGGTGTGCCCTCGATCGCGATCGTCGGCTACACCAACGCGGGCAAGTCCAGCCTGATGAACTCGCTCACCGGCGCGGGTCTGCTCGTGCAGGACGCGCTGTTCGCCACCCTCGACCCGACCACCCGCCGGGCCGCGCTCGACGACGGTCGCGAGATGGTGTTCACCGACACCGTCGGCTTCGTGCGGCACCTGCCGACCCAGTTGGTCGAGGCCTTCCGCTCCACCTTGGAAGAGGTGACCGGCGCCGATCTGTTGCTGCATGTCGTCGACGGCGCCGACCCGCTGCCGCTCGAGCAGATCAAGGCGGTGCGCGAGGTGATCACCGATGTGATCAGGGAGCAGGGCACACCCGCACCGCCGGAACTGCTGGTGGTGAACAAGATCGACGCCGCCGACCCGAACGAGCTCACTCGGCTGCGCGGTATGTTGCCGCAGGCTGCCTTCGTCTCCGCGCAGACCGGTGCGGGCGTGGAGGAGCTGCGCGAGCGGCTGTCCGAGGTGCTCGGCGGGCTCGACGTCGACATCAGCGTGCTGCTGCCCTACAGTCGCGGCGACCTGCTCGCCCGCATCCACGCCGACGGCCGGATCGTCACCGCCGACCACGAGGAGGGCGGTACCCGGGTTCGCGCGCGGGTGCCCCACGCCCTGGCCGCCGCCCTGTCCGAGTACGCGCACGCCGGTCCTGCCGAGCCGGCACTCAGCTGATCTTTTTCGCTGATTTGCCCGCCGGTTGCGACTGATTGCCGATGCGACACCGGCATTTTCGGACGCTATGGTCGAATATCGACAGCAGGAGGGTGTTATGTCGAATGACCATGATGGTACGAAGAATGTGACGAGGAACAGGGTCGCGGAGGGCGATCCTGTTCGGTCCGGCGTCCTGTCGGACGGCGCGCCACTGAATCCGACGCCGGGGGAATGGGATATGCGCGTCTTCGAGGCGCTGTTCGCTCCGGTGCGGTGGTGGACCAGCCCGAAGTTCTACGGTCTGGAGAACATCCCGGCCGAAGGGCCGGTGCTGATCGTGGCCAACCACAATCTGCTCGGCGCGATCGACGCCCCGTTGATCATGCCGGAGATCCTGCGCGTGCGCGGCAGGTTGGTGCGTGGCCTGGCCGAACATGTGCTGATGGTGCCCGGTGTGCGGGACTTCCTGCATTACTACGGCACCGTGCGCGGTACCCGCTCGAACTGCCTGGCGCTGCTCGAGCGTGGGGAGGCGGTGGTGGTGTTCCCCGGTGGCGGCCGCGAGGCGATCCGCCGCAAGGGGGAGAAGTACGTGCTCAAGTGGGAGGGCCGCACCGGTTTCGCGCGGATGGCGATTCAGGCGGGGGTGCCGATCGTGCCGCTGGCGATGATCGGCGTCGACGACGCCTACGACATCGTCTTCGACGGTCAACACCCGGTGATGTCGCCGCTGCGCTGGACCTGTCGCCTGCTCGGCATCAATCCCGAGCTGAACCCGCCGCTGGTCAAGGGCATCGGCCCCACGGTGCTGCCGCGCCCGGAGCGGTTCTACTTCTCCGCGGGTACTCCCATCGACCCCACCGCCTGGATGGAAGCCGACGACCTCGACGGAGCGGCGGCCGATCTGCGCGATGTGGTGCGCAAGGGGCTCGAGGAGGAACTGCAGTTCCTGTTCAACGAGCGTGACCGCGATACCGGCCGCACCCTGGTCGGTCGGCTGCGCAACGCGCTGCCCTGGTGACCGCGACAGCCTGATCGGCTGTTTCGGCGCCGCGGGTATGCCTGCGCCCTGGGTGTGGAATGCCCGCGGCGTCGATCTCGTTACCTCCGTATACGGACTGAGGTCCGGATATGGAGAGGGTGATGATGATCGTGGCGGAACAGGTCCAGGTCGTTCGCGGTGGTGACCGCAGGCGGTGGCGCAACGAATGGCTCGACTCGCGGCAGTCCTTCCCGGTCACCGGAAACTTCGTGCTCGAGGACTACGCGCACGGGCTGCTGCTCGTGCACAACGAGGACATCGTCGACCCCGGCGAGGGATTCGACACCCATCAGCACCGCGACACCGAGATCCTCACCTGGGTCCTGGAAGGCACCGTGGTGCACCAGGATTCGGCCGGACATCGCGGCATCATCCGTCCCGGCCTCGCGCAGCGGATGAGCGCGGGTGCGGGCATCCTGCATTCGGAGCGCAACGGGGCGGGCTACCGGGAGACGCAGCGCCTCCATGTCGTGCAGATGTGGATTCCGCCCGAGACGACCGGCGTCGCTGCGAGCTATCAGGAGCTCGACATCGAGGGTGAGCTCGCCCGCAACGCGCTGGTTCCCGTGGCCTCCGGTATGCCGCGTCATCGCGGCGAGGCGGCGATCGGCATCGGAAACCGCCACGCCGCCTTCCATGTCGCGCGATTGGACCCCGGTCAGGCGATCACGGTCCCCGACGCGCCGTATGGTCACGTCTTCCTCGCTCGGGGCACCGTCGACTACGAGGGCCACGGCGCCCTACATCAGGGTGACGCCGTGCGCCTGACCGCGACGGGCGGCCACCGCGTCACCGCGGTGTCCGCCGCCGAGTTGCTGATCTGGGAGATGACCGCGACCGCGCGCGACTAGACCTTGCGGATGACGGTGACGACCTTGCCCAGAATTTGCGCATCGTTGCCGGGGATGGGCTCGAAATGGGGATTGTGCGGCATCAACCACACGTCCTTACCGCTGCGCTTGAAGGTCTTCACGGTGGCCTCGCCGTCGATCATCGCGGCGACGATGTCGCCACCCTCGGCGACATTCTGCTGACGCACCACAACGAAGTCGCCGTCGCAGATCGCCGCGTCGACCATCGACTGGCCGACCACCTTGAGCAGGAACAGGGAACCCTCGCCGACGAGTTCGCGCGGCAACGGGAACACGTCCTCCACGGCCTGCTCGGCCAGGATCGGGCCACCGGCGGCGATCCGGCCGAGCACCGGAACGAACGTCGGTGTCGGGCGGCTCGGGTCGACTTCGTCGGCCTGCTGGGGCAGGGTGGTGACCGAACGGACCGCCTCGTCGAGCCCGCGAACATTCACCGCGCGTGGTCGATTCGGGTCGCGGCGCAGATAGCCCTTGCGTTCGAGGGCGCGGAGCTGATGGGCCACCGAGGAGGTGGAGGTGAGGCCGACCGCGTCCCCGATCTCGCGGATGCTGGGCGGATAGCCCCGTTCGGTCACCGAGGAACGGATGACATCGAGGACCGTGCGTTGACGCACGGTGAGATCCGTCCCGGATCCCGATGTGACGGTGCCGGTGCCGCTTTCGTCACCCGTGTCGTCTGTGTGGGTCACCGTGTCCCGCCCTTCTGAGTTGTCGAATTCGCTGTCTCGAGGCTAGTCGGGCCACGCCGAACTATCAAACATCTGTTCGAGCATGTCGGGCGTTTCGTGCTGACACGGGCGCGGGGATCTGGTAGAAATCGAACATCAGTTCGTCGCACAGGTGTTCGAACGGCGGGAGGCATTGCCGCCTCACCAGTACTTTCTCGTAGCAGCGGAGCACACCACCCCGGAGGTTCTTCCGATGAGCACAGCATCCAGCGCCCTGCGTTCCTCAGGCCCCACCGCCGTCCCGGAGCCGATGCTCCGCCGACGCCGGATCGCCCGCACCCCACGACCTTTCGCCCTGGTGCGACCGGCGGCGCCTCGGCCGGCCGGTGTCGAGCGTCGGGTGGCCGAAGGTTGCCCGACCGCGGTGGTCGCCGGTCCTGGTCCGACCCGTCGGCCCGCGCCGGGCACTGTCGCCCGCAGTATCG
Organism: Nocardia sp. NPDC058633; assembly: GCF_042717045.1. Classification (NCBI taxonomy): domain Bacteria; kingdom Bacillati; phylum Actinomycetota; class Actinomycetes; order Mycobacteriales; family Nocardiaceae; genus Nocardia; species Nocardia sp. NPDC058633. The sequence goes on from NZ_JBHXRA010000007.1 coordinate 225,591, forward strand.
TGCGATCCGGGGTGTTGAGCGTGCCCGCGAGCGGCCTACCCGCCGCCGAACCCGCCGATATCGTCCGGCCCGCTCGGCGTATCGCGCTCACCGACGCCGAACTCGATCTCGCCTTCGCCACCGTGCCGCGCAGCGAACCGGCACGCCGGACCCGCGCGGTTGCTCGCCCGTCGGTGGATCGCGGCCCCCGGCACCGCACGCCGCGCACCGAGCTCGCGCTCTACGCCCGCGGTCCCGTACGCGCGGGCGGTGCGCGGGGCGCGCATCCATTACATCGGGTCGAGCAGGCCAAAGCGGGGTTCGCCGCACTGGCTGTCACGGCGCTGGTGACCGCGCTGATGGTGGTGGCTTTCCTCGGGCTGGCGCACATACGGGCCGGTAGTTTCGTCGACAACGTCAACTCGACGATCCCTGGAATCTCCGAGCAGGCGGAGTCGGGGTCCGGCGCGCAGTTCGAGCCGGGTCGATGAGTCGAAAACGGCTGCGCGGAAGCCTTTTCGGGGAGGTCGCGGCAAGGGTGTGAGATCGCCGGTATCGCCGAATCCCACCCTACAACTAGAACACGTTGCTACGGTGTCGAACATCCTGAATCGGGGCGGGAGCCTCGGTCGAACCCGGATGTGAGGTCTCGGTGCGCCGCTGCTCGATCGCTCTACTGCTCAGCGTGGTGCTCGCTGTGTTGGCCTCGCCCGCTGCGCACGCGGTTCCCGGCTACACCGGGTACCTCGATCTGCCCGCTCTCAACGGAGACGGCGAATACGGAGGCGGGTTGCACCCGGATCTTCCGTCCGCGCAGCCGCCCCTGCGCGACGCACTGACCCAGGCGCGAGCCGACGGCATCGACCCGACGCGGTATGCGACGCTGCTGCACCAGTACTGGCTCGTCACAGCGACCGACAACGCCGCGATCGATCTCGACGGCTGGGCGCCCGAGCGCGGGGTCGCGGCCAACTCCGCCACCTTCAGCCAGGTGTACGTGAACTACTTTCGCCTCGCCACCGCCCGCTCCGATCTCTATTGGGCCGGCATGGCAGGCATCGCGGGCGCGTCCTTCGCCGCGGGCTTCTTCGACGTCGGCGACATCGCCGGGGTCGTCTCGGTGGGTGGGATCCACGAACTCGGCAACGCTGTCGCCGCGCTGCTTCGCGCCACCCCGCCGGAACTGCTCACCGGGGTCCCGGCCGACATCACCGGACTGGCCGTCCTCGGTCCGCGGCTCAGTGCCGCCGACCTCGCCTGGTATCAGACCCGCCTGATGATCATGCAGAAACACATCTTCATCGACCTGGTCCCGATGCACGAGGCCTACCTCGCCGAGGGGATGGCGGGCATCGACGAGATGTACACGGCCGGCCTGCTCGACGACAGCATGCGGCTGGCCTGGAGCGGGATCGACGGCGGCACCGAAGCCGGCCGCGCCGACGCGCTGGCCGCCATGGCCGATCGGGAACAGAACCAGATCATCGCCGACCAGTGGGACGTGACCGCGAGCGGCCGCGACGGGATGGGTCGAGTGCTCACCTACGTCACCACCGTCGCAGGCAAGCCCGCCGTCCCCGGCACCCGCGCTCCCGGCGTGTACGCCCCGGTCACGGTGTGGTCGCCGATCGCCGCGGGGCGGCCGCTGGGGCTGCGGACGTCGCTGCCCGCGTTCAACTGGGCCGACCGTGACACCCGCTGGGATTACATCGCCGCCGACCTGCTGCCGCGCCATCTCGACCTCGCGACCGACGCGGCCCGCGCGCTGACGGTGTATCGCGAGCCCTTCGCCGTCAAGCTCGACCGGGGTCGGATGCTCGTCCGGCTACCCGAGATCATCGCGGATCTGACCACGCAGTGGCAGGTTGTGCCATCCTGACCGGTATCCTGTCAAGAGCCATGGAATAGAAATGCGCATCGACGAAGGAACCCTCGGATGCATTGCCCGTATTGCCGACACCCCGACTCGCGCGTCGTCGACTCGCGGGAAGTCGAAGAGGGCACCGCGATCCGCCGCCGTCGTTCCTGCCCGAGTTGTGGGCGCCGATTCACCACCGTCGAGACGGCGATCCTGTCGGTGGTCAAGCGCAGTGGCGTGACCGAGCCGTTCAGTCGCGAGAAGGTGATCGTCGGTGTGCGCCGGGCCTGCCAGGGGCGCGAAGTCGATGACGACGCCCTGAACCTGCTCGCCCAGCAGGTCGAAGACGCGGTGCGCGCCAAGGGTTCTCCCGAGGTGCCCAGCCACGAGGTCGGTCTCGCCATCCTCGGCCCGCTGCGTGACCTCGACGAAGTGGCGTACCTGCGCTTCGCCTCGGTGTACCGATCTTTCACCAGCGCAGCCGATTTCGAACGCGAGATCACCGAGATGCGCGCGGCCCGCGAGGCTGCCGCGGTCGCCGCGACCGACTGATCCCCGGTCGTCTCGCTGTCGCGACCGCGCTACCCCTCGCAGCCTCTGCGCGAACACTGGGGTCGTCGTAGTCGGCGGCAACACTGCCTCGGGCGTCAGCGACGGATCGCGCTGATCGCCTTCTCGATGCGCTTGGCCGACACCGGGTACGGCGTGCCCAACTTCTGGGCGAAGAGGCTGACCCGCAGTTCCTCGATCATCCACCAGATCTCGATGACCTCGCGGGCATTCTTGCGACCGGGCGACAGCCCGCGAACGAGCTGGTCGTAGGCGACGAGCATCCGGTCCACCTCGCCCATCGCCTGCCGGTCGCGCACCGCCGAGCCCGGTAGCGATTCCAGGCGCTGTGCCGCGGCGAGGAGGTAGCGCGGGAGTTCCCGCAGCCGCACCCGCCCCCATTCGGCGACGAAACCGGGAAAGAGCAGGTCGTCGAGTTGTTGGCGCACATCGTCCGCGATATCGGTTTCTAGGGTGTCGGCCAGGGCCGCTCGCGCCTGCTGGGCCGCAGCCAAGACCGGCACGACGGTGCGGATCAGGGCGAGGACCGCCGTGGACAGTTGTGGGCGGACTGCCGCTACCAGCGTGTCGAACTCCGCGGGCGTGCGAACCGGGCCGCCGGCTTTGGCGATGAGTTCGTCGGCGGCGGCGATCCGGCAGTCCTCGACCAGCTTGTCCAGCGATCCGTCGGGGTTCTGGCTCAGCGCCAGTCGATCGCGAGCGGGCAGTCCGGCGGTGACCGCGCGCGTCGAGGTGGGGATCGCGGCGAGCAGTAGGGTGCGCACACCCGCCCGCATCGCGGCCGCCTGCTCGCCGGGCGAGCTCAGTACGCGGACCGCCACGCCTTCGCCCTCGGGGACGAGGGCGGGATACCCGGTCACCGTCTGGCCTGCGACTTCGCGGCTCACGGTCGGCGCGACCGAACCGAGCGACTCCGTGGTCCACACCGTCGCCGGCGCCCGCTCCGCACCGGCGGTCGCACGAGCAACAGAAGCCGAAACTTGTTCGGCCAGTTGTGATTTGAGCTGTTGGAGGCTCTTGTTCTTGGCCAGTACCTTGCCGTTCTGATCGACTGCCGCGAAGGTCATCCGCAGGTGATCAGGCAGTGCGGCGGGGGAGAGGTCGTCGGTGGTGATGGTGACCGAACCCAACCGGGACAGTTCCCGTGAGAGCCCGGTGCGCAGCGGTTCGGCGCGCGGAGTCAGCCCCCGCAAGGCCGCCGCCGCGAAGTCGGGCGCGGGAACGACCGCCCGCCGCAACGTTTTGGGCAGGGTTTTGATGAACGCGGCGGCCAGTTCTTCGCGCATGCCGGGGACCAGCCAGTCGAAGCCGACCGCCCGCACGTGCGCGAGCTGCTCCACCGGGATCCGCGCGGTGACGCCGTCGTCGTCCTGCCCGGGCTCGAACTGGTAGGTCAGCGGGAAGCTGAGCTCACCCTGGCGCCAGGCGTCGGGGAAGTCGGTCGGGTCGAGCGTGGCGATACCCGCATTGACCACGGTGTCGGTCGAGAAGTCCAGCAGCGCGGGATCTTCGCGCTCGGTCTTGCGCCACCAGCTGTCGAAATGGCGCACCGACACGATGTCGGCGGGGATGCGCTTGTCGTAGAACTCGAACAGCACTTCGTCGTCGACGAGGATGTCGCGCCGCCGCGCCCGATGTTCGAGATCGGCGACATCGTCGATCAGGGCCCGATTGCGGGCGAAGAACCCGTGCCGCGTCTGCCATTCACCCTGCACCAGGGCATGGCGGATGAACAGCTCGCGCGACAGCTCCGGGTCGATGCGCCCGAAGTCCACCGGCCGACCGGTCACCAACGGCACGCCGTACAGCGTCGCTCGCTCGTAGGCGCGCGCCGAACCTCGCTTGGACGACCAATGCGGTTCGGAGTAGGTCCGTTTCACCAGGTCACCGGCGAGCCGCTCGGCCCACTCCGGCTCCACCTTCGCCGCGATGCGGCCCCACAGTCGCGAGGTCTCCACCAGTTCGGCCGCCATCACCCAGCGCGGCGCCTTCTTGGCCAGCGACGACCCGGGGAAGATCATGAACTTCGCATTGCGCGCCCCGAGGAACTCCCGCGACTCCGCCTCGCGCACACCGATATGCGACAGCATGCCCGCCAGCAGTGACTGGTGGATCTGGGTACTCGGCCACGGCATGGCGTCATCGTCGGTGGTGTTCGCCGAGCTCCCGGCAGTTTTCGCGGCAGCTGCCTTCTCGCCGCGCTGTGCTCCGCTTGTCGACTCGGTCACCGCGCGTGCAGGATTACCGCGTCCGCGTCCGCGGCGACCACGATTGCCGCCGGCGCCGTCGGCCGAGCCGCCACCGACGGCACGTCGACCGTCCACCGACTCGCTGCGCGTCGTGGTCTCGGAGTTCGTCTGTCCTCGGTGCGCGCCCGCGTCGTTCCAGCCCATTGCGCGCGCGATCGTGCGCAACTGGCCGTGCAGGTCCTGCCATTCCCTGATCCGCAGATAGTGCAGGAACTCGTCGCGGCACATCCGGCGGAACTGATTCGACGACAGCGACTTGCGCTGCTCGGTGAGGTAATCCCACAGTCGTAGGTAGGCCAGGAAGTCCGAACCCTCGACGACGAAGCGCGCATGCTGGGTATCGGCGGCCTGCTGATGCTCGACGGGACGTTCGCGCACATCCTGAATCGACAGCGCCGCGACGATGATCAGTACCTCGTCGAGGCAACCGTTGCGCTGCGCCTCGACGAGCATGCGGGCCATCCGCGGATCCACCGGCAGCTGCGCCATCTCGCGCCCGATCGGCGTGAGGGTGAGATGTCCACTCGAATCAGCTTCGCCGTCAACGGATTTCGAGCTTCCGTGCGCCAACGCGCCCAGCTCTTCGAGCAGGGCGATGCCGTCGCGGATGGCGCGACGATCGGGGGCCTCCACGAACGGGAAGCTCTCGATATCGCCCAGGCCGAGCGAGGTCATCTGCAGGATGACCGCGGCGAGGTTGGTGCGCAGGATCTCCGGTTCGGTGAACGCGGGCCGCGCCTCGAAATCGTCCTCGGAGTACAGCCGGATACAGATACCGTCGGCGACACGACCACAGCGCCCCGATCGCTGCCGCGCCGATGCCTGCGAGACCTCTTCGATCGGCAGCCGTTGCACTTTCGTACGCATCGAATACCGCGAAATGCGCGCCGTGCCGGGGTCGATGACGTAACGGATGCCCGGCACCGTCAACGAGGTCTCGGCGACGTTGGTGGCCAGCACCACCCGGCGCCCGGTATGGGGAGCGAACACCTTGTGCTGCTCGGCCGCCGACAGCCGCGCGTACAGCGGCACGATCTCGGTGCGGGGCAGTTTCAGCTCGCGCAGGGCGTCGGCGGTGTCACGGATCTCGCGTTCGCCCGACAGGAACACCAACACGTCGCCGTCGCCCTCGGCGAACAGTTCGACGACCCCGTCGGCGATGGCGTCGGTGGGGTCGCGGTCGACCACGCGAGTGTCCTCGTCGTCGTCGGCACCGGACAGTTCCAGCGACAGCGGGCGGTACCGCAATTCCACGGGATACGACCGACCCGACACTTCGACGATCGGCGCGGGCGTGCCCTGCGCATCGGCGAAATGGCGTGCGAACAGTTCGGGGTCGATGGTCGCCGAGGTGATGATCACCTTGAGATCGGGCCGCCGCGGCAGCAGTTGCTTCAGATACCCCAGCAGGAAGTCGATGTTGAGGCTGCGTTCGTGGGCTTCGTCGATGATGATCGTGTCGTAGCGGCGCAACATCCGGTCGCGCTGGATCTCGGCGAGCAGGATGCCGTCGGTCATGAGTTTGACCAGGGTGCGGTCGGAGGCCTGATCGGTGAAGCGGACGGTGTAGCCGACCACGTCACCCAGTTCGGTGCCCAGTTCCTCGGCGATGCGTTCGGCCACGGTGCGCGCGGCGAGCCTGCGCGGTTGGGTGTGACCGATGGTGCCGCGGATGCCGCGCCCGAGTTCGAGGCAGATCTTGGGGATCTGGGTGGTCTTGCCCGAACCCGTCTCACCGGCCACGATCACGACCTGATGGGCGGCGACGGCGGCGGCGATGTCGTCGCGACGCGCGGAAACGGGAAGTTGTTCCGGGTAGGTGATCTGCGGAAGCGCCGCGCGGCGGTTGGCCACGCGGGTCTCGGCGGTGGCGATCTCGGCCTCGACGGCGGGCAGATCGTCGGGGCGCGCACGGTCGAGCTTGCGCCGGAGCCGATGTTCGTCGCGCAGCGAGACCTCCGCCAGGCGGGTGCGCAGCGCGCGGGTTCCGGTGCTAGCTGTCCTGGTCATTGCGCCTCCCAGCGTAGCGAAGCCCGCCACCGGTTTTGTCCCGCATGGTCGGCGCACGCGTTCGCCGAGACCAACGACACACCGCGACGCGTGTCGATCGCGGTCCGCGCGTCCCCTGCCGCACGGCGCGACGCGACGGGCGTGCGAGCCCGAACTCCCGGTCAGCGCCGGTGCGGCGTGCGAAGATCCCGGCATGAGCGATCGATGCGCGCGACAGGCGGTTTTCGTGAGCTCGCCGAGGGCCTCGGTCCGCGGAGAGGATGTGGCATGAGTGCATCGGTGCGAACGGCGTGGTGGATCAGGACCTACCGGATCGGTTTCGGGCTGCTCGGGGTCATTGCCCTGGCATGGATTCCACTGCGAAACATCGACTCGGCCGCTTTCTCGCTCACGAACTATCTGAGCTACTTCACCATCGAATCCAACGTCCTGGCCGTGATCGTGTTGCTCGTCGGCGGCCTTCTCGCTCCGCAGGGCCCGCGCTGGCAGACCTTTCGCGGCGCGGTCACCCTGTACATGCTCATCACGATGGTCGTGTACGCGGTGCTGCTGGCCGATGTCGACGTGATGCTCACCGACAAGTGGATCAACGACGTGTTGCACCGCATCCTGCCGCTGGTCCTGCTGCTGGACTGGTTGTTCGTCGCGATGGCCGCGCGCCTGCGACCCACCCCCGAACTGGTCGGTCTGTGGCTGATCTTCCCGGTCGTCTACGGGGTCTACAGCTTGATTCGCGGCCCGATCGTCGACTGGTACCCCTACCCGTTCATCGACCCGCGCACCCAGGGATATGTGTCACTGACGATCGGGCTGGTGGTGTTGCTGGTGGTGTTCGTCGTGCTCGCGATTGCCATGGCGTCGCTGGGCGATCTGCGCGCTCGGTGGCGCGAACACCGCGCCGAGGGCTGACCCAGCGACGGGCCCGGTGCGCGCGACCCGGACGGGTGCGGTAAATGTGGACCCATGAATGCACTCTGGCATGGATTCGCCGATATGGGTGCCGTCAATCGTGACGGTGCGTTCGTTGTCGCTCGCGGCGAGGGCGCCTACGTCTTCGACACCGAGGGCAAGCGGTACCTCGACGCCACCGCCGGGCTGTGGTTCGCCAACGTCGGGCACGGTCGCGGCGAGATCGCCGACGCGGTCGCCGACCAGTTGCGCACCATCGCGCACTACTCCAACTTCGGCGACCTGACCGAAGCCCCCACCCAGGAACTCGCCGAGAAGCTCTCGTCGATCGCACCTGTTCCCGGCAGCAAGATCTTCTTCACCTCCGGTGGCTCCGACTCGGTGGAGACCGCGGCCAAGCTGGCCCGGCGCTACTGGCACGAACAGGGCCGCGCGGACAAGAAGATCCTGGTCGGGCGCCGCCTGGCCTACCACGGCATGCACTACGCGAGCACTTCGCTCGGCGGTCTCACGCCGAACAAGGAGGGTTACGGCGTGCTGGTGGACGACACCCGCACCGTCGAATGGGACGACGCGAAGTCGTTGCTCGCCCTGATCGAAGAGGTCGGCGCCGAGCAGATCGCCGCGTTCTTCTGCGAACCGATCATCGGCGCCGGTGGGGTGTACCTGCCGCCCGAGGGCTACCTGGCCGAGGTCCGTCAGATCTGCCGCGACCACGACATCCTGTTCGTCGCCGACGAGGTCGTCACCGGTTTCGGCCGCATCGGCGGCTCCTGGTTCGCCTCCACCCGATTCGACCTGCAGCCCGATTTGATGACCACCGCCAAAGGCCTCACCTCCGGCTATCTCCCGATGGGCGCGGTCTTCATCGCCCCCCACCTGGCCGAGCCCTTCTACGCAGGCGGCACCTGGTTCCGTCACGGTTACACCTACGGCGGCCACGCCGGTGCGGCCGCCGCGGCCCTGGCCAATCTCGCCATCGTCGAACGCGAAGGTCTGCTCGAGGAAGCTGCCCGTCTCGAGTCGACCCTGCACACGGCGTTGGCGCCGTTGGCCGATCACCCCCGCGTCGCCGAAGTCCGCAGCGGCCTCGGCGCCGTGGCGGCGGTGCAGCTCGCCGACCCGTCCGAAGGCCCTGCCCTGGTGAAGACCCTGCGCGAACACGGGATCTCCGGCCGGGCCGCCGGTGCGGGCGCCATGCAGATCTCGCCGTCGTTCGTCATGACCGACGCCCAGGTAGCCGACCTGGCCGCCGGATTCGCGAGCGCGCTGGGCTGATCCGAACCCGCCCAGGTGGCCGCGTCCCGCGGTGCTGCCAGGTGTGTCAGTCCAGCGCCAACGTGAAGAACCGGCTCAGCGGATCAGGCGTGTACGTGGCGAAGGGTGCGCATTCGGTGAACCCGTACCGCAGGTAGAGCCGACGGGCCGGCGCGAAGTAGTCTTCGGCGCCGGTCTCCAAACTCAGCCGTCGATACCCGCGTGCCCGGGCTACCGCGACCAGGTGGGCGAGCACTGCGGCGGCCACGCCACGGCCGGTGTGCCCCTCGGCGGTGCGCATGGACTTGATCTCGGCGTGCCCGGCGTCGAGTTCTTTCAGCGCTGCGCACCCGACGAGGTCATCCCCGGACCACGCGCTCCACACCGTGACCGCCGGATCGCGGAGTGCGGTCAGATCGAGCGCGTGCATGCTCTCGGCGGGGGAGGTGTCCGCCATCTCCGCGTGGTGAGCGGCCAGCAGGGCACGGACCTCGGCGCCGGAGAGGTCATCGGCCACCACACGGAGTTGGTCGACCGCTCCGGGTCGGTTGTCGCTCATCAGCCAAGTGTGCGGGTCGATGCCGATGCTCGGCGACCGGGGGCGGACACCGACGCGGCAACCGTGCCGTACTCAGCGAACGACGCGACCTCCGGCCTCGTGCGCGCCGACCGGGAAAACGGCCCGGGGTCACCACCGGGGTGCGAGCATGGTGGTGCGGGTGTCGACTCGAAAGTGGTGGGGTGTGGCCGATTTCGTGGAGCAGTATGCGTTCGTGCGGTGGCCGGTGGTCGCCGCGTTCGTGCTGGCAGCGCTGATCGTGGTGACTCGGCTGACCGGTCGGACGGCGCAGTCTCCTCGGGTCGACACCGCTTCCGACAGCGCGCATCTGCTCATGTGCCTGGTGATGCTGGCCATGTTGGTGTTCCCGGCCGCCACCGACCCGCACGCGATGCGCGGGCTGCTCACAGCCCTCACCGTCGCCTTCGCCCTGCTGCTGGCCGAGCGTGTCCAGGGATGGCGCACCGGATCGGCCTCCGACGGCGTGGCGGCGCTGGGCTATCACACCGTCGCCGCCGCGGCGATGCTCTACGCGATGGCCGGGCACGGGGCGGCGCACGGCTCCGGTGGCGCGGGCTGGCCCGCCGTCGTCCTGGCGGCGCTGTTCGGCCTCGACGCGCTGGTCGCGCTCGGTACGGTCGGTCACCGTTGCCGCTGGCACCGCTTCGTTCATCCCGCCGGTGCCCACCCGCTGACCTCGGCGCTGCTGCCCCATGTGGTGATGGATATCGGCACCGCGTTCATGCTGATCGCCGCGATCGGCCGGTGAATACCGATCCACAACCGCTCGCGCTTCGAATTGCCTTTGTGCGGGCAGGAATTCGACGATGAGCGGGCAGCGCGGTCCCCAACCGCCGCCGGGGGTCCGTTCGCGGACACCTGTGATCGTGTCCGGGGCCGACGATCGCGAGCAGATGCGGGCGCTCTACCGGGCCACCGGCGCCGCCGCGTTCGGGTTGGCCCTGCGGGTGCTGCACCGTCGTGGCGCCGCCGAGGACGTTGTCCGCGAAGGATATCGGCGTGCCAGAGCAGCGCAGTGGATCGTCGACGAGGACGACACCGACCGGGACCCCGATTCCCGCCCTGCCGAGGACACCGTGGCCGGCCAGCCGGCGCGCCCCGGCCCCGACCTCGGAACGCCCTGGGGTCGTTCGGCATTCGTCGCGACAGAACAGCGCTCCGATCTCGCCCCCCACATCGACGGATCGATGGACGTGTCCTTCGGTCGCGGCGTCGTCTACACCCAGGAAGGATCTCGCGTATCCGATGGTGGGGGCACCGACTCCGGGCCTGTCGACTCTCGTACCGTGAGCCCGGAGCACCGTGGCGCCGACCATCCGGACGCTCACCCCGCGAGCACCGACGAGGCAGGTCACGGTAGTGCCCGCCACCCCGACATCGAGCACGCCGGAGCTATCCGTCCCCGCTTCGCCGGCGGCGATCCCGACCGTCTCGGCACCGGCCGATCGGCGTGGGGCCACTTCGGTCCGGAGCGATCGAGTGGGGGGCTGCCCGGCGTCGATCCCGAACGTCCGAGCATCGACCTCGCCGACTCCCGGAGTGCCGACGACGGCCCGGCGGTCACCCCCGACCAGTCCTGGCTCCTGGCCCAGGTTCATCGTCTCGCGGTCCATCGCCTGCGCCTGGACCGACGCGGCGGCGACGACATGCCGTGGCTGGCGGCCGCGGCCAGGCTCGGCTTCGACGACCCACTCGACAGCCACTGCGAAGTCTTCGTCCTCGCCTACTACGGTGGCCGCACCTACCGCGCCATCGGTCGCGAACTGGGCCTGCGCGTGCCGATGGTCACGAGACTGCTGGCCGAGAGCATCGAACGGCTCGCCGAACAGCGCATCGACCGGTGGACGGCCCGACAGTCGTGGTGCCCGCCCGGCTCGGTGCTGTCACTGGCCGACGCCTACGCCCTCGACGCGGTCGCCGAACTCGAGCAGCACCACATCGAGAGCAAACTCACCGCCACCACCCCGAACAGCCTGTCGCAGTTCGCCACCCGCGTCCGCGGGGTGCACGAGGTGCTCGCGCTGCTGGCCGCCGACGACCAGCACACCCCGCCCCGCAATCTCGAAACCCGCATCCTCGCCGATCTGGGCACCGCACCACCACGGCGCGGCCACTGGACGACCAGGCCGCCCTGGCTGCGCCGTTTCGGTATCGAACCGTAGGGCTAGAGCACCACCACGTGGTCGGCGACGACCCGCCCGCCCAGACGAACCCACCCGTCGGAGTCCCATTCGGAGTAGAGCTGCGAGCCCTGCCCCTGCGTGATGATCAGCCCGCGTCGCAACTGGCCGGTGAGCGCGACGGCGGCGGCCCCCGTGGCCTCGTCCTCGGCGATGCCCATCGCGGGAGCGAACATCCTGGCCCGCAGCGCGCCGCGCGACTCGTCGGTCCACGCCCAGAAATAGTGTTGGCCCTCGGTGAAATCCTCGGCCGACAACGCCGTCAGCTCCTGCACCGAACTCAGTTGCCGGAAGGCGAATTTCGGGGCCCACTCGGCGCGCGCGGTGATCCAGGTCAGGCCGTCGGTGTGGGCGACGGTCACCGGGCCCGCGGGCACCCGCAAGGTGTGCACCGGCGTGCGCTGGGCATCCAGCCACCACGCGGTGCCGACAGTGGGGTGCCCGGCGAACGGCAATTCCACGGCGGGCGTGTAGATGCGAAGGTCGGCGACACCGTCGACGGGATCGGAAACCACCGTGGTCTCGCTGAATCCCAGGCGTGCCGCCAGTTCCTGCTTGTCGAGGGCGACCACATCGCCCGCCCGGGCGATGCCGAGCGCGTTGCCGAGATTTCCGGCCGGATCGGTGAACACCCGGACGACCTCGACCTGGATGTCCGGGGCTTCGGGCACCTGGTGTGCGTTCATGATCGCGAGCCTACCGGGCCACGCGGCGGCGCCGACCGACCCTGCTGCGCCCGGCCTTGTCCGCTCCCGAACGGCGGCGGCCCCGATCCGGAAACCGGATCGGGGCCGCACAACGGCTCGTGAGCAGGCGCGAAGCCGTCTCGAATCAGACCGCGGCCGAAGCCAGCGCCTCGGTCGACGCCACGGCCTGACCGACACCGGCGACGATCGCCGCCGCCCGCAGCGACTCGAAGATCACCTCGCGCGACACACCCGCCTCGCGCAGTGTCTTCTCGTGCGCCTCCAGGCAGTGCGCGCAACCGTTGATGGAGGAGACAGCGAACGACCACAGCTCGAAGTCGGCCTTGTCGACGCCGGGGTTGCCGATGATGTTCATCCGCAGACCCGCGCGCAGATCGTCGTAGCGACCGTCCAGGAACGCCTTACCGCGGTAGAACACGTTGTTCATGCCCATGATCGACGCGGCACCCAGCGCGGCGTCATACGCCTCGGCGGACAGCACGTCGGCGGCCTCTTCGGCGATCTCGCGCAACGTGGTCGCCGAACGGGTCGCGGCGGCCGACGCCAGCAGGGTGCCCCACAGTTGCTGCTCGTTGAGCACCGTGGTGCGTGCCAGCGAGGACAGATTGAGCTTGAGGTCCTTGGCGTACTCGGGAAGAGAGTTCTTCAGGTTCTCGATGCTCATGACAGTGGGGCTCCTCTGGGGTGTTTCGGTGGGAAGGGTGAGTCAGGCAGCGTTCGATGGTGTCTGACCGGGGCCCTACGTGGTTACGCGCGCTGCCGCCTCCGGGCCGTGTCCGGTCAGACGCTGGCCGAAAGGAGTTCGCCCGCGTCGATGGTCGGGTCGCCCTTCTTCCAGTTGCAGGCGCACAGCTCGTCGGACTGCAGTGCGTCGAGCACGCGCAGCACCTCGTCGACATTGCGGCCGACCGAACCGGCGGTCACCGAGACGAACTGCACCTCGTTGTTCGGGTCGACGATGAAGGTGGCGCGATCGGCGACGCCGTCGGCGTTGAGAACGCCGGTGGCGGTGGCCAGTTCACGCTTGAGGTCCGACAGCATCGGGAAGGGCAGGGTCTTGAGATCCTCGTGCTGGGCGCGCCACTGGAAGTGCACGAACTCGTTGTCCACCGAGGCGCCGAGCACCTGGGTGTCGCGGTCGGCGAACTCCTCGTTCAGCTTGCCGAACGCGGCGATCTCGGTGGGGCACACGAAGGTGAAGTCCTTGGGCCAGAAGAACACGATGCGCCACTTACCGGCGTGGTCGTCGCTGGTGATCTGGGTGAAGTAATCGTCGGGCTGCTGTGCGTCGACCTTGGAGAGATCGCCTCCGATGACGGCCTTGAGGTTGTATGCCGGGAACTGGTCGCCGATGGTCAGCAGAGCCATGCTTGGTCTCCTCATTGGTGGTGTGGGTTGATGTCAGCCTACTGAAAGGTAAAGCCAATTGCTGGTCGTACACTGATAGGTGTGAGTGATCAGACTTATCAGCCAACCCTGTCGCAGCTGCGTGCGTTCGTCGCCGTCGCCGAATACCGGCATTTCGGCACCGCCGCAGCGCGTTTGACTGTGAGTCAACCCACGTTATCGCAGGCTCTGGCATCACTGGAAAACGGACTCGGGCTCCAGTTGATCGAGCGCAGCACCCGCCGCGTGCTGGTCACCGCCGCGGGCATGCGGCTGCTGCCGCAGGCCATGGCCACCCTGGAAGCCGCCGACCGATTCGTCGCCTCGGCGACGGGTGACACCCTCGGGGGCGCGTTGCGCGTGGGCATCATTCCGACCGTCGCCCCCTACGTACTGCCCGAGCTGTTGCCCGAGTTACGTCGCAAACTGCCCGGGGTGCTGCCCCAGGTGGTCGAGGACCAGACCGCGCGGCTACTGGACGGGTTACGCACCGGCGTGCTCGACGTGGCGGTGCTCGCGTTGCCGAGCGAGGCGAACGGCCTGATCGAGATCCCGCTCTACAGTGAGGAGTTCGTGCTGGTCACGCCGCGCGGCCACGAGCTCGCCGGGCGTACCGACCTGGCGGCCCCCGCCCTCGCCGACTTACCGCTGCTCCTGCTCGACGAAGGCCATTGCCTGCGTGATCAGACGCTCGACCTGTGCCGCTCGGCAGATGTGCACCCCGGGACGGTCGGCGACACCCGCGCCGCCTCACTGACCACGGTCGTGCAGTGCGTGGCCGGCGGGCTCGGCGTGACGCTCATCCCGGAGATGGCCGTGGCCGCCGAGACCGCGCGCGCCAATCTGGACACCGCGCGCTTCGCGACCCCCGCTCCTGGCCGCACGATCGGGCTCGCCTATCGAGGGTCGTCCGCGCGGGCTGCGGATTACGAATACCTCGCAGCGGTAATCCGATCCAAACGCCCTTTCTGATCTGGTATTCGATTCCGGATCGCTGGCTCTGTTCGGATAATGTGCGGTGGGGCAACGAGCTCGTTGCCGAGTCGGCATCGTTGCGGACAAAATTCGCAAAGTGGACTTTTCCCCGCTCGATCAAGGCACAAGCGAAGTTTTCACAGTGTAAATTAAATGGATCTCAAAGACTTGGCAATCCGATAGAATATCGAATTCGGCAGCCGGTCATAAAATCGTCGCGGCTAACTCTTGACATTCCGCTGTCCAAGGAATGTCAAGAGGTGGGAGAGTTCTGGTACTTCCGTTGGATGCGTTGTCCATCCGGTGGTGGCGTGTCGATTCGTAATCGTGCTGAATTCGATACCTGATCCATGCCCAGTAGGCGATCCGGCAGTGGAGGGATGGCCGAGACGGCCCGTCGGCGCGATCGTCGAGCACGAATCGTCGAGGTCGGGCGCCGATCGACACGGCTGCGAATTTCTAAACCTCGGAGCCTGCCTTCGTGACCATGTTGCAAGGTTCCGAAAATCGAATTCGGCAATTTTGCGGCTATATAATCGATCACTTGAGTGAGGGTATCAACGGAGGTCGAAATGGGCCGAAAGAGTCGCGTCGATGGCAGTCAGGACCGGTCGAAGCGGTTGGAAATCGGCTCATTCCGTTCTTCCCGAAAAAAGGAATCGAGTAACGGTGCCGGCACGGGTTCCCACGGCAGTGGAAACCCGTCATACGAGATCTTTCCACTGACGGCGGCGCAGCAAGGTATCTGGTTCGCCCAGCATCTCACGGAATCGTCACCGATTTCTGTGGCCCAATACGTCGATATCGTCGGCGAGTTGGACGCCGAATTGCTTGCCGAGGCCTGTAGAACCGCCAGTCGCGAGTTCGGATCCGGGCATACGCGACTGATCGAGGTCGACGGAGAGCCACGTCAGTTCGTCGACGAGGACCGTGGAGGTCCGGTATCGGTCCTGGACTTGCGCCACCACGCCGATCCGGTAGCGGCTGCGCGCGCGATGATGGTTCAAGATTATTCCGCTCCGCTGGACGTGCTGAACGACGACCTCGTGACGAGCATTGTGTTCGAAGTCGGCCAGGACCACTTCCTGTGGTATCAGCGCGCGCACCATATCGCGCTCGACGGGTTCGCCGCGGTAACGATGCTGCACCGGATGACCGAGTTGTACAACGCTTGGGTGAAGTCCGAGGAACCGGCACCGTGCGCGGCACAGGACCTCGGGGTCATCGTCGAGCAGGATCTGGCATACCGGGGTTCGACGCGTTTCGACAACGACCGCAAGTACTGGCTGGAGCACCTGGCAGGCGCGCCGCCCGCCGTCAGCCTGGCCGGTCGCGTCGGCAAGCCCACCATTCATCCGGCACTGGTCAGCACGGAGCTGCCCGACGCCACCGCGCGTCTGCTGACAAGCGTCGCGCTCGAACATGGTCAGAGCGTGGCTCCGACCATCGTCGCGGCGTTCGCCGCCTATCTCGCGCGGATGACCGGCAGCGATGAAGTGATGCTGAGCCTGCCGGTGTCGGGTCGGCACTCCGCCGTGCTGCGCCGTTCCGGGGGGATGGTGGCGAACGTGGTCCCGCTGCGGGTGCGGGTCGCCGGCCGCAGCGTCGGTGAACTGATCGCCGCTGTGCAAAGTGAGTTGACGAGCGCACTTCGGCGGCAGCGCTACCGCCAGGAGGACATATTCCACGATATGGGGATCGCGCGCGACGAGGCGGCATCCTTCGGGCCTGCCGTGAACCTCATGTTGATCGAGAACGAGGTTGTGCTCGGCAACACGACAGGCCGCCTGAATGTCCTCACCTCGGGGCCTACCGCCGACCTTTTCGTCAATATCTACCCCGGTGCGGGCAGAGACAGTACGCATATCGACTTCCAGGGAAATCCGAATGCGTACAGCCCGGACGAGCTCGCTGGTCACCACCGGCGGTTCCGCATGTTCCTGCACGAGTTCCTCGCCGGGGGAGCGGGATGCCCGGTCAGCAGACTGTCGCTGCTCGACGAACAGGAGCGGTCTGCGCTGCCGCGGGTGCGAGGGCCGAGCGGGGTCCGAACACGGCTGCTTCCGGACATTCTGACCGAGAACGCGCGCCGCAATCGTAGTGCGTGCGCGATCATCTCGGCCGGGCAGACGCTGACGTACGGCGAGCTGGACACCAGATCCTCCCAGCTGGCCCGGCATCTGATTGCTCTGGGTTGTGGGCCGGACACGGCGGTGGCGATCATGCTGCGACGTTCGGTCGAATCCGTCGTGGCGACGTGGGCCGTCGCGAAATGTGGGGCCGCGATCGTCCAGTTGGCCCCCGAGTACCCGCGGAAACGTTCAGAACATATGGTCGCCGACAGCGGCGCGGCTGTGGCGATCACGATCGACGCCTTGCAGGGGCGACTTCCGCCGACGATGCGCGCTGTGGTTCTCGATGACCCCACAACCCTGGGGGAAGGCGACGCCGCGAGCGGGCCGATTTCCGACTGCGACCGTATCCGCCCACTACGACCGTCCAATATCGCCTATATCACCTATACCTCGGGATCCACCGGAGCGCCGAAAGGCGTCCAGGTCACGCACACCGGCCTGGCGAATCTGGTTGCCGACCGCGCCGCCACGTACGGAATCGACACGACGTCTCGGGTGTCCTATGCCCTCTCGCCCAGCTTCGATGCCGCGATGGAGCAGTTTGTGACCTGCTTCGCGAGCGGATCCACACTGGTGATCGTGCCGCCCGAGGTGAGCGGCGGCGAGCCGCTCACCCGACTGCTGGCCGACGAGCACGTGACCCACCTGACGTTGACGCCCACGATGCTGGCAACGGTGGACCCGCGTTCGGCGACAGACCTGCGCGTGGTCGTGGTCGGCGGCGACGTCTGTCCACCACACGTCATCGAGCGGTGGGCACCGTCGTTGTCCATGTACAACGAATACGGTCCCACCGAGGCCACCGTGACCGCCGTCGGCGCCGTGCTGAGGCCCGACCACGCCCACCAGGTCGGTGGCCCTATTCGCGGCGTCTGCGCGATGGTGCTGGACCGAACGCTCCAGCCGGTGCCGAAGGGCACCGCGGGCGAACTGTATCTTGCCGGGCCGGGATTGGCCCGCGGCTACAGCCATCTGTTCATCGAAACCGCCGCCCGGTTCGTCGCGGATCCGTACGGCGACGCCGGCGAACGGATGTACCGCACCGGCGACATCGCGCGCTGGACCGGCGACAACGCCGACATGACGCTGGAATTGACGGGGCGCAGCGACTTCCAGGTCAAGATCCGTGGCTACCGGATCGAACCGGGGGAAGTCGACGCCGTGCTCACCACACACGAGGACGTGGACCTTTCCGTGACGGTGCCGGTGCGCAACAACGTAGGCACGACCGTGCTGGCCTCCTATGTCGTCCCGGTCAGCGGCCGCCGGATCCAACCGCTCGAACTCCAGCGCTTCGCCCGCGCGTCGCTGCCGCCGCATATGGTCCCGGCGGTGATCCTCGCGTTGGACAGCCTTCCGGCGAACGCCTTCGGCAAGCTCGATCGCAGCGCTCTGCCGAAGCCGGAATTCGGAACCGCGCCAGCCGGTCGGACGCCGGCCACGGCCCGGGAAAAGGCGGTCGCAAGGCTGTTCGCCGAGGTGCTCGGCGTTCCTCTCGTCGGGGCCGACGACAGCTTCTTCGCCCTGGGCGGCGACAGCATTCTGTCGATCCGGTTGGTGGCGCGGGCCAAGGCCGATGGCCTGAGTTTCTCCACCCAGGATGTGTTCGTGCACAAGACCGTCGCGGGCTTGGCGGCCACGGCCACGGCGACGAGCGATACCCCCGAGTTGGCCGAATTGCCCGGAGGCGGCGTAGGACCGATGCCGTTGTCGCCGATCATGTGCGCGATGCTCGATCGGGGCCGTTACGACCGATTCGCGCAGGCCGCGCTCGTGCAGCTTCCCGAAGGGGTCGATCGAGCGGGCCTCGTGCGCGCAGTGGGATCCCTGCTGGGCCGCCACGACATGCTGCGCGCGGTATTGCACGGCGATGCAGGTGATCGGTACGTCGAGGTACTCGAGCCGAAAGCGGTCGATCCGGACGCCGCGCTCGTCGATGTTCGCCTCCATCGACGTGACGCCGCCGAAGTCGACTGGCACCTGCAGACGGCCGCGGATCGATTGGACCCGGGCAAGGGTGTGCTGGTTCAAGCCGTCTGGATGCAGGATCGCAACGGCTCGGGACCCGACCTGATGTGGCTGGTGATTCACCATCTCGCCGTCGATGTGGTGTCGTGGCGCATCATCCTCGCCGACCTCGCGCACGCCTGGTCGCAGGTTTCCGACGGCGGCGAACCGGATTTCGGCCCGATCACCACCTCGTTTCGCCGGTGGGCGCACGGCCTGGTCGAGCGTGCGCCGGGCAGACGATCGGCGGAACTCGACGTGTGGAAAGACATACTCGCGCGAGGCGATCAGCTGCTCGGGTCGCGCCGTCTCGCCCCGGATCGTGACGTCGGGGCCACGGCGGGCCGGGTACGTCAGCGCATCCCGGCAGCCGTCACCGAGGCGGTGCTCGCCACCATCCCCGACCGCTTCCACTGCAGCGCCAACGATCCGCTGCTCGCGGCCCTGGTGCTGGCACTCGGTGAGTGGCGGCGCAGGCGCGGTACAGCGGCGACCGCCGGAGAGTTGATCTCGCTGGAGGGACACGGCCGCGAGGAGGAGGCCGTACCCGGCGCCGATCTCAGCGGCACCGTGGGCTGGTTCACCACCCGCTTCCCGGTTCGGATCGAGTGGGACGGTGTCGACCTCGGCGATGCGCTGGCCGGCGGCATCAGTGCTGGACTGGCGATAAAACAGGCGAAGGAGCAGTTACGTGCGGTGCCGGGCAACGGCATCGGCTATCTGGTGCTGCGTCATCTCGGAAGTGGCGAGCTCGCGGACCTGCCCGAACCTCAGATCAGTTTCAACTACCTCGGGCGGGTGGGTGTCGGTGAACGCTCGGTGCCCTGGGCGCCCACCACCGAGTTCACCGCACTGACCGCGACGAGCGATCCGGGGATGGCGCTGTCGGCCGTGCTCGATGTCAATGCGATCGCCGAGCAAGGTCGCGACGGGCTCGAACTCGACGTGACCTGGGAGTTCGCCTCGCAGGTGCTGGGCAGCGAGGAGGTCGACGAGCTCGCCGGGCTGTGGGCTCGCGCCCTGGGGGCGCTTGCCGATCATGTCCGATCCGACATCGGATTCGGCTTCACGCCCTCCGACTTCGCGCTCACCGCGGTGGCGCAGGACGATCTCGACCGCTGGCTGGGGCACTACCCGTCGATGATCGATGTGTGGCCGCTCTCCGCCTTGCAGTCCGGGCTGCTGTTCCACACGATCTACGACCGGGACGGCGACGATGGCTACATCGTGCAGGTGGCGCTGACCTTCGCCGGGCAGGTGGACGGTGCCCGGATGCGGCGGGCCGCGCAGGTGCTCATCGACCGGCACGACAGCCTGCGGACCGCCTTCGTCGAGAGTGCCGATGGGCCACGTCAGATCCTCGTGCGCGACACCGAGGTCGATTGGGGCGAGTCGAGTATCACCGACCTCAGCGATGATGACGAGCGGGCGCGAGCACTTCGGCGAGTCGCGACGGCGGCCGCGGCGCCGTTCGACCCGGCACGCCCACCGCTGGTGCGTTTCCACCTCGTGCGCACCGGCGTCGATACTTTCCAGTTGCTGGTCACCAATCATCACCTGGTGCTGGACGGCTGGTCGATGCCGCTGCTGATCCACGAGTTGCTCTCGTTGTACAGCGCCGACGGCGATACCGTCGAGCTCGCGCCCCCTCGTTCGTACCGAGAGTATCTGCGGTGGCTGCATGCTCAGGATCGCGACGCCGCAACCGCCGCGTGGCGACAGACGCTCGCCGGCATCGACAGCCCGACGCGGGTCACGGGCAGTCCGGATCGGACCGTCACCGCGCACGCCGGTGAGGTCGACCTGAACCTGGATGCCGCGACCACTGCCGCGCTTCTCGATCTCGGCCGCTCACATGGCGTCACGGCCAACACGGCCCTGCAAGTGGCGTGGGCATTGCTGGTGGCCGCCCTGACCGGACGGTCGGATGTGGTGTTCGGCAATACGATCGCGCACCGCCCGCCGCAGATTCCCGATGTCGAGCGCATGGTCGGGCTTCTGGTCAACACACTGCCCGTCCGCGTGCGCCTCGCACCCGGCGAAACCGTCGGCGACTTGCTCGTCCGCGTGCAATCCGAGCAGGCCGCCATGCTGGATCACCAGTACGTCGGCTTGGCGGAACTGCAACGGGCCACCGGTATCACCGATATGTTCGACACCGCGACGGTGCTCGAGTCCTATCCGCTCGACCGGGAACTGTTGGCGCGCGATCTCGCCGCCGCCGGCTTGCAGTTCGTCGAGATCGACGCACACGACGCCACGCCGTATCCGCTGAGTTTGCAAGTGTCGCCGCCGCGGTCGAGTCGCGACCGACAATCCGACGCCGCCGACGAGCCAGGCACCTATACGGTGACGCTGAAATTCGCGACCGACCGATTCGATTCGGACGAGGTCCGCACGCTGCTCGAACGCTTCGAGCTCCTTCTCACACAGATTGTCACCTGTCCCGCCCGCAAGGTCGCCGCGATCTCCTGCTGCTGGGATCGCGAACGAGCGGAACTGCTTTCGGTCGGCAGCGAGGAGCCCGCCGCGGACCTCGTGCTGCGCGACATCTTGTGGGAGACCGCGCGCAGGTATCCGGATGCCGTAGCTGTCCGGTGCGGTGACACCACGTGGACCTATCATGAGCTGGAGCGGCGTGCCGACGGGTTCGCTCGCCTGCTCGCCGACCATGGTGCGCGCGCGGAGTCGATCGTCGCGTTGGCCGTTCCCCGATCGGCCGAACTGGTGGTCGCGATCTGGGCGGTGGCGAAAACAGGCGCCGCCTTCCTGCCGGTGGATCCCGGCAATCCCGGCGGGCGGATCGAGGAGTTGTTAGCGGACTCCCGGACCGGTCTTGGCGTGACGACCAGCGCTGTCGCGCCGCGGCTTCCGAATACCGTCGACTGGTTGATTCTGGACGCTTCGGCTTCGGACGCCGACGAGGGTCTACCACGTCCGTCCGGAATTCCGGCCGGGGCCGACCGGCTGTCCGCCGACAACGCGGCATACGTGATCTATACGTCCGGATCGACCGGCACACCGAAGGCGGTCCACCTCAGCCATCGAGGACTGGCCGACCTCGTCGCGGCGCAAGTCGCCGCCTTCGGTGTCGATACGGATTCGGCGGTGTTGCAGGTCGCGTCGCCGGGATTCGACGCCTGCTTGTCGGAGTTGCTGTTGGCGCACGGCAGTGGCGCCGGTCTCGTGGTGGCGCCGCCGGAGGTGTACGCCGGGATCGATCTCGAGGAATTGCTTCGTTCGCAGCAGGTTTCGCATGCGATCATCACCCCGTCGGTGCTGAAGACGATGGATCCGTCCCGGACGCCGACGGTGACATCGCTCGCGGTCGTCGGCGAAGCGACCGAGCCGGACATTGTGAACCGGTGGGCCCATGGGCGACGGCTGATGAATCACTACGGACCTACCGAGTGCACGATCTGGGCGACGGGCTCGGATGCCCTCGTACCCGGCGAGCCGGTGACGATCGGCGGCCCGATCCGAGGCGCGTCCGCGATGGTTCTCGACCCGTGGCTGCGACCGGTGCCGGTCGGTGTCGCGGGCGAACTCTATATCGGTGGGCCCGGACTTGCCCGCGGGTACGTCGATCGACCGGGGGTGACCGCGTCACGCTTCGTCGCGGATCCGCGATCCACCCGCGGCGAGCGGATCTACCGCACCGGTGATTCCGTGCGCTGGGTCCGCGGACGCGCCGGATCGGCACTGCAATATCTGGGCCGGTGCGATCAGCAGGTCAAGATTCACGGCCTGCGGATCGAGCCAGGCGAAATCGATGCCCACCTGGCTCGGCACCCGGATGTGGCGAGCGTCGCCACCGTCGTGGTGAAAGGGCCTGCCGAGGAACCGATTCTGGTGTCCTATGTCGTCTCCGCCTCGGGTGCCGCGGTAGATGTGGCGACACTCGGTGACGATCTCTCGGCCACGCTGCCGCGCTATATGAATCCCGCGGCGATCGTGCAGCTTCAGGAGATGCCGCGCACGCCTACGGGTAAACTCGATCGGAAAGCATTGCGGCAGCGGGTTTTCGATTCCGACGCCGCAGGCGGCAGAGCGCCGTCGACGCATACCGAACAGGTCGTGGCGAAACTCTTCGCCGATGTGCTCCATCTCGACACCGTGTCCGCCGACAGCAACTTCTTCGCGCTCGGCGGGGACAGTATCGTCTCGATGCGCCTGGTGGCCCTGGCGAGATCGGCCGGGCTCACGCTCACGCCGCGAGATGTATTCGAAGGCAAGACAGTTGCCGCACTCGCCGCGATGGCCGGCGGCGATGCGGCTCCGGCGGCGGATCGCGCCTCGGATTCTCCGCTCGTCGCGCTCACACAGCCCGATATCGCTCGGCTCGAGCAGCGATACCACGGCCTGTCCGACGTCTGGCCGTTGTCGCCCATGCAATCCGGTGTGCACTTCCACTCGACGTTCGATCCGGATGTCGGGGACAACTACACCGTCCAGACGATGATCGGATTCTCCGGCACGGTCGACGGTGAGCGCCTGCGCCGTGCCGCTCAGGCGGTGGTCGACCGGCACGATATCCTGCGGGCCGCCTTTGTGGAGACTGCGACCGGGCCGTGCCAGATCGTGCTCGACCATGCCGAGATCGGGTTCCGGGAGATCGATCTCGGCGATGCGGAGTCCCCGGCCGACCCGGGGTCGATTGCCGCAGCCGACGCGGCGGCGGGATTCGACCTGTCGGCTCCTCCGCTGCTGCGCTTGACGCTGATCCGTCTCGATGCGGGGTCCTTCCGGCTGCTCGTCACGAATCACCATGTGATCCTGGACGGCTGGTCGATGCCGCTGCTGATGCGAGAACTGCTCGACTACTACGGGTCTCCCGACCATATCGACTCCGCCGGCCCTGCTCCCTCCTACCGCGACTATCTGTCCTGGCTGGGTCGGCAGGATAGTGCAGCATCCAAAGCAGCATGGGCGCAAGCCTTTTCGGATGTCGACGCACCCACCCGGGTGTCCCGCGACCTGGGCGCGGCGGGTTCGGTATCCGCCGCCGAGGTAGGGGCCGAGCTGACGGCGGATCGTTTCGGAGAACTCCGTCGCGTGGCGGCGGAGACGGCAGTCACCATCAATACCGCGGTCGCCGCGGCCTGGGCCCTGAATCTGCGCGTGCTGACCGGTGAGACCGATGTGATCTTCGGCTCCGCGGTGTCGGGACGGCCCACGGAGCTGCCGCTGGTCGATCAGACGCTCGGCATGTTTCTGACTACGATTCCCGTGCGAGTCCCGCTCGAACCCACCATGACGGTGCGCGAGTTGCTGACCGACATTCAAGCGCGGCAAGCCGTCATGCTGGATCATCACCATATCGGCCTACCCGAGATTCACCGCAGTGTCGGCCTGCCCGAACTCTTCGACACCGCCGTCACTTTCCAGTCGTTCCCCGTCGACCGGACGGCACTGCAGCGACTCATCGATTCGGCGGGCCTGCGGGTGGACGAACTCAGCGGTGTCGACGCGACGCCGTACCCGCTGAGCCTGGTCGTGGAACCGAAACAGTCCGAGCACGGCGAGGCACAGGGACTGCGGATCACCCTGCGATTCCACGACCGCGCCTTCGACACCGCGGCGGCGCGCCGAATCCTCGACCGCTTCGTCGAGTTGCTGGGCCGGATCGCCACAAACGCCGACGTACGGCTGGGCGAGCTGCCGCTCGACGAGGAACCAGGGCCGTCGGGGCCGGTTTCGGGGCCGGAACCGGCGATCCCGGACACGCTGGACCGGATACTCGCCGCGCGAGCCGCCGCCACACCCGACGCGATCGCCGTGCGATGCGGTGCGACCGACATGACGTACCGGCAGCTCGACGAGCGATCCGCACGGCTGGCCCGCCTACTGCTGCGCCACGGTGTCCGACGGGGACAGGTCCTCGCCTGCGTACTTCCGCGATCCCCGGCGGCCACGGTCGCGCTGTGGGCCGTGGCGAAAACCGGTGCCGCATTCCTTCCGATAGATCCGACCCTGCCATCGGAGCGGATCGAATTTCTGCTGTCGGACTCGAAAACCGCGTTCGGGCTGACCGATACGTCCGCCAGGAAGCATCTTCGCGACGACGTCGACTGGCTTGTCCTCGACCAGGAACAGACGCTCGACATCGGGGACTCCGTTCCCGCTGGGCCGATCGGCGACGCCGAACGCGGCGCACCGATTCGTCGGGATCAGACCGCGTACGTGAGCTACACCTCCGGGTCGACCGGTGTGCCCAAGGGCGTACTCGTCAGCCATCGCGGCTTGGCCGATATCGTCGCGGCGCAGCGGCGGATACTCGGCGTCGGCCCGACGTCGGTGGTACTGCAGGTGGCCTCGCCCAGCTTCGACGCCTCGGTGTTCGAGTTGTTGATGGCGCACGGCTCGGGCGGGCGACTGGTCGTCTCGCCCGCCGATGTCTACGCCGGACCCGAATTGGCGGATCTGATCGGGCGCGAACATATCTCGCATGCGGTGATCACTCCCTCGGCGCTGGCGACAGTCTCGTGCGACGGTCTCGACGAGCTGCGTGTGCTGGCAACAGCCGGTGAGCCGGTCGGGCCGGAACTGGTCGATCGGTGGGCACCGCATCGCACCATGGTCAATCTCTATGGGCCGAGCGAAAGCACTATCTGGGCTACCGCCAGCGACGCGCTGGCGCCCGGCGCCCCGATCACGATCGGCAGGCCGGTAGGCCCCGTCGCGGTCGTCGTCCTCGACACCTGGTTGCGGCCCGTGGCACACGGTGTCGCGGGCGAGCTGTACCTGTTCGGCGCCGGTCTGGCCGAGGGGTACGCCGCCAGGACGGGGTCGACCGCGGCGCGGTTCGTCGCATGCCCGTTCGCGGAGCCGGGTCAGCGCATGTACCGCACCGGTGATGTGGTGCGCCGCGGCGCCGATGGTGATCTGGAATTCTTGGGGCGCAACGATTTTCAGGTGAAGGTGCACGGCACCAGGGTTGAGCTGGGGGAGATCGACGCGGTGCTGGGTGCGCGTGCGGATGTGGCATATGCGGTCACGGTGCCGCGCCGCGATGGCGGGCGACCGGTGGTGCTGGTGTCCTATGTCGTGCCAGCGACAGGCACAGAGGTATCGGGCGAGGAGTTGCGTGCGGCACTGGCTGCGGCGTTACCCCGGTACGCGGTACCGTCCGCGGTGATGGTGCTGGAGGAGGTGCCGCGCACCGTCAACGGGAAGCTGGATCGCGAGCGGTTGCCCGAGCCGGTTGCCGTCACGCGAGAATTCCGGGCGCCGTCGCCAGGGTTGGAAGAGTTGGTCGCGCGGACATTCGAGCAGGTGCTCGACGTGGACCGGGTGGGAGTCGACGACGACTTCTTCGCGCTGGGCGGTGATTCGCTGAGCGCCTCGACGGTGGTGGCGCGACTAGGCGCGGTCCTGGACGCGCGAGTGCCGGTGCGGTCGGTGTTCGAGGCGCCGACCGTCGGCGGTTTGGCCGGGCTGGCAGCGGCGGTCAGGGGAGGGGGCCGGTTGCCCCTGTTGCCGGGTGTGCACCCCGACTCCGTGCCGCTGTCGCTGGCACAGCAGCGGATGTGGTTCCTGAACCGGTTCGAGCCGGACTCCGCGGTGCACAACATTCCGGTGATGCTGCGGTTGTCCGGACGCCTGGACACCGAGGCGCTGGCTGCCGCGCTCGCCGATGTGGTCGCGCGCCACGAAGTGCTGCGGACGATGTATCCGGAAGTCGCCGGTGAGCCGAGGCAGCTCGTTCTCGACGAGCCCGCGGTGCCGGTGCGGCCGGTGCGAGTGCAGGCGGACTCGGTCCCGGATGTGGTGGGCGAGTTCGTGCGGTGTGGATTCGATGTGACCGCCCGAGTGCCGATGCGAGTGGGATTGTTCGAGCTGGACGCCGAGCGTGACAGTGCCACAGCAGAATTCCTGCTGGTGCTCGTGGTCCATCACATCGCCGGCGATGGTCAGTCGATGGGGCCACTGGCCCGTGACGTGATGGTGGCCTATGTCGCGCGACTGGCCGGGCAGGCACCGCTGTGGGAGCCGCTCGCTGTGCAGTACGCGGATTTCGCGTGGTGGCAACGGCAGATGTTGGGGGCCGAGGACGATCCGGCGTCGTTGATGTCGCGGCAGTTGGAGTTCTGGCGCTCGACGCTCGCGGGTGCGCCGGACCGGCTGGAACTACCGGCGGACCGCCCACGTCCGGCGGTCGCGTCGCTGTCGGCAGGCCGGGTGCCGGTGCGGATCGGTGCGAGGCTGCACGAGCGGCTGGTCACGCTGGCGCGGTCGCGGGGGTCATCGCTGTTCATGGTGATGCACGCGGCGCTGGCGACGGTATTGGGGCGGCTCAGCGCCAGCGATGACGTAGTGATCGGCACCCCGGTCGCGGGGCGGGGCGAGCCCGGTCTGGACGATCTGGTGGGGATGTTCGTGAACACGCTGGCATTACGGACCCGGGTGGATCCGAGCGAGCCCTTCGCCGAGTTGCTGATGCGAACCAGGGAGACGGACCTGCTGGCGTTCGAGCACGCGGACGTGCCGTTCGAGCGGGTCGTGGAGGAGTTGAACCCGGAGCGATCGGCGGCCCGGCATCCGTTGTTCCAGGTGGCCTTGGCGTTCCAGAACGTGTCGACGCTCGACGTGGTGCTGCCCGACGTCCGGGTCGGGAGGGCCGATGTGGATACCGGCGCGATCCAGTTCGACCTGCAACTGGTGCTGGCCGATTCCTCCGGCAATGCCGCTGCGGCGCAGGGTATGTCGGGAATGATGACCTATGCTCGGGATCTCTTCGACGAGTCCACGGCAGCGGCGATTGTCCGGCGGTTGGTGCGGGTACTGGAAGCCGTCGCCGACAATCCGTCCGTGGTGGTCGGGGATATCGACTGGCTGGAAGCCGACGAGCGTTCGGCGCTCACGTCGCGGGTCGGGGCGCGCACCTCAGCGGCGCTGGAGCCGCTCGGATTGCTGCCGGAGGTGTTCACCTCGGCCGTCCGGGCCAACGGCGACGGTATCGCCGTCGTCGCGGGGGATGACACGCTGTCGTATACGCGGCTGGACGAACGATCGAGCCGGCTGGCGAGGGTGCTGATCCGCCGTGGCGCCGGACCGGAGAACCCGGTGCTGGTGGCGGCAGCGCGGTCGACGGAGTCCGTCGTCGCGTGGTGGGCGGTGGTGAAGTCGGGTGCGGCATACGTGCCGGTAGACCCCGGCTATCCCGAAGGCCGGATCGAGCAGATGGTGTCGGATTCTGGTGCGACGCTGGGGGTTACGGTGTCGTCGGTGCGTGCCCAGCTGCCCGATTCGGTGGACTGGATCGTGCTCGACGACCCGGCCGTCGCCGCGCGGATCGACGCGGCGGCGAGCGGCCCGATCGGCGACGACGAGCGAACGCGGCCGTTGCGGGCCTCCGATGTCGCCTACGTGGTCTTCACCTCCGGATCCACCGGAGTGCCCAAGGGTGTGGCCATCACACATTCCGGCATCGCCGACTTCGTCTCGGGGCGGCGTGGCGACCGTGAGCTCCAGCACACGTCCAGGGTGCTGCATTTCGCGTCGCCGTCGTTCGACGCCGCACTGATGGAGATCCTGATCGCGGTCAGCCGCGCCGGTGCGTTGATCGTGGCGCCGACGGGAATCTACGGCGGCGGTGAGCTGGCCGAGTTCTTGCGGGCGCAGCGGGTCACCCACGCCTTCATCACCCCGGCCGCGCTCGCGTCGGTGGATCCGGCCGGGCTCGACGACCTGCGGCTGGTGATGTCCGGTGGTGAGGAGGTCCCGGCGGATCTGGTGAGCCGATGGGCGGGCACCGATGTCGCGGGCGCCCGGAAGTTCCAGGTTCTGTACGGGCCGACCGAGGCCACGATGCTCGCCACGGCGACGGGCGCGCTGCAACCGGATGATCGGCCGACGATCGGTGTCCCGTTGCCGGGGATACACGCGCTGGTCTTGGATGCCCGCCTGCAGCCGGTGCCGGTGGGGGTGGCCGCGGAGTTGTACCTGGCGGGTCCGGCGCTGGCGCGCGGGTACCTGAACAAGGCGGCTACCGATGCGGTGCGGTTCGTCGCGCATCCGTTCGGGGAACCGGGACGCCGGATGTACCGAACAGGTGATGTGGTGCGCTGGAATACCGACGGTGATCTGGAGTTCGTGGGGCGCAACGATTTCCAGGTGAAGATCCGTGGATACCGGGTGGAGCTGGGCGAGATCGACGCGGTGCTGAGCGCGCGGGCGGAGGTGGCATACGCGGTCACGGTGCCGTGGCGTGCGGGTACCGGTCCGGCGCAGTTGGTGTCCTATGCGGTGCCCGAGACCGGGGCGAGCCTGTCGGGCGAACAGTTGCGCGCGGCGTTGGTCGAGGTGCTGCCGTCCTACCTGGTGCCCGCCGCGGTGATGATCCTCGACGCGATCCCCCTGTCGCCGAATGGAAAGCTCGACCGCGCGGCCCTGCCCGCACCTGTTGTCCAGGCCAAGCGATTCCGGGCACTGGCGTCACCGGTGGAGGAAATAGTGGCGGGCGTATTCGCCGACGTCCTCGGTATCGACGGTCCCGTGGGCGCCGACGACGACTTCTTCGACCTCGGTGGCAACAGCCTGGTGGCCACCCGGGTAGCCGCGCGGATCGGTGCCGCGCTCGACGTGACCATCCCGGTCTCGATGATCTTCGAAGCGCCGACGGTAGCGAGGTTGGCCGCGCGCGCCGAATCGGAGGGCGACACCGGTCGGGTAGCGCTGACCGCGCAGCCGCGGCCGCGGCGAATTCCCCTGTCGCCGGCACAGCAGCGGATGTGGTTCCTGAACCGGCTCGAGCCCGGCTCGGCCGCCTACAGCATTCCGATCGTGCTACGGCTGTCCGGACAGCTGGATCTCGACGCGCTGCGCTCGGCGATCGCCGATGTGCTGAACCGGCACGAAGTACTGCGGACCGTATACCCGTATGCCGAGGGTGAGCCGTCGCAGGTTGTCCTTCCCGCCGCGCGGGCATGTGCGCCGATCACCGTGTCCTCGGTGGCGGAACCGGAACTGGCCGAGTCGTTGTCGGCGTTCGTCTCGACGGTGTTCGATGTGACGGTCGAGGCGCCGGTGCGCGTGCGGTTGTTCGAGCTCGGGCCGAACGAGTGGGTCCTGGCCGTGGTGGTGCACCACATTGCCTGCGACGGGTCCTCGCTCGGTCCGCTGGCACGGGACATGATGGCCGCGTACACAGCTCACCTGCTCGGCAGGACGCCGAGTTGGCCGCCGCTGCCGGTGCAGTATGCCGACTACTCGATCTGGCAGCGCACGGTGCTGGGGGCCGAAGACGATCCGGAGTCGCTGCTCCGTGCCCAGATCGACTACTGGACAAACGAATTGGCGCAGCTCCCGGTTGTGCTCGGTCTGCCGACCGACCGACCGCGCCCGCCCGTGCAGACCCATGCTGGCGCGAGCGTACCGATAACCGTCGGTGCCGACCTGCATGCGCGATTGCAGCAGGTCGCGCGAGCGCACAACACGACGCTGTTCATGGTCTTCCATGCCGCGCTGGCGGCCACGCTGGCCCGACTGGCCGATACCGACGATATAGCGATCGGCACTCCGTTCGCGGGCCGCGGCGAGCCCGAACTCGACGATCTGGTCGGGATGTTCGTCAACACCCTGGTGCTGCGGACCCGGTTGACGCCGGGGATGACGTTCAGCCAGCTACTCGAACACCAGCGTGGGACCGATCTGGCCGCGTTCGGGCACGCCGATGTGCCGTTCGAGCGGCTGGTGCAGGAGTTGAATCCGGTGCGGTCGCACGCCCACCATCCACTGTTCCAGGTGATGCTGGCATTCCAGAACGTCGCCGGGGCCCAGTTCGAACTTCCGGGGCTCTCGGCGTCTGCCATGACAGCCGACACCGACATCGCGTTGTTCGATCTGCTGTTCACGATGTCGGATTCCTATGATTCCGTCGGTGAGCCGGCCGGCATCACCGGCGCGGTGATCTACGCGAGCGACCTCTTCGACGCCACGACAGCGACATCGATCGTCGATCGCCTGCTGCGATTGCTCGGCGCACTGGTGACCGATTCGACACAGCCGGTGCGCGAGGTCGACCTGCTCACCACCGATGAACGGGAAACCATTCTGACGCAGTGGAATGCGACCGATCACAGCCTCCGTCCGGGCGAGACGCTCGCCTCCGTCTTCGCCCACTCCGCGCAGGTGTACGCGGACCGGCCCGCGGTGACAGTCGGCGAACAGACGTTGACCTACGCCGAATTCGCGTCCCGCGTATACCGGTTGGCGCGGTGGTTGATCTCGTGCGGAGTGGGTCCGGAGTCGTTGGTGGCGCTGCGGATGCGGCGCTCACTGGACCAGGTCGTCGCCATCTACGCGGTGCACGCCGCCGGCGGCGGATACGTGCCGGTTGATCCGGACCTGCCGGCGGACCGCATCGCCTACATGCTGTCCATAGCCGCACCGGCGCTGGAGCTGTCGTCCCTCGATGGGCTCGAGTTGTCCGGATTCGATGAGGGGCCGGTCACCGATGCCGATCGGCTCGC
The DNA here is from genome assembly GCF_042717045.1 of Nocardia sp. NPDC058633. Classification (NCBI taxonomy): domain Bacteria; kingdom Bacillati; phylum Actinomycetota; class Actinomycetes; order Mycobacteriales; family Nocardiaceae; genus Nocardia; species Nocardia sp. NPDC058633. The sequence goes on from NZ_JBHXRA010000007.1 coordinate 256,866, forward strand.
ACCGCTGCTGTCGCACAATGTCGCCTACGTGATCTTCACTTCGGGGTCGACCGGCCGACCGAAAGGTGTTGCGATATCACACTGTTCGGTGGTCAACCAGGTGCGGTGGGTCGGCGAGAACTACGCACTGACGCCGAAGGACGTCGTGCTGCAGAAGTCCCCGGCCACCTTCGACATGTCGGTGTGGGAGCTGTTTGCGCCACTGACAGTGGGCGCGCGGCTGGTGATCGCGCGAGCCTACGGGCACACCGACCCGGCCTATCTCGCCGAAATCATTGCCGCCCAGCGGGTCACGTTCACTGCGCTCGTGCCGTCGATGCTGGCGGTGCTCGCGGACATGGCGCCCGCGCAGTCGCTCGAGTCGGTGCGGACGCTTTTGGTGGGCGGTGAGGAATTCGGCCCCGAGACGGTGGCCGCGGCACGGCGAACAGTGCCAGGGGCCGAGTTGCACAATCTGTACGGGCCGACCGAGTGCACGGTGTGCGCGAGCGCGCATCGGGTGACCGAAGCCGAGAGCGGGAACCTGCCGATGGGCTCACCGGTATGGAACACGCGGGCATACGTCCTCGACAACCGGTTACATCCGGTACCGCCCGGCGTCGCCGGGGAGCTGTACCTGGCGGGCACCCAGCTCGCGCGCGGTTACCAATCACGTCCGGGCCTCACCGCGGAACGGTTCGTGCCCGATCCGTACGGCGAGGGCCGCCGCCTGTACCGCACCGGTGACTTGGTGCGCTGGCGCCGGACCGGTGAATTGGATTACCTGGGACGTACCGATTTCCAGGTGAAACTGCGCGGCCTGCGTATCGAACTAGGCGAAATCGAGGCAGTACTCGCCGAGCACCCCAGCATCGCGCGGGCGATCGCTGTGGTGCGCCCCATCGGTGCGATGGAGCACCTCGTCGGCTATCTCGTGCCCGCCGCGGGCGCCACGGTCGATACCGCGGCGGTGTCGGCGCACGCGGCGACCAAATTGCCCGACTACATGGTGCCCGCCACGATGACGGTGCTCGACACGGTGCCCCTCCACACGTCGGGCAAGCTGGACCGTATGCGGCTGCCGGAGCCGGTGCTCGCGGTGGGGGAGTTCAGGGAGCCCTCGTCGTGGCTGGAAGGCGAGGTCGCACGGGCTTTCGGAACGGTACTCGGCGTGGATCGGGTGGGCGCGGACGACGACTTCTACGCATTGGGTGGCAACTCGCTGAAGTCGGTGCAAGTGGTGACCGAGTTGCGCAAGGAACTCGACTACGAGGTGCCGATCAGCTGGATGCTGTCCGATCCCTGCCCCGCCGATCTGGCAAGGCGGATCGAATCCAGGATCCACGCCGATCCCGCCGTCGACGGGACCGATGCCGGTTTCGACACGCTGCTGCCGATCCGGACCGGCGGTGAGCGAGCCCCACTGTTCTGTATCCACCCGGCCTTGGGCCTGTCATGGTGCTATCGCACGCTCGACCGCTACCTCTCCGACGATCGACCGATCTACGGCCTCCAGGCGCCACAGATCGGCGGCGAGATCCCCGGTCCGACATCGATCGAGCAAATGGCCGCACGCTACTTCGACGAGATTCGCGCGGTTCAGCCACACGGCCCCTATCACCTCCTCGGCTGGTCATTGGGTGGTGCGATCGCCCATGCCATCGCCGTCGAGATGCGCGCCGCCGGTGAACACGTCGCGCTGCTGGCGCTGTTGGACGCCGAAGTGAGCGGTGTCGACGAGTCGACGCTGCGCGCCGTCACGGCCGGCGAGCTGATCAGTAATCTCGGCCCGGTCATGGGCGTCGACTTCGTCAGCCCCGATGCGTCTGCCGAGGAGGCCGCCGACCTGATCGAACGGCACCTGGGGGCCGCCCTCGGGATCGACGCCGCCCGGATCCAACGCCTGACCGATGCCTACAACCTGGCGATCCGGGCAGCCGGTGCGTGGCGCCCCGCGGTCGTGGACAGCGACATGCTCTATTTCACCGCGACCCGCGAACGGCGCTCCGATGCCACGGGGCACGAGGGGTGGGCGGGGGTGGTTCGCGGGCAGATGTCGATTTTCGACATCGATGCGACCCACCTCGACATGACCCAACCGGAGGCGATCGCGGAGGTCGCCCGGATTCTCAACGCGCGACTGGATCGCTAACCGCGTTTCATCTCGGCGAGGTGGCCAACCCGGCGGACCGGTTCGGTGCCTGCGGTGGCGACACCGACCTGGTCGCCTGCTATTTTGAACGTCGTTCAATTCTGTCGCGAAGGATGTCTGCCGTGCCCGAAGTCGAGAAATCCCCGAAGCGGGCAACTGGATTCACCGCACGGGACATGGCGCAGATCGCGGTGTTCGCGGCCCTGATCGCCGCCCTCGGCCTGCCCGGTGCGATCACCGTCGGGTTCAGTGGGGTGCCGATCACGCTGCAGACGCTCGGGGTGATCCTCACCGGTGCGATCCTGGGCGCGCGCAAGGGCACGGCCGCGGTGGCGGTGTTCATCGCGCTGACCATGATCGGGCTGCCACTGCTCTCCGGTGGCCGCACCGGCCTCACCGCGCTGGCTTCGCCGACGGCCGGCTATCTGATCGGCTGGATTCCGGCGACGCTGGTCATCGGGCTGCTCACCGCGATGATCCTGCCGAAGTATCCGATCGTGCTCGGCCTGCTGATCAACGCCCTCGGCGGCATCGTGATCATCTATCTGTTCGGCACCGCCGGACTGCTGGTGCGCACCGATCTCAGCCCGTGGGCGGCGGTGTCGACCAACTTCGCGTTCGTGCCCGGTGACCTGGCCAAGGTCGTGATCGCCACGGTCGTCGCGAAGGGCGTGCATCGCGCCTATCCCGGGCTGATCCGTGCCTGATCGTCGGGCGTCGTGAGCGAGATCATCGTCGACGCGGTGGGTCACCGTTTCGGTGATCGGACCGTGCTGCGCGATATCGACCTGCGGATCACCGAACGCCGGGTCGGCTTCATCGGTGCCAACGGGTCGGGCAAATCGACGCTGGCTCGCATGCTCAACGGACTGCTGAAGCCGACTACCGGCACGGTGACCGTCGACGGGCTCGACGTCGCCCGCAAGGGCGCGCAGGTGCGGCGCAAGGTCGGCTTCGTCTTCACCGATCCCGACACCCAGATCGTGATGCCGACGGTCGCCGAAGACCTCGCGTTCTCGCTGCGCCGCAGCGGCCTGAGCAAGGCCGAGATCGCGGCCCGCGTGCAGCGCATGCTCGACCGCTTCGGGCTCGCCGCGCACACCGACCACCCGGCACACCTGCTCTCCGGCGGGCAGAAACAGCTGCTGGCCATCGGGTCCGCGCTGATCCGCGAGCCCGAGGTGATCGTCGCCGACGAACCGACCACGCTGCTCGATCTGCGCAACGCGCGGCGGGTGTCGCAGGCGCTGAACTCCCTCGATCAGCAGGTGATCGTGGTCACCCACCAGCTCGGGTTGCTCGACGGATTCGACCGAGTCGTGGTGCTGGACAACGGTCGCGTCGTTTTCGACGGCCCCCCGGTGGCGGCGATCGACGCGTATCGGCAACTGATCGAATGATCGGCCTGTATTGCCCCGGCGACTCGCTGCTACACCGGATGCCCGCCGGGGCGAAGCTGGCGCTGTTGCTGGTGTCGATCCTGGCGATGACGGTGTTCGTCCGCGGCCCGCTCGGTGTGCTGGTCGCCGTGGCGGTGGTGGCCGGCCTGTTCGCGCTGGCCCGCGTCTCCTGGCGGGTGGCCTTCGCCCAGGTGCGCCCGGTGCTGTGGATGACCGTGATCATCGGCGTGTTCCAGTTGCTCACCACCTCACCGCAGCGAGCCGTGGTGGTGTGTGGCGTATTGCTCGTGTCGGTGGCCCTCGCGGCCCTGGTCACGGTGACCACGCGGGTGACCGCCATGCTCGATGCGCTGACTCGCGCGCTCGGCCCGCTGCGTCGCGTGGGAGTGAACCCGGAGCGCGTGAGTCTACTTCTGGCGCTGGCCATTCGGTGTGTTCCGTTGCTGGCGCAGATCGTCCACGATGTCGGCGAGGCCCGGCGGGCGCGAGGGGTGTCGTGGTCGGCGACCGCACTGGTCACGCCCGTGCTGGTGCGGGCATTGCGGACCGCCGACGCGATGGGGGAAGCCCTGGCCGCGCGCGGTGTCGATGACGACTGAGGTTGCCATTCCTAGACGACCGGTCGTATAGTTCTTCGCATGGCACGACCACGGCGCAGCGACGACACCAGAGCGCTTCTCATCGAGGAGGGCGCGGCCGACCTGCTGTCCAACGGCTATCACGGCACCGGCATCAAGCAGGTGCTCGACAAGGTCGGGGTGCCGAAAGGCTCGTTCTACAACTACTTCGACAGCAAAGAGGCGTTCGCCCGAGCGGTGATCGAACATCATTCACTGTGCATCCAGCGCAATCTCGCCGACGCCTTCGGCTCTACCGCTGATCCCCTCGATGGCGTGCGCGTCTTCTTCGCGCGGCAGACCGCCGAGTTCGTGCGCACCGACTTCACCGGCGGTTGCCTGCTCGCGAACCTCGCGGCCGAGCTCGAGGGTAGTGACGTGCTGCGGGAAGAACTGACGAGTGCCTGGATCGCCTGGCGTGACAGTGTCGCGACCGCGTTGCGCGCCGCACAGTCCGACGGCACGGTGCGCGGCGATATCGACGCGGTCGACCTCGCCGACCTGCTCCTCGAATCGTGGGAGGGCGCCGTGATCCGGATGAAGCTGCAGCGCACCGTCGAGCCGCTGCACAAGTGCCTGAAACGTCTGCTGGACGACTACTTCCGGCCCTGATCAGGGCCGGGCGGACTGACTGGTTGCCGCTTGTCTATTCCAAGACGACCGGTCGTATCTATGAAAGGGAAGACATCATGTCCACCATCAAGACGGTCATTGTGACCGGATCCTCCAGCGGAATCGGACGCGACATCGCCCGTGCCTTCGTCCAGCGCGGTGACAATGTCGTGCTCAACGGGCGCGATGGTGCGAAGCTCGCGGCGGTGGCCCAGGAGTTGGGCGCGCCCGAGCGCACGGCGGTCGTCGTCGGCGATATCGGCTCGCCCGCAACGGGTTCGGCGCTGGTCGCGGCCGCGGTCGAGCGATTCGGTGGGGTGGATGTGCTGGTCAACAACGCGGGCACGTTCGCGGCGAAGCCGTTCACCGAGGTCACCGCCGACGAGCTGACCGGATACCTCGACGGCAACCTGAAAGGCACCTACTTCACCACACAGGCGGTGGTCCGACGGCTCCGTGAGCAGGGTGTGGGCGGCAGCATCGTCAATATCGGCACGGTACTCGTCACGCACGCGATCGCCGAGATCCCCGCCTCCGCGCCCTTGGCCAGCAAGGGTGCGATCCACGCGTTGACCACGAGTTTGGCGGCCGAACTGGCGGCCGATCGTATTCGCGTCAACGCCGTCGCCCCTGGCTTCGTGCGCACGCCGCTGTTGGCGGGCGGTGACGAGACCGTCTTCGGCGGGTTCGCCCTGCTCGACCGTCTCGGCGACGTCGCCGAAACCACCTCGGCCGTGCTGTATCTCGCCGACGCCGAGTTCGTCACCGGCCACATCCTGCCCGTCGACGGCGGCCTCATTTCCGGTCGAGCAGCCTGAACCAGCGAAAACATCTCCTACGCAACGGATTCGGGTGCGCAGCGACCCGAACTCCGGTCATCCTGAGAGAGCTGCACCCATCGAAAGGACACGCTCATGCCGTACGTGAACATCAAGGTCACCGATGAAGGGGTTACCACCGAGCAGAAGGCGCAGCTCATCAAGGGCGTCACCGATCTGCTCTTCGATGTGCTCGGCAAGGATCCCAACCTCACCTTCGTGGTGATCGATGAAGTGCCGCTGACGGATTGGGGTGTGGGCGGGCTCAACGTCGCCGAGTACCGGGCGAAGCGCGCCGCCCAGGGCTGAGTCGATCGGTGAGCCGGGATTCGGCCCGGCTCACCGTCTCAGGAGGGTCCGTCGAACGGCACCGAGGCATCGAGTGCGAACCAGCCCATGGGGATTCGTCTGCTCCGCGTCGCGAAGTAGCTCGGACCCAGCCACAGATCCGGTTCGATCTCGCGCAGTTCGTCGTAGATCCGCCGGGCCGGTCTACGGGAGCCGACGCGGGGATCGTCATAGTCGAAAAGCACCGCCGCTCGCCCGTCGATCACCGAATCGCCCACCGTGGCGACGAAATTCAACGCACGCATGCCGCCGAGTAGACGGAAGACATTGTGTCCGAAGGCCACCTCGTCCACGTGACGAAACGACTTGGCCACCCAGAAGTACGACGGTCGAGCCATGACCGGCCCCAACAGTCGCTCGCCCGATCCGGGGAACGAGCGCATCGTCACGTCACCGTCGAGCCGCGCGAAGTCGGCCACCGTCACATCGGGTGCCGTGGCGAACAGCCCGCGGAATTCGGTGAGTCCCGCCGCGGACAGCGCGTCGAGGCGGGGTCGGTGATCGGACGGGTAGCGGACCGGCATCAGACCGTTCGCGGACAACGGTGTCGGCTTCATGGGCGGACTCGATTCTGTCGAAACTCGGTCCTCGCATGGTGCCAAGTGGCGGCGCGCGCCGGTGCCGTTTTCGCCGGAGGCGAGGACAGCGGGCCGGGACGCGTGATGCGTCCCGGCCCGCTGTCGGTTTCGATCTCCGCTAGCCGCGCAATGCGTACGGCTCGATCGCACCGCGCTCCAGTGCCCGCGCGTCGATGGTCTCGGCGCGGTAGGGGAGCAGGGCGAGGCGGTCGCGCATGCCACGGACCGGGTCGTCGATCTTCTCGTTCAGGCCGAACAGGAAGGTCCACTCGTGTTCGTCGCTGCCGTAGGGGACCACGGTGGCGAACTGCTCGCGGAAACGCCCCCACGAGCGCTTCAGCGTTTCGTTGCGCCACATGGTCGCACAACCCGCCTGGGCCGACAGCACGCCGCCGGGGGCGAGCAGTGCCTTACATCGGGACAGGAACTCCGTCTCGTAGAGGCGGTTGTGCTGGGCGTCTTCGACACGCTCGTCGGGCAGATCGATGACGATCACGTCGTAGCGGGTGCCCGCTTCCTGCGCCTTCGCCAGGAAATCCCAACCGTCGGCGTAGTGCACGTGGACAGGGCCCTCGTGCTTCACCGCGGCGGTGAGCTCGGCGGTGGTGTAGCCGTAGGGCAGGTGCTCGGCGCACAGCTCCACTTCGCGCTGATCGATGTCGACATGGTCGACCAGGGTCGCCCCGGCCGCCACCGACATCTGTGAGGCCACGCCCTCGCCGGAACCGATGATCAGCACCCGATCGAGCTTCTCCGCGAGCACGAACGCCGGAACCATCATGGCCTCGTGATAGGTGACCTGGGAGAACTCGGTGGACTGGCGGTCGTCGTCGGAGAACAGGGAGATGCCCTGATCGGTCCGCGCGATCACCATGTGCTGGAACGGGGTGTTGGTGTCCACGATCACCTCGTGCAGATCCCAGATCCGGGTCAGGCCGTCGCCCACCGGTTCGTAGATCTTCTCGGCGCCGTGGCCACGCTGGACCGTCTGCATCCGAACTGTGGTGGGGGACAACTTGTCTCGGAGCAGTTCGACTGCTTTGGTCGCGCCCGCACCGATGCTGCCGCAGGTGAAGACGTCGACGAAGATGTCGCCGGACTCCGGATAAGTGTGAATCGAGGCGTGAGACTCCGCCAACAGCGCGAGGACGGTCACCCCCTGCGGATCGAACTTTTTGTGTACGACTTCGCAGATGGTGACGCCCGCCGCGAGCAGAGATTCACGCAACGCCGATTCGAGTCGTTCGAGATCGTCACACAGGTCTGTGTCGACGCCACCGAACTCGGCCAGCACGTGCCAGCCGGTGAATTCCGCCGTCATGGGCAAACTCACTCTCGCTAAAGGGGATGGCAGCCGGCGGAGCCGGCGGGGAGGGTAGGTTCAACGCCCGAGACATGAACGGTCAAGGGCGGAAAACCGTTGAAGGACACCGACGAATAACTCGCGGTATAGGCGCCGGTGTGCAGGATCTGAATCCGGTCACCGGCTCGCAACGTGGTCGGCAGAAGGACCTTCGTGCGTTGATACAGTACATCGTCGCCGTCGCAGGTCGGACCCGCGACCACCGCCACCGACACCGGATCGCCGTCGCGATCGGTGACGAAACGGTAAGCGATGTACTCGTTCTCGGTCTCAGCCATACCGTTGTAGCGGCCGATGTCGAGATACACCCAGCGCCGGCCGTCCGGCGCGAAACGCACGCCGACGACCTCGGCGTGTACGGTGCCCGCGTTTCCCACCAGCGCACGGCCGGGTTCCACGATCAGGCCGGTGGCCGCGGGCAGGAACTCGGCGGCGGCGCCGGTGATGGCGGCCGCGATCGCGTCGAGTTCGGGAGCGGCCTCGGCGTAGGAGATCGGCAGGCCGCCGCCCACATTGACCGCGGCCACATGAATGTCCTTGTCCGCCAAGGCGTTGACGATCTCGCCGGCCTGCTCGATGCCGATGCGCCACGCGGCGGGGTCGAGCTGCTGAGAGCCGACATGGAAATAGGGTCCGCCGACCGTCAGGCCGAGATCGCGGGCGCGCACCAGCAACCGCAGAGCTTCGGCGGGCGAGCAGCCGAACTTGGTGCCGAACGGGGTCCGCGACTCGGGGGCCGAGGACAGGAATCGGCATTCGACCTCCGAGCCCGGCGCGTACTCGGCGATGCGATCGAGGTCGTCCTCGGTGTCGAAGGCGTAGCGCCGCACGCCGAGGGCGAAGGCGCGCGCGATGTGGGCGCTCTTCTTGATCGGGTTGCCGTAGCAGAGCCGTTCGGGCGCGACACCGAGTTCGAGGCACTGGTCGATCTCACCGATGCTGGCGACATCGAATTCGGCGCCCTCGTCGTCGAGCAGGCGGATCACCCGCGCCACCGGTGCCGCCTTGACCGCGTACCTGATCCGGGTGCCCGCGCGGACGGCGGCGTCGAGGGTTCGGTAGTTGGCACGTACCCGCTCGGGGTCGATGACAAGGTACGGAGAATCGGGCACGGTGAACTTTCGGTCGGCAGCCGGGAGAGACTATCAGCGGCGCCTACCCAACAACGAATCCGTCAAACATTCGTCATATTCGTCATAGGCGGTCGGTATTACTCATCCCGCTATGACTGTGACCTCGTCGAACACGACCTCGCCCGCGGCGTCGGACTCCTCGAGATCCACGATCGCGGTGAGTGCCCAGCCATGGTCGCCGGCCGGGTCGTCGATCACCTGGCGCACATGCCAGAAGCCGGGCCGCTGCTCCACCCGGAACAGTTGCGGGCCGCGCGCGTCCGGGCCGGTGCCGATCGTGGCGTACTCGTCGAAATAGGGGGCGAAGTCCTCGGCCCAGTCGGGGCCGGTGCCGAGTTCGTCGAGTTCGTACCAGCGGCGTCGCGACGCCAGCTCCACCCGGCGGAACATGGCGTTGCGCACCATGATGCGGAAGGCGCGTTCGTTGGCCGTGATCGGGCGCACCGTTTCGGCACCGAACGCGATCTGCTGGGCGTCGTTCTCGGCGCCGGGGTTGGTGAGCTGTTCCCATTCGTCGAGCAGGCTCGAATCGACCTGGCGGATCAGTTCGCCGAGCCATTCGGTGAGGTCGTCGAGTTCCTCGGAGCGGGCCGCGTCGGGCACCGTCCGGCGCAGGGCGCGATAGGCGTCGGCGAGATAGCGCAGCACCACACCCTCGGAGCGGGTCAGTTCGTAGTGCGAGATCAGTTCGGCGAAGGTCATCGCGCGTTCGATCATGTCGCGCACCACCGACTTCGGTGACGGTGCGAATTCCGACACCCAGGGGTGTCCGGCCCGGTAGGTCTCGAACGCCGGGTCGATCAGCTCGGACAGGGGCTTGGGCCAGGTGACCTCTTCGAGCAGCTCCATGCGCTCCTCGTATTCGATCCCGTCGCCCTTCATCTCGGCGACCGCCGCGCCACGGGCCTTGTGCTGCTGGGCCATCAGGAGCTGGCGCGGGTCCTCGAGGGTCGCCTCGATCAGGGACACGACATCGAGTGTGTAGGTGGGGCTTTCGCGATCGAGGAGTTCGAATGCGGCCAGCGCGAAGGGCGACAGCGGCTGGTCGAGCGCGAAATCGCGTTGCAGGTCCACGGTGAGCCGCGCCATCCTGCCCTTCGCGTCGGGCTCGGAAAGCTGTTGCACCACACCGGCATCGCGCAGCGAACGGTAGAGGCGGATGGCGCGCAGGATGTGTTTGCGCTGTGCCGGGCGCGGTTCGTGATTGTCCTCGAGCAGGTGGCGCATCGCGGAGAAGCAATTGCCCGGGCGGGCGATCACATTGAGCAGCATCGAGTTCGTCACGGCGAAGCGTGACACCATCGGCTCGGGTGGGGCGGCGATGAGGCGGTCGAAGGTCTCTTCGCTCCACGACACAAAACCCTCGGGAGGCTTGCGGCGCACCACTTTTCGTTGCTTCTTCGGATCGTCGCCCGCTTTGGCGAGCAAGCGGGTGTTCTCCACTTCGTGTTCGGGCGCCTGCACCACCACGGTGCCCATGGTGTCGTAGCCCGCGCGGCCGGCCCGCCCGGCGATCTGATGGAACTCACGGGCCTTGAGCCTGCGGGTGCGTACACCGTCGTACTTGGTGAGGCCGGTGAGCAGAACCGTGCGGATCGGCACATTGATGCCGACGCCGAGGGTGTCGGTGCCACACACCACTTTCAGTAAGCCGTCCTGGGCGAGCTTCTCCACCAGGCGGCGATATTTGGGCAGCATGCCCGCGTGGTGCACGCCGATGCCGTGGCGGATCAGGCGCGACAGGGTCTTGCCGAAGCCCGAGGCGAACCGGAAATCGCCGATGGCGGTGGCGATCGCGTCTTTCTCCGCGCGGGAGGCGAAGTTCACACTGGTCAGTGCCTGGGCGCGTTCGAGTGCGGCAGCCTGGGTGAAGTGCACGACATAGACCGGCGCCTGATGGGTGGTCACCAGTTCTTCGAGGGTCTCGGTGATGGGGGTGCGCACATACGAGAACGTCAGGGGGACAGGGCGTTCGGTGCCCGCGACCACCGTGGTCGAGCGGCCGGTGCGGGCCTCGAGGTCACCGGCGAAGAAGTCGACCTCGCCCAGGGTCGCCGACATCAGCAGGAATTGGGCGCGGGGGAGTTCGATGATCGGTACCTGCCACGCCCAGCCGCGATCGGGGTCGGCGTAGAAATGGAACTCGTCCATCACGATCTGGCCGACCTCGGCCGCCGCGCCCTCGCGTAACGCCAGGTTCGCCAGGATCTCGGCGGTGGCGCAGATGATCGGGGCGTCGGCGTTGACCGCCGCGTCGCCGGTCACCATGCCGACGTTGTCCGCGCCGAACACCTCGCACAGCGCGAAGAACTTCTCGCTGACCAGTGCCTTGATCGGTGCGGTGTAGTAGCTGCGCTGTCCATTGGCCATCGCGAACAGGTGCGCGCCGACCGCCACCAGCGACTTACCGGAGCCGGTCGGCGTCGCCAAGATGACATTGGACCCCGACGCCAACTCCATCAGCGCCTCGTCCTGCGCTGGATACAGGGGTGTGCCCTGTTCGGCGGCCCACGCCGCGAACGACTCGTAGAGCGCGTCGGCGTCGGTCCCGGGAATTTCCAGCAGGTCGGTCAGATCCACTCCGACCACCCTAGTGGGCCCAGCGCCCGAAGCCTGCCACAGACCTGCGCACGGCGGGAGCGACGGCTGAGGTATGCCCAGCGGGCGCAGCTCTCGTGGAGCCCGCGCACCGCCGGAGCGAAGGCGCAGGTACGCGCCCGGTGGTCAGTCCTTGTTGCCGTCGGCGGTGTCGTCGTAGCCGCCCTGCTCGGCCAGGAAGCGCTCGAACTCCGCGCCGAGCTCCTCACCGCTGGGCAGTTCACCGTCGGCGGCCAACAGGCTCGACTGACTTTCCTGGGCGGTGACGAAGCTGTCGTACTGGCGCTCCAGCGCCGTGACGACCGTCTCCACCTCTTCGTTGCCCGCGATGTGCTCGGCGACCTGCTCGCGCACGCGCGCGGCCGCCTCGCCCAGCGCCGAGAGCGGCAGATCCAGACCCGCGTTCTCGGCGAAATTCTCCAGCAGGGTCTGCGCGGCCTCGGGGTAGTCGGTTTGGGCCAGGTAGTGCGGCACGTGCACCGAGAACCCCAGCGATTCGTGGCCGTGCTGGGCCATTCGGTACTCGAGCAGCGACGACGCGCTGCCCGGTACTTGCAACTCACCCGGCCAGCGCTGGTGCTCGCCGATCAGCGAACGATCCGAGGAATGCGCGGTGACGCCGAGCGGGCGGGTGTGCGGGATCGCCATCGGGATCGCCGAAAGGCCGATCGTGCGGCGCACGCCCAGCTGTTCGGCCAGCAGGCGCACCGCGGTGGTGAACTTCTCCCAGCGCAGGTCCGGCTCCAAACCGGACAGCAACAGGAACGGAGTGCCCGCGGTGTCGCGCAGCGCCCACAGGTTCAGTTCCGGCTCGGCGTAATCGGCGAAATGATCGGTCTTGAACGTCATCAGCGGGCGGCGCGACCGGTAGTCGAGCAATTCGTCGACGTCGAAGGACGCGACCAGTTCCGATTCCAGGCTCTCGCGCAGGTGGGTCGTCGCCAGGCGCACGGCGTGTCCGGCGTCGGTGAAACCTTCCAGACCGTGCACCAGCACGGGGCCCGCCCCGTCGTCCGAGGACAACTGCGGCGCCGGGAACTCCAGTTCGTACATGTGCGACTGGTCATCCATCGCGTTTCTCCTTCCTGCGCGGTCCACCATCGCTCGCGGGGTGGGGAAGCGGATCTCCATTGTCCCCCACGCGAGCTGTGCCGTGGCACACGGCCGGGGACGGCTCGTCCTGTTAGGCAACAGTATGGACGCAGCCCGCATTCCCGCCCAGCACGCCGACCGGGCTTCTGACGGTGGTCGATGACGCAGCCCGCATTCCCGCTCGGCGCGGTGACCGGGCTTCTGACGTGGTCGAAGGTGTGCTGAGGATTCACGCACGGCGTGGCGCTGGCGGGCCGATCGACGCGGTGGGGCACAGTGGGCGGTGTGAACGTGGTGCGGGCGACACCGATCCGCGCGGGTGATTCGGGCCCGCGCCGCTGGTGGCTGGGGTTGGCGGCGGTGTCGTTCATGCTGACGGGGTGCGCACAGAGTGTGAGCGGAACGCCGGTCGCCGAGAGTGCGGTGGCCCTGCGACAGGTCGACGGTTCGTTGGCCGAGCTACTGCCGACACCGTCGCTGTTCCCGGCGCGGTACCCGGCGGTGGTCCTGCCCGTGCAGGCGGCGACGGCGGCCGCGGGTGATCTCGACGGCGTGGGGGCGGGCGCGTCCGTTCGCCCGGTGCACTGCACTCCGGCTGAACCGGAGCCAGGGGGCGAGCCGGCGGCGGTGGCGGTGGGAACCGATGACGCGAGCCGGGCGACCCTGACCGTCGAGTTGTCGCGCAGCGCCGAACTCGTCGCCGAGTTGCGCGACCGGCTGCGCGGATGCGTCCAGATGCAAGTCTCGCGCGCGGGCGCGGGCTCGACCGTCACCACCGTGCTCGACCAGGCCGTACCTTCCGGTGCCGACGAAGCGATCGCGTTGCGGCGCACCGTGGTTCCCGATGTCGGTGGTGCGGGACTGACCCAGACGATGCAGACCTCGATAGGTCGGATCGGCGATGTCCGCATCACGGTGACATCGATGACTTTCGGTGCGGGGCAACCGGATACGGCTGCCGTCGACGAGATGTTCGCGACAACCGTCGCCGCCGTGCGCGGTGGCTGAAGCCCCTATCACGAGGCAGTGACACATTCGCCCGCGGCGCATTGCCGGGACCGGGGTTACTCCACAGCGTCGTCGTTACTCACAGGGCGGATGAAAGCCCAGTTCGGCGCCTCGGGTCCGCGGTAGGCGACGGGCACGGTGGAGCCATGACGCCATCGACGAACTCCACCCGCCGGGCCGTGCGCACCGGACCGTTTCCTCGCGCACTCGGCTGTGCCGAATCCACCCCTCGCTATCCCGGCGGGCTGCCACGTCCGCCGGTGCGCGTCGACGAACCCGGCGAACTGATCGCCGCCCTGCCCGCGATGCTCGGCTTCGTCCCCGAACGATCCCTCGTCGTCGCCGTTCTGCGCGAGGTGGCGGGCGGGGCCGCCGAGGCGATCGAGGCGGTGGTGCGCTTCGATCTCGACGTGGCCACCGACACGCGGCTGCTCGACCAGTTCATCGCCTGTCTGGGATCGATCTGCCTGCGCGAGGAGGCCACCGGGGTTCTCGCCGTGTTCGTCGAGGACCGGGCCGAATTCGAGGGCGAGGAAGTCTTGCGCGCGGCCGAGTTGATCGACGTGCTGGCCGAGGACGGGCTCGCGGTTCGCGGCGCCTGGTCGGTGCCTGCGATCGCGGCGGGTCAGCGGTATCACAGCGTGTTCGGCACGTTCGGGACCGGTGTCGTCGCCGACCCGTCGTCCTCGATCGTGGCGGTGTCACATGTGCTGCAGGGTAAGCAGATTCGAGGCTCCCGGCACGAGATGACCGCACTGATGCTTCCCGACGACCTGCTGAGCGCGCGGGTGCGGGCTCAGCTCGGGGCGGCGCACGCGCGGTACCGGGGTGGGCTGATGGCGGCGACACGCGCCGGAAACGCGGCGGCCTACCAGCGGCGGGCGCTGGAATGGGTGCTGTGGCAGATCGCCGACACCGCCTCCGGCGCGCCGCGGGCCGACCGTGAACTCGCGCGACTGGCCGCGACCCTGCGCGACCGGCCGATCCGCGATGCCATGTACGGGCTGGCGCTGGGCGACCACGCCGAGGCCGCCGAGCGGTTGTGGGCGCAGCTGGCCCGGGCGACGCCGGGCAGCGACCGCGCCGAGGCCGCGGCCCTGCTCGGTTTCAGCGCCTACCTGCGCGGTGACGGACCGTTCGCCGGCGTCGCGATCGCCGCCGCGGTGGCGGCCGATGCCGAGCATTCGATGGCGGTGCTGCTGGAGACCTCGCTGCAAACCGGGTTGCGGCCCGAACGGCTGCGCAAACTCGCCCACTGTGGCCATCAGATCGCCGCCGACCTCGGGGTCGACATCGGCCCGATCACCCCCGCAGACCATTGATTCGGCGGTCGACCTCGCCGATTCAGCGGGCGCTGTGGGCGTTCGCGCCCAGGGAACGCAGGAAAGTCCAGGCGTCGGAGACGATTTCGTCGAGGTCGTTGTGCTCGGGCCGCCATCCCAGTTCGGCGACCGCGCGATCACTGGAGGCGATCAGGACGGCCGGATCGCCCGCACGCCGCGGCGCGTCGATCGTTTCGATCGCCAGACCGGTGACCCGCTCGCACGCCGAGATCACTTCGCGCACCGAGAAACCCGTACCCGAGCCGAGGTTGCAGATCCGGTGTGTGCCGGGCTGCGACGACGACAGCGCGAGCAGGTGTGCCTGCGCCAGATCGCGGATATGGATGTAGTCGCGCACACACGTACCGTCCGGCGTCGGCCAGTCGGTGCCGTACACCGAAATGGCCTTGCGGTGACCCAGCGCCACCTGCAGCACGAGGGGGATCAGATGCGTTTCCACCAACCGGTTCTCGCCGAGTCCGGCGTAGGCGCCCGCCACATTGAAGTAGCGCAGGCTGGTCGCGGCCAGACCGTGCGCCGCCGCATAGGAGGTGATGGCGTGATCGATGGCCAGCTTGCTCGCACCGTAGGGATTGGTGGGGCGAGTGGGCGAGGTCTCGGTGATCGGGACCTGCTCGGGCTCGCCGTACACCGCGGCGGTGGAGGAGAACACGAGCCGGGCGGTACCGGTCTCGCGGATCGCCTCGAGCAATGTCAGCGTTTTCACGACATTGCCGTGCCAGTACTTCTCCGGCTGCTCCACCGACTCGCCGACCAACGACTGTGCCGCGAAATGCAGCACACCGTCGAAGGATTCGGCGCGCAGCAGTTCGGGGGCCGCGACGGCGATATCGCCCTCGACGAACCGCGCGCCGGCCGGGACACCGTCGGCATTACCGGTCGAGAGGTCGTCGACGACGACGACCTCGTGACCGGATTCGAGCAGTACAGCGGCGCAGACGCCGCCCACATAGCCGGCGCCGCCGGTGACGAGAAGTTTCACGAATCAGACCAGCCTCACCTGGACGGCATGCGCCATCTCTTCGGACAGTTCGAAACCGTTGTGGCCGGGCACCGTGATCAGGACCGCACCCGGTTTGGTCTCGACGGTCACGCGTGCGTCGGGCACCACGCCCGCCTCACGCAACCGCCCGATGACCTCCGGGTCGGTCTGGATGTGCTCGGCCAGCCTGCGTACGACCACCGCGTGCAGGGCGCCGTTGGGCAGATCGGAGAGCCGGATCAGCGTCTCCTCGGCGGCGGCCGCGTCGGCCAGGCCGAGCTCGTCCAGACCGGGAATGGGGTTGCCGTAGGGCGAGGTGGTCGGGTGGTTGAGCACCTCGATCAGGCGACGCTCCACCTCCTCGCTCATCACGTGTTCCCAGCGACACGCCTCGGCGTGCACGTTCTCCCAGTCCAAACCGATGATGTCGACCAGCAACCGCTCTGCGAGCCGGTGCTTGCGCATCACCGACACAGCCATGGATCTGCCTTTGTCGGTGAGCTCGAGATGGCGGTCGCCGGCGACGAGCAACAGGCCGTCGCGCTCCATTCGCGCGACCGTCTGGCTCACCGTCGGACCACTCTGCTCGAGGCGTTCGGCGATGCGCGCACGCAGCGGCACCACGCCCTCTTCCTCGAGGTCGTAGATGGTACGGAGATACATCTCCGTGGTGTCGACCAGATCCTTCACCTGATACCCCTTCGTCAGCACGAATTCTACCCACGCGCGAACGCGGGCCCGCCCGTCGGACCAGCGGCCCTATTTCTACTGCATGTCAACGCCGCACGGGGGCTGCTGCTTCCGGCTAGCGTGGCGAGCATGGTCACTTCGCCGCGCAGCGAACACGCAGGGACCGTCGTGTGGACCGAGCGATTCCTCGGTTACACCTGGAGTCCGGAGCATCCGATGAAGCCGGCCCGCCTGAAATACACCATGTCGCTGGCCAAGAGCTTAGGTCTTCTCGATGGTGTCGAGCCGCTCTCGCCCGACGCGGCGACCCGATCCGACCTGATGCGGGTCCACAGCGGCTCCTATATCGACGCGGTGTGCCGGGCGGGGCAAGGACCGCCTACCCCGGAGGACGCCCTCCACGGGCTCGGCACCGCCGACAACCCGGTGTTCCCGCACATGCACGAGGCCGCGTCGGTGATCGTCGGCGGCACCCTGGCCGCGGCGCGCGAGATCGCGGCGGGCCGTACCCGGCGGGCGGTGAGCATCGGCGGCGGAATGCACCACGCCATGCCGGATTCGGCGGCGGGTTTCTGCGTCTACAACGATGCCGCGATCGCCATCTCGTGGCTGCTCGACCACGGCTTCGATCGCATCGCCTACCTCGATGTCGACGTTCACCACGGCGACGGGGTGCAACGCGCGTTCTACGCCGATCCCCGGGTGCTCACCGTGTCGATGCACCAGCATCCGGCGACGTTGTGGCCCAACACCGGGTGGCCGGAGGAGACCGGGGTCGGCGCGGCCGAAGGCACCTCGATCAATCTTGCGTTGCTGCCCGGCACCCGGGACGCCCAGTGGCTGAGAGGGTTTCACGCGGTGGTGCCCGGCGCGGTGGCCGCGTTCCGGCCACAGATCATCATCAGCCAGTGCGGTGTCGACACCCACCGCGAAGATCCGCTCGCCGATCTGGAACTCACCGTCGACGGTCAGCGTGCGGCGTTCCTCGCGATGCGCGACCTCGCCGACGAATACGCCGAAGGGCGGTGGCTGGCCATCGGCGGCGGCGGATACGGCGTGGTGCGCGTGGTGCCACGCGCTTGGACCCACCTGCTGGCCGCGGCACTGGACCGGCCGCTCGCCCCCGACACGCCGGTGCCCGCCGACTGGATAGAGCAGATTCGACTCGCCGCCCCGCGAGTGCAACCACCGACGACCATGGGCGACGGCGGCGACATCGCCTACCGCGCCTGGGACGGCCCCGGCGGCACACCCGAGATCGGCGACGCGGGCCAGATCCGCGCACAACGAGCGGTCGACACCGCTATCACGGCCACCCGGCGGGCGAGTTTCGGCCTGCTCGGTCTCGACCCGGAGGACCCCCGTGACTGAGCCGCTGCTGCCCGATACCTCCGACACGCCCGCGAATCCGCCTGCGCCACCCCAACACTGGTACGGCGATGTGCTCGCCGCCGACGGCGGCGTGGTGCGGGTACGCCCGATCATGCCCGCCGACGCCGACGCGCTGGCCGCCTTTCACACCGGCCTGTCCGATCGCACCCGGTACCTGCGCTATTTCGGTCCGTACCCGCAGATCTCGCCCAAGGACATGTACCGCACCACCCACGTCGACTACCACGATCGGGTCGGCCTGGTCGCGGTACTCGGCACGGCCATCATCGGCGTGGCCCGCTACGAACTGCTCGCCCGGCAGGGCCCGCGCGCGGCCGAGGTGGCCTTCGTGATCGCCGACGAGCACCAGGGACGCGGGCTCGGATCGGTGCTGCTCGAGCACCTGGCCGGGGCCGCCGCCGAAAACGAAGTGGAGGCGTTCGTCGCCGAGGTGCTGGCCGAGAACGAGGCCATGATCACGGTCTTCCGTGAGGCGGGCTATCAGCTGCAGCGCAGTCGCGACGGTTCGGAAGTGCATCTCGAATTCGCCATCGACCCCACCGAAGCGCTGCGCACCGTGCGGGATTCGCGCGAGGCGGCCTCGGAAGCGCGCAGCGTCGGCAATCTGCTCGCGCCCGGCTCGGTCGCGGTGATCGGCGCGTCACCGGAACGGACCCGCGTCGGCGGCGCGGTACTGGCGAATCTGCTCGCCGGCGGCTTCAGCGGGCCGGTGTTCCCGGTGAATCTGCACCGGCGGTCGGTGCGCGGGGTCCGGGCCTACGCCACGGTGCGCGAAATCCCCGACGAGGTCGATCTGGCGGTCGTGGCGGTGCCTCCCGCGGCGATCGGGGCCGTCCTCGACGACTGCATGGCCAAGGGAGTCAAGGGCCTGGTCGTGTTGACCGCGGGTTTCGGCGAGACCGGCGACACCGGGTTGGCCGCCGAACACGACCTGGTCGCCGCGGCCCGCGGACACGGGATGCGCGTGGTCGGCCCCAGCGCGCTCGGCATCGCCAACACCGACCCAGCGGTGGGCCTCAACGCCACCCTGGCGCCGGTGCTGCCCCAACGAGGCCGCATCGGCTTCTTCTGCCAATCCGGCCCGCTCGGCGCGGCGATCCTCGGTGAGGCCGCGGCCCGCAACCTCGGCCTGTCCACCTTTGTGTCAGCGGGAAATCGCGCCGACGTCTCGGGCAACGACCTGCTGCAGTACTGGGACACCGCCGCCGACACCGAAGTGATCCTGCTCTACCTGGAGAGTTTCGGTAACCCGCGCAAGTTCTCCCGCCTGGCCCGCAGGGTCGCCCGTGGCAAGCCGATCGTCGCGGTCAGCAGCGGACGCCTCGCTGCGGGCACCGACATGGACCGCACCGTGGTGCGCGACCTGTTCGGCCAGGCAGGAATCATCCAGGTCGACTCCATCTCCGAACTCTTCGACTGCGCTGCTCTGCTGGCCTGCCAGCCCCTGCCCCGGGGACCCCGCGTCGCCGTGGTCGGCAACAGCGCCGCCCTGAACTGGCTGGCGATCGACGCCGCCCGCAGCGAAGGCCTGCACGTGCACCGCCCCGCGACGGTGGTGGACCGAGGTCCCGGCGCTCGCCCGACCGAGCACGGGGCCCAGCGTGTGCGGCCACCGAAATGGGGTGTGCGCAGTGCCTGGCGCACCGAACGCAGGCCCGCCGACGCGGTGTCCAGCGCAGCGCGTGCCGACGGCGTAGCGGTGGACGGGCCGGTGGACTTGGGTCCGGAGGCTACTCCGGCGGACTTCCGGGAGGCGGTGCTGGCCGCGCTGCGCAGCGACGCGGTCGACGCGGTGATCGTTGTGGTCGCCCCGCCGGTTCCGGTGCCGATGGAGGGCTTCGGGGATGCCTTGCGGGCGGCTGCGTCGGCGGCGCCGGACAAGCCGGTGCTGACGACGTTCGTCGCGGAGTCGGGGATACCGCGGCAGTTGGCGGTGCGGACCACAGCGGGGGCGCCCGATCGGGGCTCCATCCCGTCCTATCCCGATCCCGAGCGGGCCGCCCGCGCGCTGGCCAGGGTCGACCGGTACGCGCGGTGGCGGGATCGGCCGATCTCGCCGGTGGTTCGTCCGCCGGGGATCGACACGGCGGCCGCCGCGGCACTGGTGGAGGGGTGGCTGGCGGAGTCGGGCGGGCGGTGGCTCACCGACGAGGAGGCGGCGCGGCTGCTCGGGTGCTACGGCATCGATGTGGTCGAGTTCCGGGCGGTGCGCGATGCCGATCAGGCGGTCGCCGCGGCCGAGGAGCTCGGCTATCCGGTCGCGGCCAAGGCCACGGGGGAGCTGTGGCGGCGCAGGCCCGACCTGATCGGGGTGCGTCTGGACCTGTGGGGGCCCGACGCGGTGCGGCAGGCCTACACCGATTTGGTGGCGATCTGCGGTGATCCGCTGCTGCACCTGCAGAAGATGGCCACCAAGGGCGTCGGCTGCGTGCTGCGCGTCACCGACGACCCGTCGTTCGGGTCGGTGATCCAGTTCGGCCTCTCGGGAATGATCATCGACCTGCTCGGCGACCGCGCCTACCGCGCGCTCCCCCTCACACAGGAGGAAGCGAGCGCGCTGATCGACGCACCCCGCGCGGCGCCCTTGCTCTCCGAGGGTCCTGGCCGAACGGGTGTCGACAAGGGTGCCCTGGCGGAGCTGGCTCAACGCATTTCGGCTCTGTTCGACGACATTCCCCAGATGCGCGAGCTCTCCTGCGATCCGGTGCTGGCCGCGTCGGCCTCGGCCGAGATCATCTATGCGCGAGCCCGCATCGGCCCGGAACCTAGCCGCTTCGACACCGGCCCACGCCGGCTGGCCTGAGCGAGAGGCGGCGGCGACCCCGGTGCAACGAACAACGCCGACCGGCTCGCGACCCGGAGGGGAGGGGTTCGCGGTCGCCGGTCGGCGTTTCGGAAGACGACCCCGGAGGGCCGTCGAGTGTGGGGATCAGCTGGCGTAGGCGCGCAACCGGTCGGCGCGGTCACCCTTGCGCAGCTTGGACATGACCTCGCGCTCGATCTGGCGAACCCGCTCACGGGACAGGCCGAACAGCTTGCCGATCTGGTCCAGGGTGCGCGGCTGGCCGTCGTCGAGCCCGAAGCGCAGGCGGATGACCTGCTGCTCGCGCTCGTCGAGCGTGGCCAGGACGCTGCGCACGTCGTGGTGCAGCAGCCCGGCGATCACGGCGCTCTCCGCGGAGGTGGCCTCGGAGTCCTCGATGAAGTCGCCGAGCGGAGCCTCCTCGTCGTTGCCGACGGGCATGTCCAGGCTCACCGGATCGCGGCTGTGGTCGAGCAGGTCGGCGATCTTCTCCACCGGGATGCCCGACTCGTTGGCGAGTTCGGCGTCGGTGGCCTCGCGGCCCAGCTGCTGATGCAGTTCACGCTTGATCCTGGCGAGCTTGTTCACCTGTTCGACCAGGTGCACGGGCAGCCGGATGGTGCGGCTCTGATCTGCCATGCCGCGGGTGATGGCCTGACGGATCCACCAGGTGGCGTAGGTGGAGAACTTGAAGCCCTTGGCGTAGTCGAACTTCTCCATCGCGCGGATCAGTCCGAGGTTGCCCTCTTGGATCAGGTCCAGCAGGGGCATGCCGCGTCCGGTGTAGCGCTTGGCCAGGGATACGACCAGACGCAGGTTGGCCTCGAGCAGATGCGAGCGGGCGGCAGAGCCCTCGCGGACCAGAATCGCCAGATCACGCTTGCGAGCCGCCGTCAACCGCTTACCGGTCGATAGCAGGTTCTGGGCATACAGGCCCGCCTCGATGCGCTTGGCCAACTCGACCTCGTCGGCCGCCGTGAGCAGTGCCGTGCGTCCGATTCCGTTGAGGTACACGCGTACCAGATCGGCCGCGGGGCTCTGGGCGTCGATATCGGCCTCGCTGGGGCGCAAACGAGTGGTGGCGGGGCTTGTCATGACTTGCCTCCTGTCGGTGGTGTCTCACTCCGATCAACGGACCCGACATAGAGAAAGTTCCCGATCCCGCGGTCGATAAACCGCTCTGAGCTGCTGGTTCCCACCCCAACGGCTGAGAAGTTCCTGAGAAGAGCGCCGATGTCGGACACTCGCTGCCACCGAGGGGCGGTTCAGACGGGCCGCACCAATCCGTGGCGGACGAGTCCGGCGACCACACCGAGTGCCTGGGCGGCGAATTCCGGCGTGACGTGCTCGGCTCCGTCGGCGAGGGCGAGTAGTTCGATCAGTTCGTACAACGGCAGTCCGTCGGCCCGCATTCCCGCGACCAGGGCGACCGTCGACTCGTCGATCTCGTGCTGCCAGCGTGGTCCGTCGCCGCGATGCAGGCGGGCCACCTGCTCGGTCCAGCCGACTTCGCCGGGCAGGTACACCCGTTCCAGCGCGGTCGCCGGGCTCGGCGCGAAGCGTGATCGCCACGCGAGGTCCTCGTCGGTGGCCACCGCGCGCAGCCAGGCGGACCGGGCGAAATAGTCGGCGACCTCGGTGCCGAGCGGGTCGTCGAAACCGTGGGTGAGGTCTTCGGCGAGCAGTTCGGTGGGTCCGTCGATCGCGCGCAGGTAGACGAATCCGAAGCCGACGCCCTCGACATCGGCGGCGTCGAAGGCATCGAGCCACCGCGCCGCCTGTTCCTGGGCGGCCGGGTCGCGCGGGTCGAGGCCCGCGTCGCGCAGCCAGGTGCCCACATAGAGGCCGGGATCGGCGACATCGCGCTGCACGACCCAGGCGTCGACGCCGTGGGCGGGCAACCAGCTCGACACCCGTTGCCGCCAGTCCTGTCCGTCCACGTGCACCCAGGCCGCGAGCATGGCCGCGGTGCCGCCGGGTGCCAGTAGCTCCGGTGCCCGCCCGATGACCAGTTCGCTGGCGCCGTCCAGGGCGAGCCCGGAGTCGCGATAGGTGTGTTCGATGCGTGCCGGACCGACCACGAACGGCGGATTGGCGACAATCTGATCGAAGCGCCGCCCGGCCACGGGGTCGAACCAGGAGCCCTCGAGCAGTTCGACGTCGAGTTCGTTGAGCGCGGCGGTGGCCTGCGCCAGCCACAGGGCCCGCGCGTTGACGTCGGTGGCGGTGACCCGGCCCGCGTACCCGGCCGCGTGCACGGCCTGCACGCCGCAGCCGGTGCCCAGATCCAGCAGGGTGCCGACCGGTTCGGTCGGCGTCGCCCGCAGCAACGACAGCGACGCGTGCCCGACACCGAGGACGTGATCCTCGGTGAGCGTGCGGCGCCGCATGGAGTCGTCGAGATCGGACAGGATCCACCGCGTCCCCGCGCCGACGTCGAGCGGCCGCAGATCCAGCGCGGCCCTGACCTCGTCGCCGTCGCGCGCGAGCAGACCCGCCGCGACGGCGTCGTCGACGCGCACCGGCGACAGGGCCGCGGCCACCGCACCTTCGGGCAGTGCGTCGCCGAGCAGCAACAACCGAACCAGCGTGCCGAGCTCGCCCGCTGCCCTGGCGGCCCGGCGCACCGGCACCGGCTCCGAACGGCTCAGCGCCGCATGCACATCCGGCCCCAGAGCCTGCACCAGCGTGTCGGCGTCGTAACCGACCCGCAGCAGCGCGGTGCGCAGGTCCGGGCACAGCGCGGTGAGCAGGGAACCGGTCATCGTGGGGTTCGTAGGCACCCGACCACTCTGCCAGGACCCCGGGGGCGTCGAACGACCAGCTGACGGTGCGTGTCGCGCCTCGGACTGCGTCGGGGGCCACGAAGCGGCATATGTGGGTCGGCCGTCGCGCGTCGTGCGTTGGAGGGAGGGTCACCGATCGTGTGTGACCACCCAGGGCCGATGACAGTGTGGTGGGGACAGCGCGGTCGCCTCAGCCGGTGTACGGATCCCGGGAGGTCACGCAGTACAGGGCGTTTCCGGGGTCGCGCAAGACGATCCACTCGTCGGCGTCGGTGATGCGGGTGGCGCCGAGGGATTCGTGCCAGGTGGCGGTGGCCGCGATGTTCGACGACGCCAGATCGGCGTGCGCGCCCGCGGGGCGTGGGTCGTCGAGGCGTTGGAGGAGCAAGTGCAGCGGCTGGTCGGGCCCACGCAGGCGGGAGTATTCCGGCCGGGAGCTCGGCTTGGATGTCCAGCGGGTGAGCGCGCGCCAGAAGGCGGTGTCGGCGTCGATGTCGTTGGGGGACAGATCGAGACAGATCTGGTCGAGCCGGGTGACCGTCCCGTCGGGCGCGGTGACGACCGTGACCGGCGCCGGGTCCGTACTGGCGTTCTCATCGGCGGGGGTGAGGCAGAAGGTCTGTCCCGCAGGTGATTCCAACACGGTGTAGTCGGTCAGCTCGGCGACGACGCGGGCGCCGAGCCCGGTCGCGGTCGATACCGCCGCCGCGATGTCGTCGACATCGAGGTCGAGGTGGATGCCCCCGTCGCCGTCGACCGCTTGCATCTTGACCCACGCGGGACCGCTCGCGGGCAGCAGTGTGCGGAACTCGTCGTGCTCGCCGCGCGGTGGCGACAGGGTGGAACCGGTGACCGTCGCCCAGAACCGCGCACACTCGGCGAAGGTGTCGACGGGCCGGTCGAGAAACGCCCAGGTCCAGCGAATCATGCTGTCTCCCTTCCGAGAGGAGGCACTCGACGATCGGGTCGGGCGGTTGCGAGCATCCGATCGGCAGCGCGGGTGGTCCTGCCCGAACGGTATGCGGCACGGGCCGCGCTGTCGACAGTGCGGTCTGTACAACGCGAGGAGGGGGCTGTCGCGGCGTGCGCGAGAACAGTGCCCCTGGCTGGACTCCATCCCGCGCGTGGATTGTCGTGCTGCTCGGCGCGGCCGCCTTCCGCTGGATCCCGAGCGTCCTCATCGAGGCGCTGCACACCGAATTGGGCTGGTCGCCCGCGTCGATCTCCATCGCCTACTTCTGAATATGCTGCTCTACGGCCTGATTTCGCCGTTCGCCGCCGCGCTGATGGGCCGGTTCGGCATCCGCAGGTGGGCTCTTACGACCTCGCCTGGTACGTCGCGGGCGGCCTGTGCGGCATCGTGGCAGTCAGGTCGATGCTGGTCCGGCGACCGACAGCCGCCCGAGCCTCATTCGATGACTTTTCGCTGCCCCGATTCGAGGGCGGTCTGGCTCGAGTGGCCGTCCCAGCGGCTCGGCTCGTCCTTGGTGCGCGGTGGCCGGTCGTTGGCGACCAGCACCGCGATCCACGGCAACGGCACCGAGGCGGCGATGATCAAGATCGACAGCAGCGGATTCTCGAACGCGCTGTAGGCGATCGCGGCCAGGATCAGGCAGGGGATCCGGAAGGCCATGATGAACGTGTAGCGGCGCACTCGGGCGCGGTGTTGGTCGTCGAGCGAGGGCGCGGCCTCGGTGATCAGCACGGCGTGTTCGACGGGCGCGGGACGGAAGAACCCACGCGAGGACCTGGGCTCGGTGGGCATGGTCACTTCCGGGTCCGGCGTCGGTTCGTCGGCGCTGGAGGCATCGCCGTAGGACTGCATACCCCCGAGTCTTCCACTCGGCGTCGTCGAGCGCACACGCGGCTGGTCAGCGGACCGGGCACCGGATGCGGCATCATGGAAGGCGTGAGTACAGACACTCTGGTACGCCCGGAAACCACGACCGACGAGACGACCAGCGACGACACCCCCAAATTCTTCCATTACGTGAAGAAGGACCGGATCGCCGAGAGTGCCGTGATGGGCACGATGGTCGTCGCCCTGTGCGGCGAAGTCTTCCCGGTGACGCGTTCGGCCAAGCCCGGCTCGCCTGTGTGCCCGGACTGCAAGAAGGTCTACGAGGGCTTGCGCAAGGACGGCGACTGAGCGGACGGCTCGGTAGGTGACGCCGGTGCCTCGGTGTAGGCCCCGGCGGTTTCGTCGTGCTCGTCGTCGTCACCACGCACCTGGTTGGTGATCCACTCCTTGACCTGTTCCATCCGGGTGGCCCTGGCCGGCCAGAACTCCTGGACGGCGGCGTTGAACTCCGCGCCGAGGATCACCGCGAAGCCGAGGAAATAGGTGAACAGCAGGAACGCGATCGGGGTGGCCAGCGCGCCGTAGCTGACCCCGGTTCGGGTGATCCACGACAGGTACCGGCGCAGCAGGTCGCTGGCCCCCAGGAAGAACACCCCGGCCACCAGTGCGCCGCCGAAGAGCCGATGCCACGGCAGCGATTTGTGCAGGGCCAGCTTGTAGAGCGTGGTCAGTCCGACGATCAGCAGCACCCCCACGATCGGATAGTAGAAGGTGTCGATCAGCCGCAGCCCCGGCTCACGCCACGCCTGCGGCAGCACCCGTCCGATCCGGGTGGGGCCCAGCGCGATCAGCGGCAGGATCAGCACCGCGGCTACGAGGAACTGCACGTACAGCAGCAGCGCGAAGATCCGCTGCCAGACCGGATGACGAGCGTCCTGCTGACCGTGCGCCTCCACGATGGCGTCGACGAAGGTGGCCATGGCCGAGGATCCGGCCCACAGCGAGAGCACGAAACCCACCGACACCACCGCACCGCGCCCTTTGCCGAGCACGTCGTCGACGGTCGGTTCGATCAGATCCGAGACCACCGAGGGGCTGAAGAAGTCGCGACTGAACGCGATGATCTTGCTCTCCACGATCAGGACGGTGTCGGGGCCGAACAACCCGCCCACGTAGCCAAGACTGCCGAGTATGCCGAGCAGCAGCGGCGCCAGCGACAGCGTCTGCCAGAACGCCGCGGCCGCGGACTTGGCGAAGATCGAGTTGTCCCAGCACTTGAGCGCCACCCGGACCACCAGCCGCCACGCCGTCGCCAGCCATCGCACCCATCGCGAGTGATCGCTGCGACGTTGCGGAACGGCCTGGGTGCCGACCGTGGCGCGCGCGGGCGCGGCACGGGACGGGAGCGCCCGTGACGGGCGCGCCGCGTCGGCGCTCGGGACGTGGTCGTTGGTCATCTCGTGGTCAAGCATCCCGCACGTTGGGGGTCTGTGTGGTGCGGGCCGAGCATCGTGTCGGCGGGTAACAGGTAAATGGGCGGTGACCACGGGCGCGGTTGTGATGCCGGTCGCCCACCCCGCGTCGGTTTGGCGACACGCCGCATCGGGCGGCTAGGGTCGTCTGCGTGACTGGGTCGGGTGGCGCCGCTACGGCGAGGCAAGTGGGGACACCGGGCGAGACTGCCGCGGGAGGTGCGCCGTCGGGGTCGTTGCGCGCCTGGCAGCGGCGGGCGCTGACGAAGTACCTGGCCACCAAGCCGCGCGACTTCCTCGCTGTCGCGACACCCGGCGCCGGCAAGACCACGTTCGCGCTGCGGGTTGCCGCGGAGTTGCTGGCGGATCGCACGGTGGATCAGATCACGGTGGTCGCCCCGACCGAACACCTCAAGCACCAGTGGTCGGCCGCGGCCGCGCGCACCGGGATCCAGCTGGACTCGCGCTTCTCCAACTCCACCGGCGCGACCTCGGGCGACTATCACGGTGTGGTGGTGACCTATGCCCAGGTCGCCGCCCACCCCACGCGGCACCGGGTGCGCACCGAGAACCGGCGCACGCTGGTGATTCTCGACGAGATCCACCACGCGGGCGACGCCAAGACCTGGGGCGAGGCGACCGAAGAGGCGTTCGGCGACGCGACGCGCCGTCTCGCGCTGACCGGAACCCCGTTTCGCAGTGATGATTCGAAGATCCCCTTCGTCACCTACGAACCCGACGAAGGCGGCTTCCCGCGCTCGCGCGCCGACCATTCCTACGGCTATGCCGACGCGCTCGCCGACGGCGTCGTGCGGCCGGTGGTGTTCCTGGCCTACTCCGGTGACGCGCACTGGCGCGACAGCGCGGGCGAGGAGCACACCGCCCGACTCGGCGAACCGCTGAGCGCCGAGCACACCGCGCGGGCCTGGCGCACCGCGCTCGATCCGGCGGGTGACTGGATCTCGGCGGTGTTGCGCGCGGCCGACATGCGCCTGCGTCAGCTGCGCGCCTCCGGTATGCCCGACGCGGGCGGTCTGGTGATCGCCACCGATCAGGAACGGGCTCGCGACTACGCCGAACTGCTCGAGCACATCTGTGGTGAGCGGCCCTCGGTGGTGCTGTCCGACGATCCGCAGTCCTCCCAGCGCATCGGTGAGTTCGGCAAGGGCACCCAGCCGTGGATGGTGGCGGTGCGGATGGTGTCCGAGGGCGTCGACGTGCCGCGTCTGGCCGTGGGCGTGTACGCCACCAGCGCGTCGACGCCGTTGTACTTCGCACAGGCCATCGGCCGTTTCGTGCGTGCCCGTAAGCCGGGTGAGACCGCGAGTGTGTTCCTGCCGTCGGTGCCGGTGCTGCTCGATCTGGCCGCCCAGCTGGAATTGCAGCGCGATCACGTCATCGGCAAGCCGCATCGCGAGAAGGACGGGCTCGACGACGAGCTGCTGATGGACGCGAACAAGGCCAAGGACGAACCCGGCGAGGACGAGAAATCCTTCGTCGCGCTGGCCGCCGACGCCGAACTCGACCAGGTGATCTACGACGGCTCCTCCTTCGGCACCGCCACCATCGCGGGCAGCGACGAGGAGGCCGATTACCTGGGTATCCCCGGGCTGCTCGACGCCGACCAGATGCGTGCGCTGCTGCGCGACCGCCAGACCCGCCAGCTCGCCGACCGCAGCGCCGCCCAGGAGTCCGCCCCCCAGCCCGCGGCCGTCGCCGAACGCGTTGCCACCTCCGACAAACTGGGCGAACTGCGCCGCGAACTCAACAGCCTCGTCGCGATGCATCATCACCGCACCGGCAAACCCCACGGCGTGATCCACGGCGAACTCCGTCGCGAATGTGGTGGTCCGCCGACGGCATTGGCGAGTGTCGATCAATTGGGTGAGCGCATCGCGGCCCTGCGTCGTCTCTGAGATCCCGCCGACGACGGCTGCGGGGAGGCCCCCGTTCGGCGTTGACGGCCGGACAGGCCACTGATCGCGGCCTCGGCTAGCGGGTCGCGGCCGCGAGCGTGCGCATCGCACTGTCGACCGCGGCGCTCAGCTCGTCGGGGCCGACGCCGTCTCTGGCCTGGATCGACAGTCCGTACAGCACAGTGCTGTACAGCATCGCCAGTGATGCCGTGTCGGTGTCGGGGGCGAGGTCGCCCTCGGTGACGCCGCGGTCGAGGCGGGCGTGGATGTCGGCGGTGGTGTGGCGGCGGGCGTCGACGAGGAATTCGCGGACCGCGGCGTTGCGGGTGGTGTAGGTCGCGCCGGCCAGAACCACCATGCAACCGTGCGGGAGGCCGGGATCGGTGTAGGTGGTGATGTTGTCGCGCAGCATCGCTTCGATCGCGGCGTAGGCGGTGGGTTGCTCGCGCAGCGCCCTGGCCGTGTGGGAGCCCTCGCTGCGGCCGTAGAGCTCGACGGCGGCGCGGAACAGGGCTTCCTTGTCGCCGAAGGCGGCGTAGAGGCTGGGGGAGTTGATGCCCATGGCGGTGGTGAGGTCGCTCATCGAGGCGCCGTCGTAGCCGCGTTCCCAGAACACCTCCATCGCACGGCGCAGCGCGACCTCGCGGTCGAAGCCTCGGGGGCGGCCACGTTCTGCCATCGGAAACCTTTCTGTGCCGATCAGTAAATATACCGCTCCTCGCGGGTGGTCGCGGCCGCGCCCGCACTTTCTGTGCTGACCGATAAGAAACTCTTGACGGGGAGGGGTGGATGCGCTTGTCTATTTATGTACTGACCACTACAGAAATGGAGCGAGCCTGATGACGAGCAGTGACACCGTGGCCCTGGTGACCGGCGCGAGCCGTGGGATCGGCGCGGCCATCGCCCGCGCACTGGCTGCCGCGGGCACCGATGTGGCGTTCACCTACCAGCGCGACGAGGTCGCCGCGAAGGCGGTGGCCGCCGAGATCGAGGCGCTGGGGCGCCGCGCGCTGCCGATCCGGGCCGACAGCGCCGACGCGGCACAGGTCGTCGCCGCCGTCGAGCAGACCGCCCGCGAACTGGGCGGCCTCGACGTGCTGGTGAACAACGCAGGCATCTTCCCGGCCAAGCCCTACGCGGAGTTCACTCTCGACGAGATCGACCGCGCGCTCGACATCCACGCCCGTGCCGCCTTCGTCGCGGGCCAGGCCGCCCTACCGCATCTCGGCGACGGCGGCCGAATCATCTCCATCGGCTCCAACCTGTCCGACCGCGCGCTCTTCGGTGGATTGTCGCTCTACAACCTGAGCAAGTCGGCCCTCAACGGCTTCACCAAAGCCCTTGCGCGCGAGCTGGGTCCGCGCGGCATCACCGTCAACCTCGTGCAGCCGGGCCCCACCGACACCGACATGAATCCGGCGGACAGCGATCATGCGCCGACCCAACGAGAGTTCAGCGCCCTCGGCCGGTTCGGTACCGCCGCCGACGTCGCCGAACTGGTCGTCTTCCTCGCGGGACCGTCCGGTCGATCGATCACCGGTGCGATCCTCACCGTGGACGGTGGCACCAACGCCTGAGTGGGGTCGATGGCCCGTGCACACGGCGCTCGTCCACCGAAAGACCGGCCGTCGGTGTGGAATTCGAGCGGACCAGCCGCGGCGATGCGGCTGGTCCGGGCGTTGATCGTCGACCGAAGGATCAGGAATTCGTGAGGAAGAACCGGGTCGGGTCGAGAGCGTTGATACTGGTCCAGCGTGGCTCCTGGACGGGGAGATCGGCATCGGCGCCGCCGTCGAAACAGCCCTGCAATTCCAAGGCGAGGCGCGGATTCTCGTCGACCCTGCGGGCGATCGTGTACAGCGTCGCGAACACGTGCACGCAGCGCGCGGTCCGTGCCGAGCACGAACAATCGGTGCTCGCCAGGGTCGGCGCGGGGGAGTGACCCGCGTCGAGCAGGGCCCGGTGCATCTCGTCGGTGAGGACGGTCGGGTCGGTGATCGTGTGACCGATCGCGGTCACCGCCGCTCGCGACAGCGGCACCACCTCGATGTGCGCGATCGAGGCCTGACCGCCGCGATGCAGATGCGCGCGCACGGTTCGCCCCTCGATCTCGATGCGCACACCGTCGTTGCGGGCGATGCTGCGCGCCCGGGGCAGCAGTGGCTCCGGCCGGGTCTGGCGCAGGGGTTCGGCCAGCCGCACCCAGTCCATGCCCCAGGGCGTGTACCCGAATTCGTTGTCGGCCATCAGTTCTCTCGCTTCCGGCGCAGGATGTCGACGAGGGCGTCGTCGTCGAGGCGGGCCAGCTCGGCGATGCCCGCGGTATCGGACAGATCCGTCAGCGCGGATTTGCGGGTGTGCATCGCCGCGATGTGTTCCTCCACCGTCGTGGCGCTGGTGAGCGTGGTGACGGTGACGGTGCGGGTCTGCCCGATCCGGTGTGCCCGGTCCGATGCCTGCGCCTCCACCGCCGGATTCCACCAGCGATCGAAATGGATCACATCGGCCGCACGGGTGAGGGTGAGGCCGGTGCCCGCGGCGCGCAGGCTCAGGATCAGCACCGGTGGTCCGTCCGGTGCCTGGAAGCGGGTGACCAGTTCGCCGCGCTGGGCGGCGTCGAGCCCGCCGTGGAAGAACGGCGCCGCGACCCCGAACTGTTCGGACAGGTGACGCACCAGCAGGTCGCCGGTCTTGCGGTACTGGGTGAAGATCAGGGTGGGATCACCGGTGTCGAGGTTGGTGGCCACGATGTCGGTGCACAGGTCGAGTTTGCCGGAGCGGCCCGCGAGTTCGCCCAGGTCGCCGGAGACCAATCCGGGGTGGTTGCACACCTGCTTGAGGTGGGTGAGCGCGGCCAGCACCCGTCCCTGTCGTTGCAGACCCGAGCCGAATCCCTCGTCGAGGGCCTCGGCGAGCACGGCGTCGTACACCCGCTCCTGTTCGGCGGTGAGATCGCACAGCAGATCGCTGTGGATCTTGGCGGGCAGCGATGCCGCCACCTGAATCTTCTTGCGTGCAAGAACCACGGGCTCGACGGCATCGCGCAGCCGAGCCGCCGCCGTGGCCGAACCCTCCTCGATCGGCCGCACGAACCGGCGCCGGAACTGTGTGCGATGCGCGAACAGTCGCGGCACGGTGAGATTGAGCAGCGCGAACAGTTCGTCGAGGTGGTTCTCCACCGGCGTGCCGGTGAGCGCGACCTTCGCCTCGGCGGTCAACGCCCGCGCCGCCCGCGCTACCTGGGTGCGCGGATTCTTCAACGCCTGCGCCTCGTCGAACACCACGGTGGACCACTGCTCGGCGATCAACGCCGCCCCGTGCAGCCGCAAGGTCGGATACCCGGTGACGATCACCGTCCCGGCCCCGGCGGGAACCGCGCCGCCACGCCACGAGACCGGCTTCATCCCCCGCGCGAACCGTTCGATCTCGTGGACCCAGTTGCCGACCAGCGAGGTCGGACACACCACCAACTGGGGCCCGTCGGCGCGACCCTGCAGGAACCCGATCGTCTGCACTGTTTTCCCGAGGCCCATCTCGTCGGCCAGCACCGCCCCTCCGTAGGCCGAGACGGTCTCGCGCAACCACCCCACCCCCCGCACCTGATACGGGCGCAGCGTGGCGTCGAGAACCCCCGCGAGCTCCCCGTCGAGCTCCTGGGTCTCGCGCAACACTCGCGCCGCCCGCTCGGCGGACACGATCGCGGTTCCGACCGCATCGGGCACCGCGTGCGCGGCGGCGGGCCACTCGCGGGGCCGCGCGCCGGTCATCGAGGCGCGCCAGGCGAGAGCGGACGGGGCGAGGTCGTCGACGGCCACGTCGGCCAGTTCGGCAGGGGTGACCACGGCGGTCGCCACCTCGACGGGTTCGATCGCGCCGCGTTCACCGACGGGCAGCGCGAGCGCGAGCTGTTCCGGATCGCCGATTCCCGTCGGTGCGGGCCCGGCGTCGTGCCCGGTCCACGTCCACAGGGCGAACAGGTGACGGTCGGGCAGGTAGGTGGCCTGGATGGCGGGCAGAGCGTTCTCCTCTGATCGGGCAATGGGCGATTGATCGGGCAAGGGGCAATCGAATAACGTACAGTGTACTGAGTTTGTTCCCGAGCGCCGGAAAGTGGGAGGGCCCGTGCCGACCGACGGTGACGACAAGACCGCGCAGGCCACTCGGATCCTCGAGCTGCTGTGGCGGCATGCCCTGCCCGTTAAGCCCGGCGCCCGGGGGCCCAAGCCCGGTCTCACCGTCGACAACGTGGTGGCGGCGGGCATCGCTCTGGCCGATCGAGACGGCCTCGACAAGCTCACGATCCGCGCGGTGGCCACGGAACTGGGTCTGCGCGCGATGAGCCTCTACACCTACGTCCCCAGCAAAGAAGCCCTGATCGTGCTCATGGTCGACGCTGTCGCCGCCGCGGATGCCCCGATCCCGGCCGACCTCCCGGTCAGAGAACGGATGATCGCCATCGCCACCCAGCTCAGGGCGGAACTGATCGACCATCCCTGGCTGCTCGAGGTGTCGCCGTGGCGCCAGGTTCTCGGCCCGGCGAGGATGCGCCGCTACGAACGTCAACTGGCGGCGATCGACGGCATGGGCCTGAGCGATCTGGCCATGGACCGCGCCATCGCGGTGCTCACCGACTTCGCCACCGGCAACGCTCGCCTCGCCGTCGCGGCCGCGGCAGCCGCCGCCCAGCTCAGTGACGCGCAGTGGTGGGAGGTCAACGGCCCCTTGCTGGCTCGCGTGATGCCCGCCGACGAATTCCCGCTCGCCGGGCGCGTTGGCACCGCCGTGGGCGAGTACTACCAGGCCCCCGCCGACCCGGACGGCGCGTTCGACTACGGGGTGGCCACCCTCGTCGATGGCCTGCTCGCCGACGCCTGATGGGCGCACGCGAACGACCGGACCCGCAGCGCAGGCACGCCTGACCAGTGGCGATACCCGCGGACAGCGACAGCGGGCGCCCTGTCCGGGTCGCCCGCTGTCGGGGTTTTCTGTTGTCAGATGTGGTTGTTTCGGACGCGAGGGGGAGTCAGATCGCGGGAGCTTCGTCCGTGTTGATCACGGCTTCCAGTTCGCGCAAGCGGTCCATGTGTTCATTCGCGTGGTGCTGGCAGAAGAGCAACTCGCCACCCGCGGGAAGCACGGCACGCACTCGGGCAGCCGCCCCGCAGCGATCGCAACGATCGAGTGCGGTCAGTGGGGTGCTGGTCAGGGTTCCTGGCATGACTCCTCCGTCCCGGCTCCCGGCGCTGCGTGGCCGTTCGCCTAGGTGTGGGCCTCGTGGTCACTCCACGCGGCTCGCGTCCGCTACTTCCCAGCAGTGGTACGACTACTCTGTCAGACGTTCGGGGTTCAGGCTTTGTTCCCGGAAGTGAATCTTTGTGTTTTCGATAACAGACCTGCGGTTTCGCTGAAAGCGAACACCCGCCGGTCGTCGGTTTCGAGCACCCACCGATCACCCGCGAAGCGCTGATGCCACCTCCCACTCGATCCTGTCGCTCACCGATATGTCGCTCGCTGCGGTGTTGCTCGTTACGTATGGGACGCAACACCGAACCGAGCCGAACACGATCGAGTTGTGACAGGGTCTTGACCGTCCGAACCTGTTGTCTACCCGGAGATTACCCGTGACATCCGACACTCACACCCTTGTTCACCTGTGTTCTTCCCAAGAATGGGAACAGGCTCGCGAAACGGGCGAGCGCAGACCGCCCTCGCTGGCGGCCGCCGGCTTCGTACACCTGTCCACCCCGGAGCAGGTGCACTTGCCCGCCAATCGCCTCTTCGCCGGGCGCGTCGACATGGTCGTGCTGTGGCTGGACCCGTCCGCGTTCACCGGTGAGGTGAAGTGGGAGCCTGGCGTGCCGAGCGATCCCTCGTCGATGCTGTTCCCGCACCTCTACGCCCCGCTGCCGGTCGCCGCGGTGTCGGCCGCGCAGCCCTACCTGCCCGGCCCCGACGGCGTGTTCACCACACCGCGCCGAGACGGAGTGGCGTAGGCCACAATCGGAGCCGGGCGCGTCTACTGTGGATGGGATGAACGTCGACGTCACAGCGCTACCGGGCATCGGAGTGCGCAAGGATTTCGAAGTCAGGTCCGGGCGTCGCGTGGGAGTGGTCGCCCATCGCGACGGCGACATCGACCTGATCGTGTCCAAATCCGACGACCCGGACGCGATCGCCGCCCAGGTGCCGCTGTCCACCGACGAGGCGTCGGTGCTGGCGAATCTGCTCGGCGCGCCGCAACTGGTCGCCAAGCTCAACGACGACCATCGCGACCTGCCCGGCATCACCACCCGCCAGCTCGCCATCGTCGACGAATCACCCTATGCGGGACGTACTCTCGGCGAAACCGGGATGCGGACCCGCACCAAGACCTCGATCGTCGCCGTGATGCGCGCCGGTCAGCTCCACCCGTCGCCGGGCCCGGACTTCACCTTCACCGAGGGTGATCTGCTCGTGGTCGTCGGCACCCCGGACGGCCTGGAAGCGGCCGCGAAGATTCTCGTGCACGGCTGACCCGCCGTGACCTCGCAGGCCTTGGCGCTGCTCGAGCTCGGCGTGATCTTGTTCGCGCTGGGGATCTGCGGGCGGGTGGCGGGCAGGTTCGGCATGTCGCCGATTCCGCTGTATCTGCTGGGCGGGCTCGCGTTCGGCCAGGGCGGCTTCATCGAAGTCCACGCCGCCACCGAGTTCGGGCACCTGGCCGGCGAGATCGGGGTCGTGCTGCTGCTGTTGCTGCTCGGGCTCGAGTACACCGCCCCCGAGCTGATGACCGGTCTGCGGCGCTCCTGGGGGGCCGGAGTGCTCGATCTGGTGGCCAACGCGCTGCCCGGGGCGGCGGTGGCGCTGATCCTGGGCTGGGGCGTGCTCGGCGCCGTCGTGCTCGGCGGCGTCACCTACATCTCGTCGTCGGGGATCGTGGCCAAGGTACTCGACGATCTGGGGCGCCTCGGTAACCGCGAGACCCCGGTGGTCCTGTCGATCCTGGTGTTCGAGGACCTCGCGATGGCGGTGTACCTGCCTATTCTGACCATGATGCTGGCCGGGTTGAGCCTGCTGAACGGCCTGATCTCCCTCGCTGTCGCGCTCGCGACCATCACCGTGGTGCTCGTGGTGGCACTGCGTTTCGGGCGGGTGGTCTCGGCGGTGCTCGACAGCGCCGATCGCGAGGTGTTCTTGCTCCAACTGCTCGGCGCCGCCCTGCTCGTGGCCGGTGCGGCTTCGGCGCTCAACGTCTCGGCCGCGGTGGGGGCGTTCCTGCTCGGCATCGCGATCTCGGGTTCCACCGCGCACGAAGCCGCGAAATTGCTGGAGCCGCTGCGTGATCTGTTCGCCGCGATCTTCTTCGTCGCCTTCGGGCTCTCGATCGACCCGGCCGCGATCCCGCCGGTCTTCGCCTGGGCGGTCGGGTTGGCGGTGGTGACCACCGGCACCAAGATCGCGGTCGGCTGGTGGGCGGCGAGCAAGCAGGGCATCCGGCGGATGGGTCGCGCGCGGGCGGGCGCCGCGCTGGTGGCGCGCGGCGAGTTCTCCATCGTCATCGCCGGATTGGCGGTCGCCTACGGCAAGGCCGACGCGAATCTGGCCGCGCTGGCCTCGGCCTACGTGCTGTTGATGGCGATCCTCGGGCCGATCGCGGCGCGGGTCGTCGAACCGGTGGTCGAATTCGTCCGGCGCCGTTCCGGTGTCGCGACGAGCTGATCAGTCGACGACCCGGCGCGGCCAGGCGCCGACACCGTCGTAACTCAGTTCCTCGGTGCGGTAGTCGTGCTGTGCGGTCGGTGCGGTCGGTGCGGTGGTCGGTGTGACCTGCGCGCCCGGTGCGGTCTTGGTGGCAGGCCGCGGGCGCGGGCGGTGCCGCGAGGTCAGCCACATGCGCGGCAGCGCTTCCTCGTTCTCGATCTCGGTGAGGCTCACGCTGATCAACACGAGCATGGTGACGATGCTGCTCACTCCGATCAGCGGCGCCAGCAGTTGCATCGCCTCGGCGCCGGAGGCGGGCGGGCCTTGATGCCCGGCATGGGCGTGCATCGACGCCATCCCGGTGTAGTGCATGCCGCACACGGCCACGCCCATGATCAGCGCCGCGCCCACGGTGGCCAGAAAACCCTTGACGCGCAATGTGAACCACAGCGCCACGACCGAAGCCACCACCGCGATCACCATCGACAGTGCCACGAGCGCCGGGTCGTACCGCACGGTGGCGCTGGACTTCATCGCGAACATGCCGGTGTAGTGCATGGTCCCGACACCGAGGCCGGTGATGATGCCGCCGGAGAGCAGGGAGCGCAGAGTCGGCTGCGGCTTGTTCACCATGAACAGCCCGATCCCCACCACCACCATCGCGGTGATCGCGCTGAACAGGGTCAGCGGGATGTCGTAGCGAATGTCGGCACCGCGGATGGTGAAGCCGAGCATCGCGATGAAATGCATGACCCAGATACCGGTTCCGCCGATCGCGATCGCGGCGCCGATGAGCCAACCGGTTCGTCCTTCGGCGGCGTTGCGACCGCGGGCCGCGCACTGCAGCCCGAGCAAGCTGCCCGTCACGGACATGAAATAGGCGAGAACAGGGGTGATCCAGCCGTAGCTGAAGTGATAGATGTCGAGCACGCGCGAAAAACCCTCAATGCCGATACCGCGAATTGAGGCGGTAGAACGAAAAGCTGAACGTGACGATACGGTGAAGATCGCCAATCCGTGTCCTCCACAGTGCAATCCACCAGTGTGGGGTTGATCACGAAACGATTACTCGCCGGTTTGCCGAATAAACAGACCGTTAGGGATGTAGCGGTCGAAAACGACGACGAGGCCCGCACCACCGATTCGGTGATACGGGCCTCGCGTCGTAGGACGACTAGTCGAGATAGTCGCGCAGAACCTGCGAACGGCTCGGGTGTCGCAGCTTGCTCATCGTCTTCGATTCGATCTGGCGGATGCGCTCACGCGTGACGCCGTAGACCTGACCGATCTCGTCGAGTGTGCGCGGCTGACCATCGGTGAGACCGAAGCGCAATCGCACCACGCCCGCCTCACGTTCGGACAGCGTCTCCAGCACCGACTGCAGCTGATCCTGCAGCAGGGTGAAGCTCACCGCGTCGACCGCGACGACCGCCTCGGAGTCTTCGATGAAGTCACCGAGCTGGCTGTCGCCCTCGTCGCCGATGGTCTGGTCGAGCGAGATCGGCTCACGCGCGTACTGCTGGATCTCGAGGACCTTCTCCGGCGTGATGTCCATTTCCTTGGCGAGCTCCTCCGGCGTGGGCTCACGGCCCAGGTCCTGGAGCAGCTCACGCTGGATGCGCCCGAGCTTGTTGATCACTTCGACCATGTGCACCGGGATACGGATGGTGCGGGCCTGATCGGCCATGGCGCGGGTGATCGCCTGACGGATCCACCACGTGGCGTAGGTCGAGAACTTGTAACCCTTGGTGTAGTCGAACTTCTCGACCGCGCGGATCAGGCCCAGGTTGCCTTCCTGGATGAGATCGAGGAAGGCCATGCCGCGGCCGGTGTAGCGCTTGGCCAGGGAGACGACCAGTCGCAGGTTGGCCTCGAGCAGGTGGTTCTTGGCCCGGTTGCCGTCGCGCACGATCCAGTTGAAATCGCGGCGTGTGGTGACCGAGAGCTTTTCGCCCGCTTCGGCGAACTCGCGCATCTTCTCCGCGGCGAACAGGCCGGCCTCGATCCGTTTGGCGAGTTCGACCTCCTCTTCCGCGTTGAGCAGCGCGACCTTGCCGATCTGCTTGAGGTAGGCGCGCACCGAGTCGGCGGAGGCGGTGAGTTCGGCGTCCTTGCGTGCTTGACGCAGCGCTTCGGACTCCTCCTCGTCCCAGACGAAATCGCCGGAAGCCTTGTCCTTCTCGGACGGCTCCGCGGTTTCGGCGACCTCAGCGGTTTCCTCGGCGACGTCTTCGACGACGACTTCCTCGCCGACGAGTTCGTCTTCGGCGACCTCGAGATCACCGAGGTCGTCGACTTCGACCGACTCGTCGTCGAGCTGCTCGTCACCGCCCTCGCCCGAGGTCGCCTTCTTCGCGGCGGTCTTCTTGGCCGGAGCCTTCTTGGCGGCAGCCTTCTTCGCCGGCGCCTTTTTCGCTACGGCTTTCTTGGCCGGCGCCTTTTTGGCGGCGGTCTTCTTGGCCGGCACCTTCTTGGCCGGGGTTACGGCGTCGTCGGCATCGGCGTCGGAGGCCGAGTCGGCGGTCTGACGGGTATTCGTGGCTACCACGTACGCCCTTTCGTGACGGTCTCGTGCGGCGTCACGCCAGAGTGGTTTTCCGGCGGAGCGGTCGGTCGGGTTGCACCGGCGATGCGTCGGCCGGGGGAAGTCGGCGCTCGTTCACCGACCTTCTCGCGACCGGCCGCGGCCGGAAGGTTTCACCGGCTCACCGCCGGACGTGTTCCATTGTAACGATCCAACCAGGGTACTCATGGCACGATGCCACCCAGGCGTTGCGTCACCCGCCGCGCCGGGCTACGGCGCGATGCCCGCATCGATGGCCATCGCCGCGCCGACGATACCCGCGGTGTTCTTCAGTACGGCCGGAATCACGGGAGTTCGGTTGGTGAGCAAGGGTATCCATTGTTCGTGATCACGGCTGATGCCGCCGCCCGCCACGATCACCTTCGGCCAGAACAGATCCTCGATGTGACCCAGCACGTGACTCACCCGCTGCGCCCACTCGGGGTAGGTGAGGTTCTCGTTGTCCTTGACCGAGGCCGCGGCCAGATCCTCGGCGTCGCGCCCGTCGATCTGGAGATGGCCGAGTTCGGAGTTGGGAACCAGCACGCGGTTGTAGAGCAGCGCGGAGCCGATGCCGGTGCCGAAAGTGAGCAGCAGGGTCAACCCGTCGAGGCCGCGAGCGGTGCCGTAGAAGTCCTCGGCCAAGCCCGCGGCGTCGGCGTCGTTGAGCACGGTGACGGCCCGTCCGCCCAGCGCCTGCGCGAACAGCTTGCGGGCGTCGGTGCCGATCCATGCCTTGTCGATATTGGCCGCGGTTCTGGTGTGACCGTCGAGCACCACGCACGGCATGGTGATGCCGACGGGACCCTCCCAGCCCGCCTGCGCCACCAGCCCGGCCACCGCGGCGGCGACGGCCTCTGGCGTCGCCGGCTGCGGTGTCGCGATCTTGATGCGCTCATGGGCGAGTCGGCCGGTGGCCAGGTCGACCTCGGCGCCCTTCACCCCGCTGCCACCGATATCGATACCGAATGCGTGCCCCCGATCGGACATGGTTCAACCCCTTGCTGACGCGGTCGATGTGCCTGACAGACACCACGAGGAAGAGTAGCGGTAGTCATCCCGCGCGCGACGAGCCACCGCATGTGATGCGATGGGGAGGTGCCCGAATACACCGAGCCCGAGACCGTCACCGCCCCCGACACATCCGCCGACTACGAGCAGCTGCGGTGTCTCGCCGTGGAGTTCGCCGAAGCGGCCGCCGCGCATGTGCGCGCCCGCAGACCCGAGGTGTTCGCCGACGGCGGACCGGTGGCGGGCGCCGTGGCCACCAAGGGGCACGAGACCGATCCGGTCACGATCGTCGACACCGAATCCGAACAGTTGATCCGTGGACTGCTCGCCGAGCGCAGACCCGCCGACGCGATTCTCGGCGAGGAGGGCGGCGGCGATGTCGGCGCCACCGCGCCCGGCACCGTCACCTGGGTCGTTGACCCGATCGACGGCACCGTGAACTTCCTCTACGGGCTACCCGGCTACGCCGTCTCGGTCGGTGCGGTGATCGACGGCAAGCCCGTGGCGGGCGCGGTGGTCGACGTCGCCGCCGCGACCACCTACAGCGCCGCACTGGGCGCTGGATCGCACGCTGTGCGCCCCGACGGCACCCGGGTGACACTGCGCTGCAGCAGCGAGGATTCGCTGTCGGTGGCCCTTGTGGCCACCGGCTTCGCCTACGGGAGCGCGCGCCGTGCCCGCCAGGCGCAACTGCTCACCGAGATCCTGCCGCGCATCCGCGACATCCGCCGACTCGGCGCCGCCGCGATGGACCTGTGCCATGTCGCCGCGGGCAGGCTGGAGGCCTACTACGAACACGGCCTCAACGCCTGGGACTGGGCCGCGGGCGCCCTCATCGCCGCCGAAGCGGGCGCGGTCGTCCACGTCCCGCCGGTCACCGTCGGCGGCGCCGCCGGCGAGCTGACCGTCGTCGCGGCCCCCGGCATCGCCGAGGACCTCAACGACCTACTCGACCGCGTAGGAGCCCCGACAGCCCTCCCGGACTG
This sequence comes from Nocardia sp. NPDC058633, assembly GCF_042717045.1. Taxonomy (NCBI): domain Bacteria; kingdom Bacillati; phylum Actinomycetota; class Actinomycetes; order Mycobacteriales; family Nocardiaceae; genus Nocardia; species Nocardia sp. NPDC058633. Next base: position 297,989 of record NZ_JBHXRA010000007.1, read on the forward strand.
AGTCAGGTTTTCGGCCGCCTCGATCTGGACTGACCGAAGGGTGCGACGAAGGAGTGCCCGTAGGGAGGGAAGATCGAGGGAACAGGCCGAAAACCCGCGGCGCCAGCCGCCGAAGATTCAGGAAGATCGAGGGAACAGGCCGAAAACCCGCGGCGCCAGCCGCCGATATCTCAGCACTTCACTTCGCGGGCGGCGTCCAGCAACGCGGGGTCGATCGACGACGAGCTCGCTCCGGGGGCCAGGTTCTTCAGCGACCGCAGGACGGCCTCGGCGTCGGCGCCGGGGCGCAGCGATTCGCCGAACGCCTGGCCGAGGACGAGGTCGACCGTGTCGTCGGTGCGCGGGTCCTCGATCAGCTCGGCGCAGGGTGCGACCAGCTGCACCGAGGCGGCGGCCGGTCGGCCGTTCACGCCGAACCGGATCTGCCCGGTGCAGGTGAGGTCGCCGCTGACATAGACCGGATCGTTACCGACCTGTGTCCCCGGCGCGCCGGCGAAGCCGAGGTCGGCCAGCGCCGAGGCGATGTTGCCCGCTTGGCCGCTCTTGCCGTTGGCGTTGAACACCCGGACCTTCGACTCCGAGAGCGCGGCGGGGTCGACGTCCTCGAGCCGTGTCGGACCCACCCGCGAGCCCAGTGCCGCCGGTTGCGGGGCGTTGGTGGCGGTCGGCGTGCTCGGCGCGTTGCACGCCATCGGTTCGTTGCTGTCGTCACGGGTACGGAACGCCGTTATCCAGACGAACAGGCTCACCAGAGCCAGCACGAGGACGAGCGCGAGCCAGAGCTCGGGCCGCCGCCGCGGAAAGGGTTTGCCGTCGCGATCAGTCGCGCTGCCTTCGGTGATCAGTGAAACCACGCGCTCACTCTACGAGGCCGACGGCGCCGCGCGAGTCGGGGAGGTCTCGGCGAGTTTCCCGGCAGGTGACGATTCGTCGTCGGTTTCGGCTCGGCGCGGGTTTGATTGCGACTTTCGTCCGCAGGTCCGCTATTGTCTGCCCGCCCAGATCGAATATTTACCGGTGAAACGGTGCTCGGTCGCGGGAACAACAAGGGCATGTCCTGCGTTTACCGAACGCTGTCGGAGTTGATCGCTGGTCGATCGAACCTGATAGACGACCGGTGCACGTGTGAGGTGCACCACCGGCGGGGCGGTACGAACGCCGGACCCCTGCGGGGGTTACGGCAATCGACTGATCCGGGATATACGGAGTAAGGACTGAGGGGAAGACGACATGGCAACCGACTATGACGCACCGCGGCGCACCGAATCCGACGAGGTGTCGGAGGATTCGCTCGAGGAGCTGAAGGCCCGCCGCAACGAGGCGCAGTCCGCCGTCGTGGACATCGACGAATCCGATACAGCGGAATCGTTCGAGCTTCCCGGCGCGGACTTGTCCGACGAGGTACTCAGCGTTCGGGTGGTCCCGAAGCAGGCCGACGAGTTCACCTGCTCGAGCTGTTTCCTCGTGCATCACCGCAGCCGACTGGCCACCGAGAAGGGTGGTCAATTGATCTGCATGGACTGCGCTCTCTAGCGGGGCACTCTGATCCGCTGGGCGGATCGACGAGGAAGGGTCAGCCCGCGCTCGGGAGTCCGAGCGCGGCCAAGACCAGGTCCGGCCTGCGCGTACTGACCAACCAGTACGGCGTCGGGTCGTCCGGATCGTTCAGAACCAGCAATGCCATCGGGCCGATCCAGGCCCGGTGTTGCACGTAGGCGGCGGGGTCGAGTTGACGACCCAGCGCCGCGCTCTTGGCCGTCGGCGCGACGGCCGCCGCGCGCGCGACGAAGCTCACCGGCAGGTGGGCGCGGTCGACGCGCAGTTCCGCCGTACCGTCGCCTGCCACGGTGACGTCCAGGCGATGCCTGCTCATCCACAACAGGATCCATATCGGGACCGGCGCCAGCAACGCATACGGCAGCCAGGCTCGTAGCCCCGGCGCGCCCATGTGGATCTCGGCCGCGAGCAGTCCCGCGATCCCGAAGCCGACGGGCCACCACCACAGCGGCACCCACAGGCGCTCGGAGTAGGGCGACGGACCCTGCGCGCTCGGCGCGCGGTGGTCGGTGTCTGTGGTCGCGGTCGTCGGTGAATGGGGCTGGTCGGGCACCCCTCAACACTAGGTCACGGCACGAGGGCTGCGACGAGAAGGTCCGGCCTCGACCGCGTAGTCTCGACCGATGTGAACGCACTTGCACCGATTCCGCTGCGGCGGCTCGATCCCGGCATCCCTGTGCCGACGCGTGCCCATCCGGGTGACGCGGGCGTCGACCTCTGTACCACCGAGGATGTGATCATCGAACCGGGCGAGCGGGTGCTGGTCGGCACCGGGATCGCGATCGCGCTGCCGATGGGCACGGTCGGCTTGATCCATCCCCGTTCGGGCTTGGCCGCGAAAGCGGGCCTGTCGGTGGTCAACACGCCCGGCACGGTCGACGCGGGCTACCGCGGTGAGATCAAGGTGTGCCTGATCAACCACGACCCGCGCACCGCGATCGAGCTGCGACGCGGCGACCGCATCGCCCAGTTGCTGGTGCAGCGGGTCGAGTTGGTCGATTTCGCCGAGGTCGAGGATCTGGACGACACCGCCCGCGGCACCGGCGGGTACGGGTCGAGCGGCGGGCATGCCAGCCTGGCCGACAAGGAGGCGTGATGGGTCTGTTCGGTAAGAAGAAGCGCGCGCGCGAGGACGACTACGTCGAATACGACGAGGTCGGCTACGACGAGGCGGACTACGACTTGGACGCGGACTCCGACGAGTACGACACCGACGAGTTCCCGCGTCCCGACTTCGCGCGCCTCGATTTCGACGACGCTCCGACCGATGAGCGCATCTACGGCAATTTCGACCACGCCCCTGATGCCGCCGCCGGCCCTTACGACGTCAGCGAGGTGTCCGACGAGGCCATCTCCCGGCGCCTCGATCTGGGTTCGGTTCTCATTCCGGTGCCCGACGGCGGGCAGTTGCAGGTGGAGATGAGCCCCGACGGCACCCCGCAGGCGGTGCATCTGGCCACCGAGCACGGCAGGCTCACCGTCGCCGCCTACGCCGCGCCGAAGTCGGCGGGCCAGTGGCGCACCGTGGCCGCGGATCTGGCCGAGTCGCTGCGCGGTGACGGCGCGAGCGTGGCCGTCGAGAAGGGCCCGTGGGGACGCGAGGTCAAGGCGATCACCGAGGGCGCCGATCTGCGCTTCATCGGCGTCGACGGCCCGCGCTGGATGATCCGTCTGGTCGCCGCGGGCCCCAAGGGCGCTGTCGACGACCGCAGCCCGCTGATCACCGCGGCCCGCGCGGTCCTGGCCGACGCCGTGGTCCGCCGCGGCACCGACCCGCTCCCGGTGCGCGACCCGCTGCCGGTGGTCCTGCCCCAGGAACTGGCCGAACAGCTGGCCGCCGCCCATCAGCAGCAGGTCCAGGCCCAGCAGGAAGCCCTCGAGGCCCAGGCGGCCGCGGCCGCCGCGCCGCCGCCGTCGGCCCTTCCGCCGAAACTGCCCGACGAGCCGCGGCGCGGCGCCGACGGTTCGGCGATGCAACAGCTGGGCCTGAACTAGCCGCCCGCGACGCTGCCCGCTGCCTATCTCGCAGCGGGCAGTTCGCGTATCGGTCCGGTCAGTGCCGCGAGCTCGGCGAACCCGGTGTGTCCCAGCACCGCGGGGTCGGCGCCCAGCTCGGCGAGAGTCACCCGATGCAGCCGCGCCGAGGGCAAAGTGTGGGCCCACTGTTCGGCGACGGCGATCGGGTGCACCGGATCGTCGCTCGCCCCGATCACCGCGACCGGCACGTCGTTGCCTGCCAACGCTTCCAGCGAGGGCCACGCGTACCGGGCGGCCTCGTCCAGCGCCGCGGGCAGGTGTGGCCACTGACGACGCCACGACTGTGTCAACGCCTCGGCCAGCCATCGCGGACTCGACGCCCGCATGCGCGCGATCACCGCCTCCAAGCCGTCGGCTCGCAGTTGCTCGGCGGTAACCGAGGCGCTCGATGCGGCTGGGCACGTGGCGGTTTCGGCACCGGTCCAGGCGGGTAATGCTGTGATGACACCGACCACCGCGCTTCGGTGCTCGGCTGCCCAGTCGAGTGCGATCGCGGCGCCGAGGGAGATGCCCGCGGCCAAGACCGGACCGCGCTGCGCGGCCGCGTCCAACGCCGTGGTGCAGCTGCCGATCACGGCCTGCGGGTCCGGTTCGACGGCGTGGAACGCCAGTCCGTGTGCCTGGGCGGCAGGCCCGAACGCACGGGCGGCGAAATCGGCGTCTGAGCCGGTCCCGGGCAGGGCGACCACGGTGACCTGGGGTGGGGTGCGCAACACCGACCGAGCGTAGCGGCCGGGCCCCAGCCCATCTACAGTGGCGGTGTACGGCCAACTAGCGGGAGAAGCGTGCCATGTCGTCATCCACGGGCGGACACAAGTCGGGATCGGGCCCGGATTCAGGATATTTTCGACGACTCGGCCGCCGACTCACCGCCGATATCGATCAGCTCGACGCCGAGGAATTGGCGGAGACGGCCGACGCCTCCGGTGCCCGGCGCGCGAAGGATTGCTGTCGCGGCGAAGAGGCGACGATTCTGGGTAGGCTCCGCAGTGTCGAGGCGTGTCCGAAGGCGGCAGGCGCCACCGTGCAGGCCGAGTTCTTCGACGGCACCGACGCCATCACCCTGGTGTGGATCGGGCGCAGGCGCATTCCCGGTATCGAACCGGGCAGGCGCATTCTGGTCCGTGGCCGGGTGGGCGACCGCGACGGCCGCAAAGTGATCTTCAACCCCTACTACGAATTGCGCGGGAACAGCTGACGTATGCCCTCCAGCGACGAGTACCGCACTGCCGCGGACCCCGAAGCCACCGTGGCGTTGCCCGTGGTCACCGATGACACGGTCGACCCGCAGGTCGATGCCGAGGTCGACAAGGCCGAACAGACCTTGCTCGAACAGCTCGGCGGTCTCAGCGGCCTGATCTATTCCACCCTCCCCGTCCTGGTGTTCGTTCCGGTGAACACCGTCGCGGGCCTCACCGTGGCCATCTGGGCCGCCCTCGGCGTCGCCGCGGCCATCCTCGTCTGGCGGCTCGTGCAGCACAGCCCCATCCAGCCGGCGATCTCCGGTTTCTTCGGTGTCGGCCTGTGCGCGCTCATCGCCGCGCGGGTGGGTGAGGCCAAGGGCTTCTTCCTGTTCGGCATCTACACCAGCCTGGTGTACGCGGGCGTGTTCGCGCTGTCGATCCTGGTGCGCAGACCGCTGGTGGGGGTGATCTGGGGTGCGCTCAACGGTCACGGCCATCGCTGGCGGACCGACAAGCGCATCCGCAAGCTCTACGATCTGGCCACCGTCGTCTGGGTGGTCGTCTTCGGCGCCCGCTACCTCGTGCAGTCGCAGCTCTACGACACCGACCACACCACCTGGCTGGCGGTGGCGCGGATCGGTATGGGGTGGCCGCTCACCGCGGTCGCCCTGGTCGTCACCGTGTGGGCGGTGCGCCGCGCGGGGCATCTGCCCGTCGACAAGTCCGACAAGTCCGACAAGTCCGGGGCCGGAACGGAATCCGTGCCCGCATAGGGTGGGTGGCGCGCCGCCGGAGGTGGGCAAGTACCCACCCTGGGGTGCCTGGTTGCGACCGGCCGTTCGTCGCACGATCAATGCGTAGGAAAAATACGCGATGATCGTGAGAGGACCGGCGACCATGATGGCAACCGAGCACCGAAATGAGCGACCGGCCACCACAGCCCGCCGCGAAGCGTCCAAGACCCCGGCGCCGGTGCTGTCGGAGAGCAAGCGCATCGGCGCCGAACTCGACGCCCTGATCGGCCCGGCCGCGCGCGGTGACCGCGACGCCGTCGCCGAGATCCTGCGGTTGGTGCACCCGCTGGTGCGCCGCTACTGCTCGGCGCGCATGGGCGCCACCGGCCATCTCACGGTCACCGCCGACGATGTCACCCAGGAGGTCCTGATCGCCACGGTCACCGCGATTCCGCGCTACCGCGATCAGGGCAAGTCGTTTCTGGCCTTCGTCTACGGCATCGCCGCCAACAAGGTGTCCGACGCCTTCCGTCGCGGCAAGCACACCGCCTACCCCACGGCCGAGCTCCCCGACACCGCGAGTACCTCTGCGGGCCCGGAGGATTGGGTACTGGCCTTCGAACGCCGCGCCGCCACCCACGAACTGATGAAGGTGCTCGCGCCGAATCACCGCGAGGTGCTGGTGATGCGGATCGTGCTCGGCTGGAGTGCGGCGCAGACCGCCGAAGCCATCGGCACCAGCCCGGGCGTGGTCCGGGTGATGCAGCATCGCGCGCTCAACAAGCTGCGCGCGGAACTGAAGGTGGCGTAAGGGCTTACGGTCGCACGCCGTGCGTCGCCAGGGTCAGCCGCAGATCCTCTTCGGCCTCGACCGAGGTGACGAACAACAGTTCGTCGTCGCCCTCGAACGGATCGTCGGGTTGGGGCACGATCACCCGGCCGCCGCGCAGGATCGTCACCAGTGCCGTATCGCGCGGCATCGACAGCGTGCGCACCGGCTTGCCCGCCAGCTGGGTATCGGCGGGCAGGGTGATCTCGACCAGATTGGCCTGCCCCTGGCGCAGCGTCATCAGTCGCACCAGATCACCGACCGACACGGCCTCCTCGACGAGCGAGGCGAGCAGCCGCGGGGTCGACACCGCGACATCGACGCCCCACGACTCGTTGAACAGCCATTCGTTGCGTGGATCGTTGACCCGCGCCACCACCCGGCGCACGCCGAACTCTGTCTTGGCGAGCAGGGCGTGGACCAGATTCGCCTTGTCGTCACCGGTGGCCGCGATGACCACCTCGTAGGTCTCGAGGTCGGCGTTCTCCAGCAGCGACAGCTCGCAGGCGTCGGCGTGCACCCACACGGCGTCGGGAATGGCGGCGGGGTCGATGTGGTCGAGCTGGCGTTCGAGCAGCATCACGCGATGCCCGCCGCGCAGCAGTTCCCTGGCGATCGAGCGCCCGACCGCGCCCGCTCCGGCGATGGCGACCTTCATGATGTTCAGTCCTCGCTCAGTGGGGCCTTGGCGGCCAGGGCGATCGCCTCGCCGACAGTGCCGGACGTGGCCGCGACATAGACGACATCGTCGGCCTGGACGATGGTCTTGGATTCGGGAAGCAGGCCCTGGCCGAAGCGCAGGACGAACGCCACTCGCACCTTCAGATCGCGTTCCAGATCGCGCACGGTGCGTCCGGACCAGTCCTCGTGCAGGGTCAGCTGGGTCACCGCGACCGCACCGGTGGGGTCGCGCCAGGTGGTGGTCGAGTTGTCGCCGATGAGGGTGCGCAGGAACCGGTCGGTGGTCCACGGCACGGTCGCGATGGTCGGGATGCCGAGCCGTTCGTACACTTCGGCGCGCTTGGCGTCGTAGATGCGAGCGACGACACGTTCGACGCCGAACATCTCCCTGGCCACCCTGGCCGAGATGATGTTGGAGTTGTCACCGGAGCTCACCGCGGCGAACGCGTCGGCGCGCTCGATTCCCGCGCGGGTCAGCACCTCACGGTCGAATCCGACGCCGATCACCTGCTGTCCGGTGAAGCCCTCACCGAGGCGGCGGAACGCGGAGGGATCGCGGTCGATGACCGTGACCTCGTGACCCACCCGGGTCAGCGCACGCGCCAGTGACGAGCCGACCCGCCCGCACCCCATGATCACTACGTACACCGTGCACCCTCGTTCCTGGCCTACCCGTGGCGTCCGGCAAGGACCGTACCCGCCGGATGCTCCCATCGCCCATTTTCCCCGCGTCGACGCGGGGCAAACAATCCCGACACCGCCGTGGAGCCGACGAACGTGCGCGCGAAGGCGCTGGTGAACTGCTCTATGCTCAGCCCGGTGTCCAAGATGACGACGGCAGCCAAGCGTGTGCTGCTGGGCAGGCCGTTCCGTAGCGATTCGCTCGGCCACACGTTGTTGCCCAAGCGTATCGCTCTTCCGGTCTTCGCCTCCGACGCGATGTCGTCGGTGGCGTATGCCCCGGAGGAGATCTTCCTGGTGCTGTCGGCGGCGGGCATCTCGGCCTATGTGTACGCGCCGTGGGTCGGCGTGGCTGTCGCCTTGGTGATGGCGGTGGTTGTCGCCAGCTACCGGCAGAACGTGCACGCCTATCCCTCCGGTGGCGGTGATTACGAGGTCGCCACCAAGAACATCGGACCCAACGCTGGGTTGACGGTCGGCAGCGCGCTGCTGGTCGACTATGTGCTCACCGTCGCGGTGTCGATCTCCTCGGCGGCGTCGAACATCGGCTCGGCCATTCCGTTCGTCGCCACGCACAAGGTGTTGTTCGCGGTGGTGGCGATCGCGATCCTGACCGCGATCAATCTGCGTGGTGTGCGCGAATCCGGTACCGCCTTCGCGATTCCGACCTACGCCTTCATTCTCGGCATGGTCGCGATGCTGGTCTGGGGCCTGTTTCGCACCTATGTGATGGGCGAGGACATCCAGGCAGAGTCCGCCGGTTTCGGGCTCAACGCCGAAGACGAGCACCTCTACGGCCTGGCGTTCGCCTTCCTGATCGCGCGCGCCTTCTCCTCCGGCTGTGCGGCGCTGACCGGTGTCGAGGCTATCAGCAACGGCGTGCCCGCGTTCCGTAAGCCCAAGTCGCGCAACGCGGCGACCACCCTGCTGCTGCTGGGCACCATCGCGATCGTGCTGCTGATGGGCATCATCATCCTGGCCCAGAAGATTCGTGTCGTCTATGCCCACGACCCGGCGAATCTGGTCGGCGCGCCCGCCGACTACCACCAGAAGACGCTGATCGCGCAGATCGCCGAGGCGGTGTTCCACGGCTTCCCGATCGGCTTCTTCTTCATCACCCTCGTCACCGCGCTGATCCTGGTGCTGGCCGCCAACACCGCGTTCAACGGGTTCCCCGTACTCGGTTCGATCCTGGCCCAGGACCGCTACCTGCCTCGTCAGCTGCACACTCGCGGCGACCGGCTCGCGTTCTCCAACGGCATCCTGTTCCTGTCGGGCGCGGCGATCGCGTTCGTGGTGCTCTTCGGCGCCGAGGTGACCAAGCTCATCCAGCTCTACATCGTGGGCGTGTTCGTCTCGTTCGTGCTGAGCCAGACCGGCATGCTGCGGCACTGGACGCGGTTGCTACGCACCGAGACCGACCCGACGCAGCGTCGACAGATGATGCGGTCGAGGGTGATCAACGCGATCGGCCTCACCGCGACCGGCGCCGTGCTGGTGATCGTGCTGGTCACCAAGTTCTTCGCGGGCGCCTACATCGCGATCATCGTGATGGTGGCGATCTTCGTCGTGATGAAACTGATCCACAAGCACTACGAGTCGGTCTCGCGCGAACTGGACGAATCCGATTGGGACGGGGTGCTGCCCAGCCGCACCCATTCCATCGTGCTGGTCTCCAAGCTGCACCTGCCGACGCGGCGTGCGCTGGCCTTCGCGCGTGCGACCCGCCCGGACACGCTGGAGGCGGTGACGGTCAATGTCGACGACGCCGACACCCGCAAGCTGGTGCGTGAATGGGAGAACAGCGAGATCAACGTGCTGCTGAAGGTGATCGAATCGCCCTACCGCGAGATCACCAAGCCGGTGCTCGACTACGTCAAGCGGGTACGCAAGGACGCGCCGCGCGACGTGGTCACCGTGTTCATCCCCGAGTACGTGGTCGGACACTGGTGGGAGCAGGTGCTGCACAACCAGTCCGCGCTGCGGCTGAAGGGCAGGCTGCTGTTCGAGCCGGGTGTGATGGTGACGAGCGTGCCGTGGCAGCTCAGTTCCTCCACCAGGGCCAAGCAAGCGGCCGAAGTGAACGCACCGGGTTCGGTGCGCCGAGGTTTCGAACGACCAGGACGTCGCGAATGAGCGGCGCGCCGGTCGAGGGTGAGAGTGGGTGTGACCGTGAGTGATTGGAGCGGACAGGAATTCGAGGTGCGTCTCGGGGCGCCCGGGCACGGTGGTTTCATCGTCGGGCGCCACGAGGGGCGCGTCGTGTTCGTGCGGCACGGGCTGCCGGGTGAGCTGGTACGGGCGCGGGTGACCGAGGACCGTGGCGGTTCGTTCTGCCGTGCCGACGCGATCGAGATCATCGAGGCCTCGCCCGACCGGGTGCCCGCGACCTGTCCGGTCTCGGGGCCGGGCGGTGCAGGGTGCTGCGATTTCTCCTTCGCCACCCCCGCGGCGCAGCGCGCGCTCAAGGCCGCGGTGGTCGAGGAACAGCTGCGCCGGTTGGCCAAGATCGAACGCGAGGTGACGGTCGAACCGATCGCCGGCGACTCCGGCGAGGTCACCGGCGGGTGGCGCACGCGGGTGCGACTGGTCGTGGACGGTGCGGGGCGTGCCGGTGTGCACCGCTACCGCAGCACCGAGGTGATCGCGGATCTGCGGTGCCCGCAGCCTGTCGCCGGTGCGCTCGACGGTATCGCCGATCGACTGTGGACACCGGGCGCCGATCTGGTCGTCGCGATCGACGGTGACGGTGTGCGCCACGTCGTGGAACTGGCCGAGACTCCCGCAGCGGGCCCCTCCGGTCGCCCTGAGACCCCGCGTGGCGCGAGCCGCGGTCGTGGTCAGCGGCCGGGGCGTCGCCGTGAGTCGGCGCCGCCCGCGGGCGACGAACGTGGGGCGATCCGCGACCGGGCGGCTTCGCGGAAGTCGGCCATGAACGCGCCTCGCGAGGAGTGCGTGGTCGAAGGCTCGGGTCGCGTGGTGGAGTACGTGGCGGGGCGTCGGTGGGAACTGTCGGCGACGGGGTTCTGGCAGGCGCATCGCGGTGCGGCGCAATGCTATTCGGATCTGATCGCCGATTGGTCGGGTCTCGCTCCCGGTGGTTCCGGCTGGGATCTCTACGCGGGTGTCGGTGTCTTCGCGGCGCGACTTGCCGAACAGACAGGGCAGACGGGGTCGGTGGTCGGAGTGGAATCGGCTCGCTCGGCGATCGTCGACGGCACGGCTGCGCTGGGTGACCTGCCGTGGCTGGAATTGCGCAATGATCGGGTGGAGCGGTGGGCTCGCAGTGCCTCCGCTACACCGGACGTCGTGGTTCTCGATCCGCCGCGCGCCGGTGCCGGCAAGGATGTCGTCGGTGCTGTCGCCGACGCGGATCCTCGCCGTATCGTCCACATCGGTTGTGATCCGGCGGCTTTCGGTCGTGATGTGGGCTTGTATCTGGACGCGGGTTACCGCTTGGCGGAGTTGCGGGCGTTCGACGCTTTCCCGGGTACGCACCACGTCGAGTGTGTGGCATTGCTCGACCGGTGAGGTGCTCGACAGTGCCCGGTCAGCCGAGCGCCCACGTCACTCGGACGCTTGCGCCCACCTCGGATTCGCCGGGCACTACGGGAACAGGGGAGCTGGCGCGGGCCATCAGCATGGGCGACGAGTCCATCTCCGCGCTGATGTCGTAGGCCCGGCTCGTAGGGGGAGAGGTGTCCTCGGTGATCTGCAGGACCGCACCCAGGCTCACCCCGGCACGGGCCGCGTACTGCTCGGCCTTCGCTTTCGCGTCGTCGAAGGCCGCGTCGCGGGCCTGTTCGAGCAGCGGTGCCGGGTCCGCGACGGCGCGGGTGAGGCCGCCGAGGCGTACGTCGTCGCCGCCGGCGTTCACCGCGGCGGCGACCGTTTCGGCGGGCTCGGTGCCGGTGCCCTCGCGCAGCGACACACTCAGGCCGGTGGAGGCCAGATACCCGACGATCTCGGTGCGGCCGTTGTCGGTGTAGACGGTTTCGGTGCGCACACTCAAACCGCTGGTCGCCATATCCGCATCGCTCACCCCGGCGGTCCGCAGCGCCGCGACGACCGCGCTCACCCGGTCACCGGCACGCCCGTAGGCGGCGGCCACGGTGTCGGCCCGCGATTCGACCGACAACGTCACCCGGATCAGATCGGGGACCGCGCGCACCACCCCACGTCCGAAGGTCGTCGTGCTCGCCTGCCAGGATTTCTTGCTCACCGCGGTACTCCTGTCGGTCGAAGGCTGCTGTGCTGCTCAACGTCTCGCGCGCGGCCCGAGTTCCGTCGCACGGGTCGGTAGTTGTCGAAGGTCGCCCGATACCGTTCGTACCGCTGCGTTCGGAGATGGTCAGTAGTTCTCGGAGTTCGCCGATACTGTGCGGACCGCGGCTTCCATCTGCGCGTATGCCCCGGCCGCGAGTCTTTGTAGCAGAGCGAGTTTCAGTTGCGGGTGCTGCTCGGCGAGATCGTCGAACACCACCGGGCTCATCACCGCCACCCGGACCCCGGTCTCGGCCACGATGTCGTTGACGAACCGCTCACCGATCAACATCGGGATCTCGCCGAACGACATCCCCGACGACAGCGTCACCAACCGGTGCACCCGCCCGTCGGTGCCGGGAAACGTGGCCCGCACCCGCCCGTCGAGAATCAGATACAGCCCGGACCGTGGTTCACCGCGCTCGGCGATCACCTCGCCCCGGGCGAACGTGCGCCCGACGAACTCCGCGCACAGCCGGTCCCGGTCGACGGGGTCGAGGCCCACCAGCAGCGGATGCTCGTCGAGGTCGATCGACGCGCAAGCGCTCGTCCCCGGCGGTCGATGCCGGTCGAGCACGATGTCCTCGCACCATTCGGTCGCGGTGTCGCGGTCGATGAACACTCGCCCGCGCGGATCGTCGGGATCCAGGCTCGACACCTCGTGCCCGAGTTTGCCGTCGGGATCGACCAGCGCCACCCGGCTGCCCCGGCGCACGAGCTCGGCCTGCAACTGTTCGACCATGCCGCGGGCCACCTGGCTCACCTCACCGACCCGGCGCAGGTCGATCACCAGCGCGTCGAGCTCGTCGACATTGCCCTCGATCGCCCGAACCGCCCGCTCGGCACCGGCGAACAACAGGTCGCCGTGCAGTTCGTAGACCCGCGCGCGACCGCCGTGCGAGGCCAGCACCGCGGCGTCCTCGGGGGTGCGGCGCAACCGCGACGGCAGTTGCGCCACCGAGTAGTCGGCCCGGATCGCGGTGCGCGCCGATCGGGTCACGTGACAGAAATGCAACTCCAGCCGCCGCGACAGCTCCCGGCACGCGGCGACCCCCCGCACGCTGTTGCCCTGCCCGTCCAGTCGCGGTGAGTACACCGAGATCCCGAGCTGACCGGGCAGCACCGCGATGATCCCGCCGCCGACCCCGCTCTTGGCGGGCAGCCCGACCGTGGTCACCCAGTCACCGGCCGCGTTGTACATGCCGCAGGTGGTCATCACGCTGAGCACTCGCTCGGTCAGCGCGGTCGACAGCGCTCGTTCCCGCGTTTTCGGATTGATCCCGTTGTCGGCGAGTGTCGCCGCCATGGCGGCCAGGTCGGCGCAGGTGATCTCGATCGAGCACTGCCGGAAGTACCGATCGACCGCGTCGTCCGGGTCGACGTCGATGATGCCGACCGAGCGCAGCATGTACCCGATCGCCCGGTTGCGGTACCCGGTGCGAGCCTCGGATTCGTAGACCGCCTCGTTCATCGTCAGTTCACGCCCGGCGAAGCGGGAATAGCAGCGACGGACCCGCTCGAACTTGTCGGCGGCGTCGCGGCCGTTGATCAGCGAGGCCGCGGTGATGGCCCCGGAGTTGATCATCGGGTTGCTCGGGCGCTGGGTCTGCGGTTCGAGGCTGATCTCGTTGAACGGCTCGCCCGACGGCTCCACGTCGATGTGCGCGGCCACTCCGTCGAGCCCGCGGTCGACCAGGGCGAGCGCGTAGGTGAACGGCTTGGAGATCGACTGGATGGTGAACACGGTGTCGGTGTCGCCGACCTCGTAGATCAGACCGTCGGCGGTGGCCAGGCACAACCCGAACGAATCCGGTGCGACCGCGGCGAGCTCGGGGATGTAGTCGGCGGGTGCGCCGGAGGTGTCGTGGCGACAGGCCGCGTACACCTCGTCGAGCATGCCCGCCACCACACCCGGGTCGATCGTGCGCGTCGCGTCGTGCGGTCGGGTCACAGCGTCACTGTAGGTCGCGTCGGCGCCGGGCCGGGCGGGGGCGCGCGGGAGATTGTCCTCACAGCCGGTCACGCGGTGAGGTAAGCCTTGGTAGAACCCGATTTCCGCTCGCGCTTGCTGTTCAGCGGGCATGCGGCGGTATCGTCGTCGCGACCGACGACCTCGCCGGGCCCATGCTGGGAAGGGCCCGCGAGCCTGTGCCCGTCACGCGGGCAAATACACTGGGCTGATCACAATGTAGTCCGGAGGGAGCGAGTTCAGGTGGGAGTGCTGTCGCGGGTGGATTCACCCGAAGATCTGCGCCGGCTGAGCGTGCCGCAACTGCGGGAACTGGCGGACGAGATCCGCGAGTTCCTGGTGCAGAAGGTCGCCGCCACCGGAGGCCATCTCGGCCCCAATCTAGGGGTGGTCGAGCTGACCATCGCTCTACACCGGATTTTCGATTCCCCGGCCGACCCGCTGATCTTCGACACCGGCCACCAGGCCTACGTGCACAAGATCCTCACCGGCCGCAAGGATCGCTTCGATTCGCTGCGCAGCCGCGACGGCCTGTCGGGCTACCCGAGCCGCGCCGAGAGCGAACACGACTGGGTCGAGTCCTCGCACGCCTCGGCCGCGCTGTCCTACGCCGACGGCCTGGCCAAGGCGTTCGCGCTCACCGACCAGGACCGCACCGTGGTCGCGGTCGTCGGTGACGGCGCGCTCACCGGCGGTATGTGCTGGGAGGCGCTCAACAACATCGCCGGCGCGCCCGACCGCCCGGTGGTGGTGGTGGTCAACGACAACGGCCGTTCCTATGCCCCCACCATCGGTGGACTCGCCGACCGGCTGACCGCCCTGCGCACTCAGCCCGCTTACGAGCACGCGCTCGTCGCCGGGAAACGCATTTTGAAAAGCATTCCTGCCGTAGGGGATTCGGCGTATTCGATGGTCCACGCGCTCAAGGCGGGGATCAAGGACGCGGTGAGCCCGCAGGAGCTGTTCTCCGATCTGGGCATGAAGTACGTGGGCCCGGTCGACGGCCACGATCTCGTCGCGCTCGAGGCGGCGATGCGGCGCGCCAAGGACTTCGGTGGTCCGGTCGTCGTGCACGTGGTCACCCGCAAGGGCAACGGCTACGAGCACGCCGAGAACCACGTCGCCGATCAGATGCACGCCTGCGACCCGATCGACCCGCTCACCGGCCGCCCGCTGGCGGGCAAGAAGGCCAAGGGCTGGACCGCGGTGTTCTCCGAGGAGCTCATCGAACACGGCTCGCGCCGTGAGGACATCGTCGCCATCACCGCCGCCATGCCGGGCCCCACCGGCCTGGCCGCGTTCGGTGAACGATTCCCCGAGCGCATGTTCGATGTCGGCATCGCCGAGCAGCACGGCATGGCCTCGGCCGCGGGTCTGGCACTGGGCGGCCTGCACCCGGTGATCGCCATCTACGCCACCTTCCTCAATCGCGCTTTCGACCAGCTGCTGATGGATGTGGCGCTGTTGAAGCAGCCCGTCACGGTGGTGCTCGACCGCGCGGGCGTCACCGGCCCCGACGGCGCCAGCCACAACGGCATGTGGGACTTCTCGCTGCTCGGCATCATCCCCGGTATCCGTGTCGCCGCCCCCCGCGACGGCGCCACCCTGCGGGAGGAACTGGCCGAGGCGCTCGCTGTCTCCGACGGCCCGACCGTGCTGCGATTCCCGAAAGGCAGTGTCGCCGAAGACATCACGGCGGTGGAACGTCTGGACGGCTTGGATGTGCTGCGACTGGCCGTCCCCGGTGCGGGTTCGGCGCAGTCCCAGCACGGCGATGTGCTGATCGTCGCCGTCGGCCCCTTCGCCGACACCGCCATGAAGGTCGCCGAACTCCTGGCCCCCCAGGGCATTTCGGTGACCGTCGTCGACCCGCGCTGGGTTATCCCGGTCTCCGACACCCTGGTCAAGCTCGCCGAGAACTACCGCCTGGTCGTCACCGTCGAAGACGGCGGCCTGCACGGCGGCATCGGCTCCACCGTCTCCGCGCGCCTGCGCGACGCGGGCCTGGACGTGCCCACCCGCGATCTCGGTGTGCCCCAACAGTTCCTGGACCACGCCTCGCGCAACGAGATCCTCGAAGAACTCGGCCTCACGCCCGACGCCATCGCCCAGCGGATCGGCGGCTGGCTGCAATCGCGCTGATCAGGGCCGGATAGGACCTGCCGCGTGTCGGATGCCACCCCGCTCAGGCGCCGCGTACCCTCGCTGCCGAACGGTCTACTAGGGATGTCGGATCGGTAGGAGAGCACATGGCGAGGGTGGCGATCGTCGGTGCCGGTGTGATCGGTGTCGGCTGGGCGAAGCTGTTCGCCCGGGGCGGTTGGGCTGTCGCGCTGGCTGATCCGCGCCCCGACCTCGAGCAGATCGTGCACGATGACCTGTCGGGTCTGTCGGTGACCGCCTACGCCCAGGCGGGTGCGGCGGCCGAGGGTGCCGACTACGTGCAGGAGGCGGGCCCGGAGCGGCTCGAGTTCAAGCACCGGCTCTTCGCCGAACTGGCCGCGGCCACCGGCGACGATGTTGTGCTCGCCTCCTCCTCGTCCTCGCTGCTGCCGAGCGCGATCGCCCACGGCAGCCCCGCGGCGGACCGCATCCTGATCGGCCACCCGTTCAACCCGGCGGACCTGATGCCCCTCGTCGAGGTCGTCCCCGGCGAGCAGACCTGCGACGCGGCGATGGACCGGGCGATGGAGGTCTACCGCGACCTGGGTAAGACCCCGATCCGGTTGAAGCGTGAGATCCCCGGGTTCGTCGGCAACCGCCTGCAGAAAGTCTTCAACGACCAAGCGATCTACCTGGTGCAACAGGGCATCATCGCCGCGGAAGACCTCGACGACCTGGTCAAAGCCTCGCTCGGCCTGCGGTGGGCCACCGTCGGCCCGTTCGAGGGCATGAACCTCGGCGGCGGCCCCGCGGGCATCCGGCACCTGATGGAAAACGTCGGCTCACAGATGACCTTCGACATCGGTGCCCCGGACTCCTCGAAGATGGGCATGGTCGTCCAGGAAGTCGACGCCGCCTACGGCACCGGTGAACAGAAGTACGAGCAGGGCGTCACGGCCCGCGACGACAAAACCCGCAAGATCCTGCACGCCCTCGGCGAGGACTCCTGAGACGTTCTCGGCGCGAGTTCGCTCAGATGCGAGGCCGCCGTGCGACCACCGCGAAGTTCAACGGAATGCGCGGTGCGCCGTCCGGCAACATCCACCCCTGCTCGCAGGGCACGAGCTCGGCGAACGCGGGCCAATCCATATACGGCAGCTCCGTCAACGCTTCGACGACGAGCCCGGCACCCAGCAGCGCTGCGACGATCTCTCCCAGATCGTGGCGCCACTCGTGATTGGCGGTGTGGGCGATCTGTCCGTCCGATTCCTCGGTGTAGGTCCCCGCGTCCGAGTAGGTCCGGGTGCCGCCACCGCCGAGATAATCGTCGTCGATCTCCCACGGTCGAAACCCCATCGCGCCCAGAATCGGATGGTCGTCGCGGATCACGAACACCCCGCCCGGTTCGAGCAGATCATGAATCGACCGCGCCCACGCGGTGAGTTCCGGCAACCAGACGATGGTCCCCGCACTGGTCACGACGGTGTCGAAGCGGCGGTCGACCAGCGTCGAGGCGAACCGTGCGTCTCCCTCGACCCAGGTGACGTCGCGGCCGTCGGCCTCGGCGATCCGCGCCGCGTGCCGCAGCGAGTTCGGCGACAGGTCGAGGCCGTGCACCTCGATCGCCCCCAACCGCGCCCATGACACCGTGTCGGTCCCGATATGACACTGCAGATGCAACAGCGACAGCCCCCGGATCCCTGATTCCGGAAGGTGCGGCGCGAGCACCGCGAGATCGTTGCGCACCACCGAGGAGATGTCGTCCGGATCGGCGAGAAAGGCATCGACGTCGTACATCTGCGAACGCGCGTGCACGTCGGCCCGGTCATCCCAGTTCGCACGGTTGGCGGCGATCGCTTCTGCTTCGAGCACGGTGTGACCTTTCGGCGGCGGAGGCGCTGACGAGGATCGACGCTAGCGTCGGGCGCACGTCGGGTCGACCGATTATTCGCCGTCCTATCGGTACGCGGGCTCGTTGTTCTCGCGATAGATCGCGATCGCCGATTTCATCAACCGCACCAACGCCCCTCGCGTGTCGCCGGCATCCCCTGGTCGCGCCTCGATCATCGAGCCCCGCTCGGTGACCAGATAGCGCCCGTCCGGGAAATCCATCACGTGGAAGCCCTGACCTGGTTGCGGTCGGTTGTCCGCCGCCGCCCCGGGGTAGCCCGCCACGTACACCAGCGTCGACCGGGTCCGTCCGAAGAAATCGTCCGCCTTCTGCTGCGGAGTGCGCCGGTCGGCTGCCCACGGATCGTAGGGCGGCTCCTCGTCGAGATCGTTGCTGTTCATCGTGAACACTGCCCCGCCTGCCGCCCCCGTTTTCGGCAGCCGGGCAAGCAGCTTGTCGGGCAGTTGCTCGATCTCGAGCATGCTCATCCGGATGTCACCACCGTCGCGGTCGAGCGGCACCCGCTGCTGTTCCACCAGCACCGCCTGCTGCCCCCGCACCGACGCGAACGACCGCAATTTCTCGCCGTCGCCGTACCCGGCCAGCTCGAACCGCGCTTCCGGCTCGAGCAGAATCTGCAACGCCGCCTCCAGAGCGTGGTCGAACATCGGCAGAATGCGCTGCGCCTCGTCCTGCCACAGCCGGTCGTAGTCGTCGACGGTCA
The DNA here is from genome assembly GCF_042717045.1 of Nocardia sp. NPDC058633. Classification (NCBI taxonomy): domain Bacteria; kingdom Bacillati; phylum Actinomycetota; class Actinomycetes; order Mycobacteriales; family Nocardiaceae; genus Nocardia; species Nocardia sp. NPDC058633. Next base: position 316,642 of record NZ_JBHXRA010000007.1, read on the forward strand.
CCGCATCCGACTGCGTCTGCAGGGGATAGGGCAACACGTCCCGATCCGCGGCCCGCCACAGCACCGTGAACCCGAGCGCGCTGAACTGCCACTGTCCCAGGCTCATTCGCCGATCACCGGCGGCACCGTCTTGACTCGCTGATCCGCGCCGAGCCCTGTGAGTTCGTCACCGTTCTCCTGAGTGATCAGATAGTCCTTCGTCCCGGATTCCTTCTCGTCCTCGCCCTTCCCGCGACCGCCACCGGCACCCATCCCGCCCATGCCCGACATCCCTCGACCCGCCGCACCCGAACCGGCGCTGCTCACGCCCGCGCCCGTTTTCCCGGCGGCAGCGCCGCCCGGCGTGCCCGGAACGGCCGCTCCCGGAACACCGGATCCGGGTGTGCTCGCACCGGGCGAACCGCCGCCCGGAGAGCCACCGGTCCCCAACGGTGTCGTCGACCCGGGAGTGGTGCCCGCCGGCACGGTGGACTGCGGTGTCGTCGCGGCCGGCTCCGTGCTCGACGGTGTGGTGTCGTCACCGGCCTCGTCGTCGGACGGGTTCTCCGTCGTCGGCTGCTCGGTGGTGGGTTGTTCGGTGGTGGGTTGTTCGGTGGTCGGCTGTTCGGTAGTGGGTTGTTCGGTGGAGGGCTGCTGTGTGGTCGGCTTCGTGCCCGTGGTGTCGCCCTGGTTGCCGTTGTCATCGCCCGGCTTCGAACCCGTGTCGAGGGGGTTGTACGGCTGGGGCACCAGCGGGACGTTGCTGTCGGCCTCACCGATCGCCTTGTAGTACACGCCCTTGACCACCTCCGCCCCTTCGGCTTTCGCCGTGTCGGAGTTGTGGCTGTCCATTTTCCAGGTGGGTCCGGGGATATAGCTCGCGATCCCGCTGATCGTGGACCCTTCGTGCGGCTTGACCCGATCCTTGGTGATCTGCATGGCCGACTCGACCAGCTTCACCTTCTCGGCCATCATCTGCGCCGACGCCAGCAGGCTGCTCGACTTCTCGACATACTCTGCGATTCCCGCACCGGCGCTGGCTCCCGCGTTGCCGGTCCACTTCTCGGCGATCGCTTTGCCGATCTCGGCATCGTAGGTCTTGAAACCCTCGTCGAGCTTGTTGCGCAGGGTTTCCCACCGGGTGTGCAAAGTGTTCACGTCGGCCATGGACATCGCGGAGACCCGCTCGTACAGGTCCGACATCTGGCTCGGTTCGTCATAGGAGACAACCTGCGGATTCTGGTATCCGCCGTCGAACGTGTTCGTCAACTCCGCCAACCGATTCCGCGCCACGGATGCTTCGGGGCTCTCGTCCGAAGACCGGGTCGGCTTACTGCCGTCGGCGTAGTCCTTCAACGTGAGGTAGGCGTTGCCTCCTGGTATGGCATTGATGGTGCCCCTGGTCACGGCATCTAGGAACGACACTACGCACCACCATCGGTGAGGTTGTCGCCCAGCGCGTTCGTTGCTTGCACCTGGGCTACTTGCTGGTCTTCGTACTTCTTCACCGAGATCTCGATGGTGTCGCGAATGAGCTCGAGCACTGCGATGTGTTCCTCGAAAGCTGTATTGAAATCTCGTTCTCCGCCAATAGCTTTCATACCGAGCATCTTCGCGAGCTCGTCGGCGGCGGTGAACCGTCCGAGGCCGGTCACAGCCGACAGGCGTTGCAGATCGTTCTTGAGTTGGATGAAGAGCGCAATTTGGTTATTGCTTGCATCCCGACAGCTTGTGGCCACCGACGGATCCAAGTAGAGGCGACCGGCCTTCGCCTCCTCGTTCAAGTATTGCCAGCGGGACTTCTCATCTGTTGGAGCCACCGCGCCCCCTAATCTTTCAGACGCTTTACTTGGGAAACAGAGGAACGATTGCTTCAGCGATAGGTTGCAGGCGCTCACAGGGCGGCATCGACTTCGACTTCGTACTGATGTTGAGCAAGTCGATTTGCGCAAACCCGCTCGCGGTCGGAAATGCGAGGGAGCATTCCTCATTCGCATCGTTGTGGGTTTGGCGATACTGCACGCCGCTACGACCTGCGACTACGACGTCCGCAAACGCGATATTGGTGGGCTTCGCTCGGATCTCCTCGATGGAGTGGATCGTCGAGTACGCACCGACACCGTAGTTCGGGGGGAACTCGGCGTCTTCCCACCCGCAGATCTTCCATCCGGGCTCTTCTGCCCCGAGGATTCCGGACCGCTTCGACGCCACATCCAGACCCAAGTTCGTCAATGTCGAATCCGGAATCTGGGTGCATGGATCCCACAGGGCCGCAGTAGCCGCTGCCTGATCGGTAGTCGCACTCGGCTGCGCATTCCCACGTTCGGTGCTGGAACACCCCGCCATCGCAAGCACCCCGCACAACACCGCACCCACCACCACAGACCGTTGCCGCACGAGCATCCTCCGTCTTCCCCGATCACCGAGCCACACCAGCTTGACGAGCCCGCACCAACCCCACGGCCGCCCCGAATGCTCCCCGCACCCGGCCACCCCGTCGTTCCGCACAGCCTACGACACCGCTGGATCGATTCAACCACCGCTGACACACGCCAGAAGCCGGTCGGGCCGCAACATGCTCTGTCGCAGCGGAACTCGCGCAGATCAGGGCACCTCTGGAGCTGGTAGCGCCGAGCTCCCCGCATCGGACCGATCTTCGGAAGGGCGCAAGCCAGTCCTTCGTGGGGGCCCATCCGAACTATGGTCGGACTCGGGCGGTCGGGCCGTGAGCAAGGCGCAACAGGGTGCGTGACGGTGCATTTTTCGCCGGGTGTCTCCGCAATCGCAGACCCGGCGTCCAGTCGCTCGAGCTAGTCGGCTGCGGGCGTCAACGCCTTGGTCAGCGCGGGGACCGCAAGAGCGCGTTGCCAGTCGCGTGCGCCACCGGCGAGGAGGAAAGCCTCGATCGCGGCGGACAACTCTTCGAAAGTGCCGACATTCTTGTAGTCGGGCAGTCCGTCCCAGCAGAGCCGGCGGACCAGATCGGGGGAGAGCAGGTTCTCGACCGGGACGGAGTGTTCGGTGGAGAGTTCGCCCATCGCGGTGCGGGCGGTCGTGAGGCGTGCGGCGGCGACAGGGTCGCGCCGTTCCCAGCGGTTGACGGGGGGCGGGCCGTCGAAGGGCAGGGTCAGCGGGGGTAGTTGTTTGTCGGGCAGGGTGCGGCCGCGTTCGATGGCCGCGAGCCAGTCGCGGGAGTAGCGGCGTTGGCGGGGGCCGCCGAAGACGGGCAGGGTGCGCAGTTGGGCGATGGTGCGAGGTTCACCGGTGGCCGCGGCGGTGATGGCCGAGTCGGGCAGGATCCGGGACGGGGCTACGTCACGGGCGCGGGCGAGTTCGTCGCGGGTGGTCCACAGTTCGCGCACGATCGCCAGTTGGCGGGTGCGGCGCAGGGTGTGGATGCCGGAGGTGCGCCGCCAACGGTCGGCCTTCGGCGAGGGCGGGTCCATGGTGCGGACGTGCTCGAATTCCTCTGCGGCCCAGTCGAATTTGCCCTGTGCGGTGAGGTCGGCGGCGACGGTGTCGCGCAGTTCGAGTAGTAGTTCCACGTCCAGGGCGGCGTAGTTGAGCCATTCGTCGGGCAGCGGCCGGCTCGACCAGTCGGCGGCACCGTGGCCCTTGCGCAACGTTCGACCGAGGAGGTTCTCGACCATCGCGGCCAGGCCGACGCGTTCGTAGCCGGCGATGCGACCGCCGAGTTCGGTGTCGAACAGGCGGGCGGGACGCAGGCCCAACTCGGCGAGACCGGGCAGGTCCTGATCGGCGGAGTGCAGGACCCATTCGAGGTCGTTGATCGCCTCGGCCAAGGGAGTCAGGCCGTCGGTGACGGGGATGGGGTCGATGAGGAACGAGCCCGCGCCCTCGCGGCGCAACTGGATCAGATACGCGCGGGCCGAATAGCGGAAGCCGGACGCGCGTTCGGCGTCGACAGCCAGGGGACCGGTGCCCGCGGCGATGGATTTGGCGGCCGCGGCGACCTCGTCGGCGGTCGCCAACACAGGTGGAACGCCCTCGGCAGGGACGAGCAGGGGCTCTGCTGCGGTGGGTTCCTCGGCGACCGACATAAACGTGAACTCTACGTGGCGATCAAGGGTGATCGGTGCGGGTATAGGACTCCGGTCGTAAATGGGTGACCCCGGCGGGCGGCAACCCGGCGGCAAAGGCCAGGACTTCGCAGAACGCTTCCACATGTCGTCGCATCTCGGTGGTCGTCGCCGTCCACGAGGCGCGCAATTCCAGCTGGTGGGCGCGGGGCGGGCCGGCGATGTCGCCGTAGCGGACCGAGCTGGTCGCGGTGACCGTGCCGCCAAGGGCGGTGAACGGTTCCCCGCGCGATTCCAGGGAGTCGACCAGCCAGCTCCACGCGACCTCGGGTAAGAGCGGGTCGGCGGCGAGAGCGGCGTCGATGTCGGCCTGGATGTAGGCGACGAGCCGGAACACGCCGTTCCATGCCTCGTCGCCGTCGGGGTCGTGTAGCAGGATCAGCCTGCCGAACGCGTCGCCCTCGGAGTCGAGGGGCACCACCGGACTGTCGGGGTGGATGACCTCCGCTCCGAGCGCATAGGAGAACGGCGCCAACCGTTGCGGGGGACGGATAGGCGCCAGCTCGATTCGTGGGTGCACTGTTGCGGTGCCCATCGCATCGACCGCCGCCCGAAAAGAAGCAGGCTCGCGGGGCGTTCCCCCGGTCGGTGCGGCGCCGTCGCGGATGTCGAGCGGTGTCACGAGGAGGAACGGTAGACGGTGGGTGCCCGGCGCCGTCGGAGGCGCGCCGCCGTGCGCGTTGCGTGCGGGTCGTGTTGCGCAGGGTGCATTCTCGGTGCGGGTGTGATGCGCGATATGCGACGAAGGGCCATTCGGCGGAGCCGGGACGGCGGCGAACCTGCCCGAGTGCGGTGGATCGGAACGAGTTCGTCGTGGCCGGGACTGCTTACCGCTGTGTGGGGGTGGAGTCGGCCTGACTCGCGAGGCCATCAGCTGGCCGGATGTGTTGTCGGTCCCACACTCGGATGGGCGTGAGGATCGCCCGGGCTCGACGCTTAGGATGAACGACGATGAGCACTTACACCCGCCGCCGGTTGACCGATGCCCCTTTCCTGGCCGCCGCCACCGGCGCGACGCCGACCAGGCGCCCGGTGTGGTTCATGCGTCAGGCCGGCCGGTCGCTGCCGGAGTACCGCGAACTGCGCAAGGGCATCGGCATGCTCGAGTCGTGCTTCGACCCGGAGCTGGTGTGTGAGATCACCATGCAGCCGATCCGCCGCCACGATGTCGACGCGGCGATCCTGTTCTCCGACATCGTCGTTCCGCTCAAGGCCGCGGGCATCGACCTCGACATCGTGCCCGGCGTCGGCCCCGTCATCGCCTCGCCGGTGCGCACCGAAGCTGACGTACGCGCCCTGCCGCGACTGCGGGCCGAAGAGGTCGGCGCGGTCACCGAAGGCGTACGGCTGCTCACCGCCGCGCTCGGCGACACCCCGCTCATCGGCTTCGCGGGCGCCCCGTTCACCCTCGCCTCCTACCTGGTGGAAGGCGGGCCGAGCAAGCAGCACGAGCGCACCAAGGCGATGATGCACGCCGACCCGAAGACCTGGCACGCGCTGCTCGGCGCGCTCACCGACATCACGATCGCCTTCCTGCAGGCCCAGTTGTCGGCCGGCGTCGACGCGGTGCAGCTGTTCGACTCGTGGGCGGGCGCGCTGTCGCTGGCCGACTACCGCGAGTACGTGCTGCCGCATTCGGAGCGGGTGTTCGCCGAAGTCGCCTCGGCGGGGGTGCCGCGCATTCACTTCGGCGTCGGCACGGGCGAACTGCTCGGTGCCATGGGCGAGGCCGGTGCGGACGTGGTCGGGGTGGACTGGCGAGTACCGCTCACCGATGCGGTGCGTCGAGTCGGCGCCGGAAAAGGGTTGCAGGGCAACCTCGATCCCGCGATCCTGTTCGCCGGCTTCGACGCGGTCGAGGCCGAGACGCGCCGGATCGTGCGCGAAGCGGACGAGGCGATCACCCTCGGCGCGTCCGGGCACATCTTCAATCTGGGGCACGGGGTGCTGCCCGATACCGATCCTGGCGTGTTGACCGCGCTGGTCGAGTTGGTGCACTCGCTGTAGGACCGCGCTGAGCGCACACAAAACCCCCGCGCCGGGGGATTTTAGACTGGGTAGGCGGGGGTTTGTTGGGGGAGCGCCGCCAGCCCCCAAC
>NZ_JBHXRA010000008.1:0-322272 GCF_042717045.1 Nocardia sp. NPDC058633
CTGATCACCGACGGCCCCGACGACGATTCGACGCTGACCGGCACCGCACTGGTCGACGAGATCACCGCGGCGACCGAGCCGGGCAAGCCCATCCGAATCGATGTCGTCGTGATCGGCGGCAAGGGCACCCAAACGCTGCAGACCCTCGCCGATCGAACGGGTGGCACCTACACCAGCATGCCGACCAGCAACGACCTCGGCTTCGGCACCGCGGTGGTCAGGGCGCTCACCACGGCTTGAGCCGGTACACCCGAACCCAGCGAACACCGTCGGTCTGAAAATACCGCGCACCGGGATGTCCAATGGTTCATGCCCGCACGGCGTACACCTCGTGCAGTTCTGTGCCGGACAGTGATGGGTCTTGACGGGTTCGGGGGGTGAGGCCGTGGACGTCGAGCACCTCGCAGAACTCGGCGAGACGACCGTCGCGGTCGTGCACCTCCGCTACGACGGATCGGATGCGGGACCAGTCGGATTCGTTGATGCCGAGCAGCACATCGAATTCGGCACGTTCGACGTCGATCTTCAGCACGCCGATCTCGGCGGACGGATCATGCTGTGCCAGGATCGCCGACACGGTCGTGACCTCGACATCGATCTGCTCGCCGTCGTGCAAGCCGCGGGTGATGAGGGTGATCGCGTCGTCGGGCAGGCCGCTGTTGCGCAGAAAGGTCTTCGTCGCGTCGTCGTCGGCATCACGATCGGCGTACAGGCTCGAATTCGCGGTGGCCCGGGGGTACCAGGTGAACGGCAGCACGCCGGGTGCGGCGCCGACCGCGACTTCGAGAGCGACACCGCCGGGTACGTGGGCCGCCATATTGCGGTGCAGGCAGTCGTAGGTGGCGGGGGCCGGTTCGGCGGCTATCACCCGCACACCGGGGTGCGTCTCGGCGAACATCATCGCGCTGAGACCGATATTGGCGCCGATGTCGACGGCGAGGTCGCCGGGGCGCAGGGTAGCCGCGGCTCGGCGGTAGTACCCGTCGGCGATCATCTCGTTCCAGAGCATGCGTGCTTCGGCCGGGCTGGTGCAGGCCACGGTGCGCCCGTCGTCGAGGCGCAGTTGCTGCTGTGTGGTCATGAGGTCATGAATCCTTCGAGGATCGGGCCGATCACGGCCAGCGCGGACGGATGGGTCAATTCGAGGTGGCGTGCGTCGAGAACAGTGTTGTGGATGCGGCCGGTGACGTGCGGTCGCCACGTCCGCGCGATGGCTTCGATGTCGTCGCGGTCCCGGCCCGCGGTGAAGAAGACCAGGTCACCATCGAAGGTGCGCGGCTGGTAGTCGTCGGCAAGTTTTCCCGCGGTGGAGAAGCTCTCCATCACTCGGTCGATCTGATCGGCGCTGAACAGACCGGTGCCGGTGATCTGATCGCGGACGACCTGCCAGGCCTGCTCCGGGGTGCTAGCGGTGACGGCGTCGCCCAGATCGAACAGTTCCCGCCAGCCGCCGAGCAGGTCCGCCATCAGCTCGCCCGGCGCGGATTCGGCCGCGGGGGCGGTCGGGGGCTCACCGGCCGCGCTGTCCATCATCGCCAGCAGAGCGACCCGTTCACCCTGCTCCTGCAGCAGTGTCGCTACCGCGTGGGCGATCTCGCCGCCCAGCGACCAACCGAGCAGGTGATAGGGCCCGTTTGCCTGTACCCGGCGGATCTCGTCGACGTAGCGGTGCGCCAGCTCGTCGATCGAAGCGGCACCGGGCTCGTCGGTGACGACGTGTGGATCCTGCAGACCGAAAACCGGCCGGTCGCCGCGCAGGTGGCCGACGAGTCCGCCGTAGAACCAGGCCAGCCCGCCCGCGGGGTGGATCGCGAACAGCGGCGCGGCAGCGCCGACGGGCCGCAAGGGCAGCAGCACCTGCATGCCCGATCCGGCCTCGGTCTCGTCGACCCTGCGGGCCAGGGCCCGCGGTGTCGCATCGTCGAACATCCACGGCAATTCGAGCTGCACGCCACGGCCGTGGAGTTCTGCCACCGCCATGGTCGCCAGCAGTGAGTTGCCGCCCAGGTCGAAGAATCCGTCGCAGGCTCCGACCCTGGCCACGTTCAGTGTTTGGGCGAAGACCTCGACTATCGCGATCTCGGAAGGTGTTCGCGGCGCGTCGTATTCGTCCTCGGTGCGTTCGAAGTCCGGTGCGGGCAGGGCATTTCGATCGAGCTTGCCATTGACCGTCATAGGCAGCGTGGCGAGCACCACGATGGCCGATGGCACCATATAACTGGTGAGCAGGTCGGCGGTGGTGTCGCGGACTCGAGCCGGATCGAGCAGCTGACCGCCGACGGGGACGACGTAACCGATCAACTGGTCGACATCCTTGGTGTGCCGGTGCACCGCGGCGGCTGCCTGTGCGACGCCGGGATGGCCGAGCAGTGCTGACTCCACTTCACCCAATTCGATACGGAAACCACGTAATTGGATCTGTGTGTCGGCGCGACCGAGGTAGTCCAGTTCCAGTCCGTGCCCGTTGCGGCGCCACCGGCCGACGTCACCGGTCCGGTACAGCCGGCTGCCTGGCGTGCCGAACGGATCGGCGACGAATCGGCCCGCGGTGAGCGCGCCCGCACCGTGATAGCCGCGCGAGACCTGGCCGCCGCCGACATAGAGGTCACCGGCGACGCCGACCGGGACCGGCCGCAGCCGCTCGTCGAGCACGTAGACCGCCATCCCGGGTAGGGCGCAACCGATCCCGCCGTTGCCCGTCTCATCGATATCGGCGTAGCTGACGTGGACAGTCGTCTCGGTGATGCCGTACATGTTCACCAGTCGCGGTGAGCCCGCAGGGTGGGCGGAGAACCAGCCGGTCAACCGTGCCGGGTCGAGCGCTTCGCCGCCGAACACGATGTAGCGCAACGCGAGATCGTCGCCACCTTCCGCACGGTAGCGGCGCTCCGCGTCGACGAATCCGTAGAACGCGGACGGAGTCTGGCTGAGAACGGTTACCTGCTCGCTCGCCACGAGGTCGACGAAGGCGTCAGGTGTGCGGGTCGTGTCGTAGTCGACGACCACCAGGCGACCACCCGAGAGCAGTGCGCCCCACATCTCCCAGACCGCGAAATCGAAGGCGGAGGAATGGAACAGCGTCCACACATCGTCCGGACCGACCTCGAATTTCTTCGCGGTGTTCGTGAGCAGGGTGACGACGTCGCGGTGGGTGACGGCCACACCCTTCGGCCGTCCGGTGGATCCCGAGGTGTAGATCATGTAGGCGACGTTGTCCGGAAGCGCAGCGCCGCTGTGCCTGCTCGTGACAACGGCTTCGTCGTCCAACTGAATGACCGGCCCGGCGAATTCGGGGACCTGCGACGCCATCGCCGACGTGGTCAGCATCGCCACAGGCCGGGCGTCGTCGAGCACGAAGCGGAGCCGTTCGGCCGGATAGGCCACATCCAGGGGCAGATACCCCGCACCCGACATGACAACCGCCAACAGCCCGACAACCAGTTCGGCCGATCGCGGCAATGCGACGGCCACCAGATTTTCCGGCCCGGCGCCGGACGCGATCAGTTGGGCGGCAACAGTCTTGGCCCGCAGCTCCAGCTCCCCATAGGTCAGGACGGTCGTTCCATCGGTCACCGCGATCGCGTCCGGGGCGGCAGCCGCCCGTCGCGCGAACAATCCACCGATCGTCTCGTCGGGAACGTGTGCCCCCACCTCACCTGCCGCATCGAGCACTTCGTGGCGCTGCCGCAGCTCCATGAACTCGATGTCGCCGATGACGGCCTGCGGATCAGCGGTGACCGCCTCCAGTATCCGGAGGTACCAATGCGCGAACTGTTCCATCGACTCTTCGACGAAAAGGTCTGTGGCGTAGGTCAATCGGCCCAGGGTTCCCAGTGCCCTGCCGTCGGCGTCGAACCGCTCGACCAGCTTCACGTTGAGGTCCGACTGCGCCTGCTCGAAATAGTTCTCGATCGGTTCAACCGTGATTCCCGGCAGTTGCAGAACTGCCTGATCCAGGTTCTGGTAGTCGATCGTCACCTGATACAGCGGCAGGTGGGCGGTCGACCGCGGCGGGTTGAGCGCCTCGACTACCTGTTCGAACGAGACCTCCGGGTGCGCGAGGGCCGCCAGATCGGCTGCGCGGACGTCGGCAAGGAGCGCGTCGAACGGCTGATCAGCGCATACTGCCGTGCGCAGGACGACGGTGTTGACGAACATGCCGATCAGATCGTCGAGTTCGCGTTCCCCGCGCCCGGAAACCGGTGTGCCGACCGCGACATCGCGGGTGTTGGCCAGCCGCGCGAGCAACACGGTCAGCGCGGCGTGCGCCACCATGAACGGCGTCGCGCCCGCTGCCCGCGCGACCACGGCGATCCGCTCCTGCAACGGTGCCTCGATGGTGAAGTCGATGATCCGGCCGCGCATCGACGCGACCGGCGGGCGCGGCATGTCGGTCGGCAGTTCGAGGAGTTCCGGCAGCCCGGCGAGGGTGTCACGCCAGAAGTCCAGCTGACGGGACAGCAGCGACTCGGGATCGCGCTCATCACCGAGCAGATCACGTTGCCACAGTGCGTAATCGGGGTATTGGACGGTGAGCGGTGGCCACGCGGGCGCGCTCGTGGTGGTCACGGCGTGATAGGCGGCCGCGACGTCGCGGGCAAGGGGGATCATCGACAGGCCGTCCGCGCAGATGTGGTGCACGGCGATCACCAACACGTGATCGTCGGGGCCGAGCTCCAACAGTTCGGCCCGCACCGGCGGCGCCTCGGTGACCTGGAAGCTCGCCGACAGCATCGCCGCGGCGGCCTGCGGCAGCACCGATTCCTCGATCTTCACCGGGATCAGGTCCGGCATCACTTCGTCGGCGTCGACGATGACTTGCTGCGGAATACCGTCGACCACAGGGAACTTGGTGCGCAACGATTCGTGCCTGCCGATCACCATCGCGCAGGCGCTGCGCAGCGCGCAGATATCGAGCTCTCCGGTCAACCGGACCACCAGTGGCACGTTGTAGGCGCCGACCGAGGCGTCGAGCTGATTGAGGAACCACATCCGCTGCTGGGCGGGCGAGAGCGGGACCGGGCCGCTGTCCGGTCGCCGGGTCAGTGCCGGGCGTTCGATATGGTCGCCGCCGGTGAGCCGTACGGCGAGGTCGGCCAGTGTCGGGAACTCGAACAGGTCGCGCACCGCTACCCGAATTCCGAGTGTGGAGCTCAGTCGTGCGGTCAGCCTGGTCGCGGTCAGGGAATTGCCCCCGAGGTCGAAGAAGTTGTCGTGCATGCCGACTCGGGGCAGGTCGAGTACTTCGGCGCAGATGTCGGCGACGAATTGTTCGGTCGGGTTGCTCGGTGCTACGTGTCCGGCGGCAACGAAGGCAGGCATCGGTAGTGCGCCGCGGTCGAGTTTGCCGGTAGTGGTGAGCGGAAGGTGTTCCAGCACAACACAGATGTCGGGAACCATGTGGGCGGGTAGTCGGCGGCGTGCCGATGCTCGCACCTGCTCGGGGTCGACGGCGTCGCCGACCAGGTAGCCGACGAGTCGATCTGTGCCGTTGTCGTCGGTGCGCAGCACCGCTACCGCATGGGTGACCGCGGGGTGTGCGGCGAGGACGGACTCGATCTCGCCGAGTTCGATCCGTTGCCCACGAATCTTGACCTGGTGGTCGGCGCGGCCAACGTAGTCGAGTGTGTGGTCGGCAGTCCAGCGGACCCGGTCGCCCGTGCGGTACATCCGGGTGCCCGGATCGTAGGGGTTGGCGATGAACGTCGCGGCGGTAGCCGCAGGTCGGCCCAGATACCCGCGCGCCAACTGGATGCCGGCGATATACAGTTCGCCTGCCACACCGATCGGCACGGGCCGCAAGTGTGAATCCAGCACCACCGCGGAGGTTCCGCGAATCGGGCCACCCAGGGTGATGGGTTCGGGGGACGAATGGGGGTTGCTGATGGCGACCATGATCGTCGTCTCGGTGGGTCCGTAACCGTTGAACAACCGGCGTCCCGGCGCCCAGATGGCGGCGAGTTCGGCGGGTACCGCCTCACCACCGGCTACGAGCACCGCGAGGCTGTCCAAGCCGTCGGGTGCCATGGTCGCGAGCACGGTCGGCGTGAGGAAGGCGTGGGTAACCGCGTTGTCGTGGATGACCCCGGCGAGTTCCGCGCCCGCGTAGGTGTCGGGCGGCGAGATGACGAGTGCCGCGCCGTGCGGATGTGCCATCAAGACCTCGAGCATGACGGCATCGAATCCTGGTGCGGCACACTGCAGCACCCGGGATTCGGGACCGACTTGATACCGATCCTGTTGCTCGGCAGCGAAGTTCGCCAGTCCGGCTTGAGTGACAGCGACGCCTTTCGGGGTGCCGGTCGTCCCGGAGGTGTAGATGACGTAGGCCAGGTCGGTGTCACGGACCGTCCGTCGCACAGCGCGCGCGGGCCGGCTCGCGATCTGCCGCGCCACCGCCGGATCGTCCACGACCAGCCGGGCCCACTCCCCCTGCGGGACACCACTGCTCACGTCCGCGACGGTCAGCACGATGCGGGCGTCGCAGTCGGAAAGCATGACCGCGAGCCGTTCGTCCGGGTTGCGCGGGTCGAGCAGCGCGCAGGCGGCGCCGACTTCGGCAAGGGCCCAGATCGTGGTGACCAACGGGATCGAGCGCGGCATGACCACGGCGACGGTGTCTCCCGTTTCGACGCCGAACTCGACCAGCCTGTGCGCCAACCGATGTGCCCGAGTATCAATTTCCGCGAAGCTCACCGTTTCGGACCCGCACATCACCGCGACACCGTCGGGCCGTTGGGTCACGCCCTGCCGCAACAGGTCCGTCAATGCCTCGGGCGTCACCCGCGCCGCACCCCTGGCCGGGACCAGCGCCGCGCGCTCCGCCGCCGACAGCAGGTCGATGTCGCCGACACTCCCATCCGGGTCGGTGGCGATGGCGCGTAGGACGAGCTCGATGCGATCGGCGAGCCCCGTTGCGGTCGTGCTGTCGACGCGGGCGGCCTGGTAGCGCACGCGGATATGCAGGGTGTCGGTGTGGTGCGCCTGCACGGTGATCGGGTAGTGCGCCGCATCGGTGCCGACCACATCCGTTACCCGCACCCCGCCGATATCGGCCTCGCCGAGTCCGCTGCTGTCGACCGGGTAGGACTCGTAGGCGACCAGCGTGTCGAACAGTTGCCCGCCATTCAGGGCGGCCATGATGCCGGACAGTTCGATGTGGTGGTGGTCGAGCAGTCGACTCTTGTTCGCCTGCAACTGTTGCAGCGCAGCCACTATGGTTCGTTCACGACGCACGAGGACGGGGACCGGCAGCGTATTGATGAACAGGCCGATCATCGACTCGACGCCGGGCACCTCGGCCGGTCTGCCGGAGACGGTCTCGCCGAACACTATCCGGTCGCGGCCGAGTTGATTCGCCAGGACTGTCGCCCACGCGAACTGCACGATCGTCGACATCGTGGCACCGCAGGTACGGGCGAGTTCGGTCAGTAACGTGGTGGTTTCGTCATCGAGGTCGATTGTCAGGTCGGTCGGTACTTCGACGGTGGCGTCGCCGCCTGTTCGGGCGATCAGGGTCGGTTCGGTGAATTCCGCCATGGTGTCGCGCCAGACCTGGACGCCCGCGGCGGTGTCGCGCTGGTCCAGCCAGCTGAGGTAGTCACCATAGGACGGTGCGGGAGGCAGCAGGGCCGCGTTGTCGCCCGCCGCGTACAGCCCGACCAGGTCGCGCAGCAGCAGCGGCAGTGACCAGCCGTCGAGCAGTAGGTGGTGGGCGGTCAGGATCAACCGGAACTCGGTGGGCGCCACGGCGGCGAGGACGAAGCGCACCAGTGGCGGGTCGGCGGGGTCGAAAGCCATTTCACGTTCCGAAGCGAGGATCTCCGGCAGCGCCGTTGCCGAGGCCTCGATGGTGCGCCAGTGCAGGATGGGATGCGCCGGAATGACCTGCGCGACAGCACCATAAGCGGTACGGGTGAATGCCGCCCGCAGGTTCGGATGGCGTTGCAGAAGGTCTGCCGCGGCCTGTCGTAGTCGGGGACCGTCGAGCGGGCCGGTCAGCGTCAGCTCGGATTGGGCGGTGTACACGTCCAGTTCGCCCGCGGCGAGTTCGGCATGGAACAGCAGTCCCGCCTGCAGTGGCGCCATCGACCAGACGGCTTCGATCGGCCCGTAGCGTTCAGTGAAGGTGTCCAAGTCCTGTTGGGTCACCGCCACGAGCGGGGTGTCCGACGGCGAAAGGCCCCAATCTCGCTCTTGTGCTGCGGCTTCCGCGATCTCTGTCAGGGCCGTAGTCCACTCGTTGAGCAGTTCGCGAACATCGTCACCATCGAGAAGTCTCGCCGCGTAGCCGATCTGCGCGGAGAGGGTCTGGCCGTCCGGGGTGTCGATGATGCTGGTGTCGATGGTCAGTGTGGCGGCAGCGGGCATATCAGAATCGAAGGCGGCCCGGTGGTCGAAATCGTCGTCGGCGGGAATCCAGGCGAGACCGGACAGTGCCGCGATATCGACGCCTGCCCGGCCCAGGTTGTTGAAACTGATCTGCGGTTCGGACAGCGCCGCCAGCTGCGGGGCTGTTTCCGCGTTGAGGTACCGCAGCATGCCGTAGCCGATGCCCTTGTCCGGCACGGCCCGCAACTGTTCCTTGACCGCCTTCACAACGGCGCGCGGATCGGTGCCGTCGATGTCGAGGTCCACCGGGTATGCGCTGGTGAACCAGCCGACGGTGCGCGAGAGGTCGGCACCAGGGGCGAGCTGTTCCTCGCGCCCATGGTTTTCGAGCAGGATGCGGGCACCGCGGTGCTCGACCCCGCGTGCGGCGCGCCAACGACCCAGTGCCAGTATCAGACCCGCGAGCAGTACGTCGTCGGTGGTGGCGTGCGCGGCGCGTGGCGCCGCACCCATCAGCGCGGTAGTCAGGTCGACGGGGAGCGTCAGCGTCATCCGCTCGACCGTGGCGTGCACATCGACAGCCGGGTCGAGTGCGACCCGACCGAGCAGCGGTTCGGAACGGGACCCCATGCGCTGCCACAGTGCCAGTTCCTCGGCACGACCGTCGGCTGCCGCTGACACGGCCGCTGCCCACCGGCGCATCGAGGTGCCGACTTCGGGCAGCTCGACCGCTCGTCCCTCGCCGACCTGCTGCCACGCGGAGACGAAATCGGGGATCAGGATGCGCCAGGAGACACCGTCGACCACCAGGTGATGGATCACGATCAGCGCGCGTCCCCGCGATACCACGCCGGGCTCCGGCACCAGACAGACGACCTGCATCATCGCGGCATCGACAGGGCTCAGCCGGGCTGACGCTTCGTCGAGTGCATCCTCGACGAGCGCCGTGAAACGCGCGCTCCCCGGTACACTCTCGGGACCGAACGTGCGTACCGATACCAACCGCTCGGCATCGACCGCGCCGCGCGGCAATACCTCGAGGTGGGGCGAATCGGCGTTCGCGGCACTCAGCCGCGCGCGCAGCATGTCGTGCCGGTCGAGCACGGCGCCGACAGTGGCGACCACGTCAGCCGCACGCAGATCGCCGGGCACCTCGACCAGCAACGACTGCGCGAACCGGTCACCGGCGGGGCGGTCCAGATACCAGGAAACAATCGGCGTCCGCGCTACCTCCCCGATACCACCGCCGGGCAGTTCTTCGAGGGTCACGCGTCCCGCGTCCTCGGCAACGGCAGCCAGTCCACGAACAGTCCGATGTTCGAAGATGTCTCGCGCCGTCACGACCACCCCGGCTGTCTGCAACCGCGATGCCAGCTGGATCGACATGATCGAGTCGCCGCCGCGCGCGAAGAACGACTCGTCGGCGCCCACCGAGGCCACCCCGAGCACTTCGGCGAAGATCCTTGCGATGGTCTCCTCCAGGTCTGTCGCCGCCGCGATCACCGTTGAATCGAACGCCTCGGCGCCGGGTTCGGGCAGTGCGCGCCGGTCCACCTTTCCTGTCGACGACACCGGCATCTCGTCGAGAACCGTGAGCACGGCGGGCACCATGTGTTCGGGTAGTGCGCCCGAGATCTGGTCGCGGATTGCGGTCGTATCGATCGTTCGACCCTGGTCGGCCACCAGGTAGGCGGCCAGCATCGGTTGCCCGGCGTGGCCACGCCTGCTCACGGTGACCGCGGTAGCGACATCCGGGCAGGCCACCAGCGCCGCATCGATCTCGCCGAGTTCCACGCGCTGACCACGGATCTTGACCTGGAAATCGGCGCGACCCACGTATTCGATGGTGTGCTCGGCACTCCAGCGCACCAGGTCGCCGGTGCGATACATCCGGGTGCCCTGCTCCCCGTACGGATCGGCCACGAACGCGGCAGCACTCGCCCCCGGCCGATTCAGGTATCCGCGCGCCAGTGCCTTGCCCGCCAGATACAGCTCACCGACCACGCCGATCGGTACCGGTCGCAACCGAGCGTCGAGCACGACGGCGCGCACCCCGCGGATCGGGGCGCCGATAGTGATCGGATCGCCGGGCGCCAACTCGGAGCTCACACTGACCGCGACCGTCGCCTCGGTCGGCCCGTACACATTGTGGAAACGGCGGCCCGGCGCCCAGGCCGCGACGAGTTCGGCGGAGAGCGCTTCGCCGCCGACCGTCAGCATCTGTAGCGCGTCGAGGCCGTCGGGCCGCAAGGTCGCCAACACGCTGGGTGTCAGGAAGGCATGCGAAACCTGTTGTGTACGAATCAATTCGGTCAGGGCCGGGCCGGCGAACACTTCGGCGGGCGAGACGACAAGGGTGGCGCCCGCCGCATAGGCCATCAGCGATTCCATCATCACCGCGTCGAATGCGGGCGCGGCGACCTGGAGGACCCTCGACAGTCGATCTATCCGGTAGTGCTGGTGCTTCTCCGCCGCGAAGGCCGACAGACCCGCGTGCGTGACGACCACCCCCTTCGGTCTGCCCGTCGAGCCCGAGGTGTACACCAGGTAGGCGGCATCATCCAGGCGCGCCGCCGCGAAGGGGTGATCCATTGACGCGGTGGACAGTTCGGCCACGACCTGCTCGTCGTCGAGGCACACCCAGTCGACGGTGTCGGGCAGCGACGACCGCGCCGCGCCCGAGGTCACGCCGAGCGTGACACCGGAGTCGTGGACCATGTGCGCCAGCCGATCCGCGGGGTAACGCAGATCCATCGGCATGAACGCCGCACCGGTTTTCGCGATCGCCCACAGCACCACGTGGAAGGCCACCGACCGCGGGACAGCCAGGGCGACAAAGGTTCCAGGTGCCGCGCCTGCCCGTGCGAGCAGCACGGCGAGCCGGTCCGATCGCCGATCGAGTTCGCCATAGGTCAGGGTTTCGTCGTCACCGATCAGCGCCGTGGCCGTCGGATCGGCGGCAGCGAGGGCGAGCAGGGCGGGCAGTGTTTTCGGCAGCACCGCCGTCGCACGTCCGGCGGGGAGCAGGTGTGCGGTCTCCTCGGGACTCAGCAGGTCGATGGCCTCGATGGTCACGTCCGGTTGTGTGGTGATCGTGTCGAGCACGCGCAGCAGCCGGTCGGCGAACCGGGTCGCGGTGGCCTCGGTGAACAGGCCGGTGGCGTAGACGATCTCGCCGTCGATCCCCACTCCGTCGGCGCGTTCGTTCAGCAGCACCGTGAGGTCGGTTTTGGCTTGTGCCACACCGGGATCGAGTACCTCGACGCCGATATCGTCGAGTTCGAAGCGCGTGGGGTCGGCATGACGGAAGCCGAGCATCACCTGATAGAGCGGCGAATACGCGGTCGACCCGGCTCGGTCGAGCACCTCGACCAGACGCTCGAACGGCACGTCCGCGTGTGCGAGCCCCTCCAGATCCGTGCCGCGTACCTCCGCCAGGAATTCGCGGAACGACTGTCGCTCGGCGACGCGGGTACGCAAAACCACCGTGTTGACGAACATCCCGACCAGATCGTCGAGTTCGGGGCGCCCGCGACCACTCACCGGGGTGCCGATCGTAATGTCGTCGCTGTGCGCGGTGCGCGAGAGCAGGATCGCCAGCGCGGCATGCAGGACCATGAACACCGTGACGCCTTCGCGACGTGCGAGTGCGACGACGGCGTCATGTAGACCCGGCTCGACGGTGAAGCCGACACTGGCACCGTCCATCGACAGCACCGCGGGCCGCGGACGGTCGGTAGGCAGGGCGAGCAGTTCGGGTGAGTCGGCGAGAATCCGCTGCCAGTAAGCGATTTGGCGGCTCGCCAGCGAGGTGGGGTCGTCCTCGGCGCCGAGCAGCTCACGCTGCCAGACCGCGTAGTCGGCGTAGTCGACGGGCAACGGCGGCCATAGCGGAGTCGTACCGGTGCGGCGAGATCGGTAGGCAGCGAATACATCTCGGGCGAGCGGCGCCATCGACGCACCGTCCGCGGCGATGTGGTGCACCACAAGGACCAGCACGTGTTCGTCGGCGCCCGTGCGATAGAGCCGTGTGCGAACCGGCGTGTTCGTGGCGATGTCGAAGCCCGACTCGACCGCGTCGCGCAGCCGGTCTGCCAGCACTGCCGGATCGTCGACCTCGACGAGTTCGATGTCCGCGGCACCGGCCACGCTGTCCTGGACGAGCTGACGCGGTTGCCCGCTCACCGAGGGGTAGATCGTGCGCAGGGTCTCGTGGCGGGTGATCACATCGACCATCGCCGCGCGCAGTGCCGCTACGTCGAGCGGTCCGGTCAGCCGGGCCGCGAAGCCGATGTTGTACGCACCGGAGGCGGGGTCGAGCTGGTTGAGGATCCAGATGCGCCGCTGAGCCGCCGCCAGGGGAATCGCGGACCGGTCTCGGCGACGGACCAGCGGCGCCTCCGCGTATCCGTCGCGCATCGCGATTCGTTCGGCCAGCTCAGCGACGGTCGGGGCTTCGAAGATGTCGCGCACGCTGACCCGCACGCGCAGAGCGGCCTCCGCGCGGGCCGCAAGCTGAGCGGCTGACAACGAGTTCACCCCGATATCGAACATATCGGCGATGACGCTGACCTGGTCGGCACCGACGATCTTGGCGACGATCTTCGCCAGCACCGCCTCTCGGTCTGTGCGGGCAATGCACTCGGCCAACCGGTTCGCCCGCGTCGCATCGTTGCCCGCGTCGGCGGCAATGAACCCGTCGGCATCGTCGAAAGCCACGTGCGACAGGACCGACCTATCCACCTTTCCGTTGAAGTTGAGCGGCATGGTGTCGAGCACTTGGATCCGCGCAGGCACCAGGTAGGACGGCAGCAGTCGGGCGAGCTGTTTACGGACCGTCGACCCGACGAGCGTCGCGCCCGGTACCGGCGTCACATACGCCGTGATCCGGTCGGCGGAAACAATCGCGGCTGCTTCTGCGACCGCGTCGATCGAGTGCAGGGCGGCCTCGATGTCGCCTGGTTCTACCCGCTGGCCGTGGAACTTCACCTGGAAGTCGTTGCGGCCCTGGTACTCCAAGGCACCGGTTGGTGTCCAGCGAACCAGGTCACCTGTGCGATACATCCGCCCGTTCGGAGTGAACGGGTTCGCCACGAATCGATGCGCGGTCAGGTCCGGCCTTGCGACGTACCCACGCGCGAGCTGATCACCCGCCAGGTACAGCTCACCGACCACACCGGGGGGCACGGGAAGCAACTGTGAATTCAGGACGTATACGCGGGTGTTCCACACTGGCACGCCGATCGGCACCGAACCCCGTCGGGTGTCCTCGACCCGCCAGTGGGTCACCGTCACGGCGGCCTCGGTCGGGCCGTACAGGTTGTGCACCTGTGTATCGGAGATCCTGCGCAACGCCGCGACAGTCTTCGGCGGCAGGGCTTCACCGGCGGCGAGGACAACTCGCAGCGTAGGAATCGAGCCCGGTCTTGCGAGCTCGGCGAACACGGTCAGCATCGACGGCACGAAGTCGGTCATTGTGACACCATGCGCCGCGATGGTTTCGGTGATATAGGCCGGATCCCGATGCCCATCATGGGTGGCGACGACCAGTTTCGCGCCAGCGCGTAGCGGCATGAAGTAGCCCCACAGCGATACGTCGAACGTTGTCGCGGTCTTCTGCAGATACACATCGTCGGGGCCGAGCGGGTACTCCGCGAGCATCCACGCGATCTGGTTGTCGATCGCCTGATGCGATACCGCGACACCCTTCGGACGACCGGTAGTACCCGAGGTGAAGATGACATAGGCCGGATGATGCGGGCGCACTGGCCGGATCAATTCGGCCGCGCTCAGCGGATCACCCGAGAACCCTTCCAGTGCGACGGTATCCATCGTGATCACCGGTGTTACGTCGGCCACCTCGACCGCATCGGTGCTGGTGGTGAGCACACACACCGGCTGCGCGGTCTCGACAATGTGGGCGATCCGCTCGGCCGGATGATCCGGGTCCAGCGGCACATACGCACCACCCGCGGTGACGATCGCGTACATGCCGACGACCAGGTCGAGCGACCGACGCACTGCCAACCCGACCAGCGACTCCGCACCGACCCCACGCTGCACCAGCAACCGGGCCAGCTGGTTCACCCGCTCGTCGAACTCGCGGTAGGTCAACTCGGCGCCCTCATAAGACAGAGCAACCGCATCGGGATACGCGGCGACCGCGGCACGGTAACCATCGAGCAGCAGCGCAGGAGCAAGCTGGTGCCGGGTGTCGTTCCACTGCTCCAGGATTCGCTCACGCTCGATCGGTGCGAGCACCTCGATCGCACCGACCGGGCGGGTCGGGCCGGCCACCACCTCCGACAGCAACCGCACCAACCGATCGGCGAACCCGGCAATGGTTGTCTCGTCGAACAGGTCGGTGGCATAGGTCAGGCGCAGGTTCATGCCCGCGATCTCGTTGTGCGGGCCGCGGTCCTCGGTGATCATCAGCAGCAGATCGCAGATGGCCGCGTCGGCGCCGACATCGATGGCGCCGACGACGAGTCCGGGCAGTTCGAGCTGAGCGGGCGGCATGTTCTGGTAGGCGAGCATTACCTGGAACAGTGGCGAATGTGCCGTCGAGCGGGCCGGATTCAGAACTTCCACCAGCTGTTCGAACGGGACCGCGGCATGGTCGAAGGCCTCGATGTCGGTGCGCCTGGTCAGTTCGAGCAGGTCGACGAACCGCTGTCCCGGGCGGACTCGGGTGCGCAGCACGAGGGTGTTGACGAACATGCCGACAAGGCGGTCGAGTGACCGGTCGCCGCGGCCCGCATACGGGGTGCCGATAGCGATGTCATCGCTGCCCGACAGTTGTGCCAGCAGCACCGCCAAGGCGGTGTGCGCCACCATGAACGGTGTCACTCCGCTGCGGCGCGCAAGCGCGGCAACGCCTTTCGCGATCTCGGAGGGAACTGCGGCGTGCACCGTCGCGCCGCGATGGGATTGCTCCAGCGGGCGCGGCCGGTCGGTGGGTAGGGCGAGAACATCCGGAATCCCGGCGAGCTGGGTACGCCAGTATCGGAGGTGGCGGCCCGCCGCGGAGTCGGGAGCAGCGAGTTGTTCGCGCTGCCATAGGGCGAAATCGGCGAATTGCACCGGTAGCGGCATCCATTCGGGAGCGCTACCAGCACGGCGTGCGCTGTATGCCTCGATGATGTCGGCAGCCAGGGGCGCAATCGAGTAGCCGTCGCAATTGATGTGGTGGACCGACAATGCGAGCGCATGGGAGGTTTCGGTGAGCCCGAACAATGCCACGCGCAACGGTGCGCCCGAGGAGACATCGAAACCGGTGCCGAACAATTGGGCCAACCGTGGGATCAGGTCGTCCGCGGAAACCGGGTGCACGGTGAGGTCGCAGGCCGCAACGACCTCGTCAGCGGTCAGCACGACCTGGGCGGGAGTGCCGTCATAGGCAGGGTAGGTGGTGCGCAAACTCTCGTGCCGTTCCACGACGTCTCGCAATGCCGCGATCAGTGCCGCGGTATCGAGCTCACCGTCGAGGCTGATCGACAGTGGCACAACATAACTCGCCGATTCGGGATCGAGCTGGTTGAGCAGCCACATCCGACTCTGCGCGGGTGAGAGCGGGATTCGCGCGGGCCGGGGTCGTGGCACCGGCCCTGTGACGCTGCCGACCGCACGCACGCATTCGATCCAGCGGGCCAGTTCGGTGACGGTCGGGGCTTCGAAGACGGCGCGCACGGGGATCGTGACGCCGAGGACCTCGCCGATGCGGCTGAGCGCGCGGGTGGCCAGCAGCGAATTGCCGCCGAGGGCGAAGAAATTGTCGTCGGCGCCGACCCACGGTGTTTCCACCAATTCGCCGATCACGTTCGCGATGGTTTCCTCGGCGATGCCGCTGGGGGCCCGGTAACGCGTAGAGATGGCGTCGGGGGCAGGTAGGGCGCGGAAGTCGATCTTGCCGTTGGGTGTCAGCGGAATCGTGTCGATCCGCATCACCTGCGCGGGAACCATATACGCGGGAAGGCGTCCGAGTAGGAACGTCCGCAGCGTGTCTGCGTCGAGCGCCTCGTCGCTCACGGCGTAACCGATCAGCACCTGTTCCCCGGCGACAGCGTGTACACGGGCGACCGCGGCACCGATGTGGTCGTACGCCAGAAGCGCGGATTCGATATCGCCGAGTTCGACGCGCAGGCCCCGGATCTTCACCTGGGAATCGCGGCGGCCGATGTACCGCAGCCTGCCGTCCGAGTCCCAGCGAACGAGATCGCCGGTGCGATACAGGCGAGCACCCGCCACGGCGCCGAACGGGTCGGCGACGAAGGCAGCGGCGGTGAGGTCGGGGCGGGCATGGTAGCCGCGGGCGAGTTGGATTCCGCCGAGGTACAGCTCGCCGGTGACACCCGTGGGGACGGGACGCAGGCGCGCATCCAATACATGAGCGACAACATTCGCCTCAGGTGTGCCGATCGGCACGATAGGTCCGTCGAGCTCGCCGATCTCCCAGGCGGTGGCGCTGACCGCCGCTTCGGTCGGGCCGTAGAGGTTGTCGATGCGTGCCTGGCTCACGCCGCGGAACCGACCGACACCGGCGGCGTCCAAAGCCTCACCGATGCACAGCACTTGGCGCACGGTGGCGAGGTCCTCGCGCGTCGCGGTCTCGAGGAATGTCGACAGGAGCGAGGGCACGAAGTCGACCACGGTCACGCCGTGCCGGGCGATGAGTCGGGCAACGGCGGCAGGGTCGGTGTGATCGTCGGGGCCCGCGACGACGAGTGCGGCGCCGGATGTGAGGGCGGTGAACAATTCCCACACCGACAGGTCGAAGGTGGCGGGCGTGCGCAGGAGCAGCGTGTCCGTGGTGGCGATGCCGTAATGGCCGGTCAGCCATCGTAGTTGGTTGACGACAGCGTCGTGGGTGAGCGCGACACCCTTGGGTACACCGGACGAGCCGGAGGTGAAGATGACGTAGGCCAGGTCACCTGAGCGCAGCGGCCTGATCCGATCGGCGTCGGTCACCGGCGCGTGCGCAGTGTCGGTTACCGGCACTGCGCCGGTCGAAGGCGCGGTGCCGGTCGAAGGCGCGGTGAGGTCGGACAGGCGCCAGACCGGTGCCTCTGTGGACATTTCGATGTCTTCGCGGATCAGCACGGCGTCCGGTCGTGCGGCGGTGAGGACCGTCCGCAACCGGTCGAGCGGGTGGTCGGGGTCGAGCGGGAGATACGCGGCGCCTGCCGCGTGGATGGCGTAGATCGTGGTGAGCAGATCGACCGAGCGTCGCATCGCCACGGCCACAACACTTCCCGGCCCGATGCCGTTGCCGATCAGCACCCTCGCCAGCGCGTTCACCTCGGCACTGAACGCGCCGTAGGTGAGTACGTCGCCGCTGTCTGTGTCGATGACCGCGGTGAGCTCCGGTGTCGCCGCGACCTGCGCCGCGAACAGATCCGGGATCGTCGAGTCGCCCGAGGGGACCTCGGGGCCGGTTTCGCGCAGCGACAGTTCGTCGAGTTCGTGCGGACTCAGCAGCGGTAGGTCACCCACGGGCAAGCTGGGGTCGGCGACGACACCGCGCAGGACAGCGACGAGCCGGTCGAAGATCGGCACGATGGTGGATTCGTCGAACAGATCTGTCGCGTAACCGAATTCGACCCGCATATCGCCCGGAGCACCGTTCGAGTCGATCGTGTCGACCAGGGTGAGATGCAGGTCGTACTTGGCAACGCCCGGTTCGACGAGGTCGGCCGCCACCGTCAACCCGCCGAGGCGCAGGGTCGGGACGTCGATGTTCTGGAACGAGAAGCCGACCTGGGTCAGTGGCTCGTGCGCGGTGCTGCGCGGCGGATTGAGCACCTCCACCAACTGTTCGAACGGGATCGCGGCATTGTCGAATGCGCCGAGATCGCACTCGCGGGTGCGGTCGAGCACCTCCGTGAACGTGGCCGCGGGATCGACCTGCACTCGCAGCACCAGCGTATTGACGAACATGCCGATCAGCAGGTCGAGTGCGGGTTCGCCGCGTCCCGCGACCGGGGTGCCGACCGCGATGTCGCCCGTACTCGACAACCTGGCGAGTAGGACCGCGAAAGCGGCGTGGGCCACCATGAACAGCGTCGCGTCGTGGCGTCTCGCGAGGGCGACCATGTCGCGATGCAGGTCGGCGGGAATCGTTGCCGACAAGGTCGCGCCCCGGTAGGACTGCACCGCGGGTCGCGGTCGGTCGGTCGGCAGATCGAGCATTTGCGGTAGGTCTGCGAGGGCAGCGAGCCAGTACCGGATCTGACTGGCGGTCACGCTGCTCGGATCATCCTGCGCGCCGAGGATCTCCCGTTGCCACAGCGTGTAGTCGGCGTACTGGACCGGCAGCGGTGTCCAGCCGGGCACCTCCCCCGCCGCGCGGGCCCGATAGGCGACGGCCAGATCGGCGGCCAACGGCGCGAGCGAGGATCCGTCGATGGCGATGTGGTGCACGGTGAGCACCACCGTCCACTCTTCGGACGCGGAGCGCAGCAGCGTGATCCGGAACGGGACCTCGGCACTGACGTCGAATCCGATGGTGGTCTCTCGCACGATCCGATCGTGGATCTCGTCCTCGGTGACCGCGACGGAGGTGAGTTGCGGCACCGAGTCGAGCGGCATGACCTGCTGCCATGGTCCGCTGTCGCTGTCCGGGTATCGGGTGCGCAGCGCTTCGTGCCTCTCGATGACATCGGCGAGAGCCGACCGCAGCGCGTCGACGTCGAGTGGTCCGGAGATCCGCACGACGACGGGCACGTTGTAGACCGCCGCCGCGGTGTCGAACTGGTTGAGGAACCACATGCGGGTCTGCGCGGGCGAGAGCGGAATCCGGTCCGGTCGGTGCCGCGGCACGAGGCGGACTCGACCTGTACTTGAAAGATCCTGCGGTCCAACCGAATCCAGTTCACGGGCGAGCGCGTCAACGGTCGGCGTCTCGAAGAGCGCACGCACCGCGATGTCGGTGTCGAACACATCGGACAGTCGTGCCGCGGCCTTCGTGGCCGAGAGCGAGTTGCCGCCCAGATCGAAGAAGTTGTCGAGGGCACTGACGTGGGGGGCACCCAGCACATCACGGTAGACACCGGCAACGAGTTGTTCGGTGGGCGTGCGCGGCGCGATGTCTTCGGCGGTGCGCGGGAACACCGGCTCGGGTAGCACAGCGTAATCGAGCTTCCCGCTGGCGGTCAGCGGGAGCCGGTCGAGCACCATGCACACATCGGGCACCATGTGCGCGGGAAGCCGGTCGCGTGCGGCAGTGCGGACCCGCTCACCGTCGACGCCGGCACCGACCAGATAGCCGACGAGGCGGTCGGCTCCCTCGCTGCCCCGGATCACGACGATCGCGTGGGTCACCGCGGGGTCCCGCGCGAGCACCGCTTCGATCTCGCCGAGTTCGGTGCGCTGCCCGCGGATCTTCACCTGATGGTCGGCCCGGCCCAGGTACTGCAGGGTCTGCTCCGATGTCCACCTGACCAGGTCGCCGGTGCGGTACATGCGGGTGCCCTCGCCGCATGGGTCGGCGACGAAACTCGCCGCGGTCACTGTCGGTCGGCCGAGGTAGCCGCGCGCCAATTGCACACCGCCGATGTAGAGCTCGCCCGCGACGCCGACCGGCACCGGCCGCATCCGGGGGTCGAGCACCTGCGCGGAGATGCCGCGAATGGGGCCGCCGATGGTGATCGCACCGTGCGCGGGTACCGGGTCGCTGATCGCGACCATGATCGTCGTTTCGGTGGGTCCGTAGCCGTTGAACAGCTGGCGTCCCGGCGCCCAGCTCGCGCTGAGCTCGGACGTCATGGCTTCGCCACCGGAGACCAGCACCCGCAGGCAGCCCAGGCCTTCCGGCGACATCGTGGCGAGGACGGTCGGTGTCAGGAAGGCATGGGTAACCGAGTGTGCCCGAATGAGTTCCGCCAGCTCCGCACCCGCGTAGACGTCGGGCGGGGACACGATCAGCGCCGCGCCACCAGGATGGGCGAGCAGGATCTCGAGCATGACCGCGTCGAACCCAGGACCGGCGGCCTGCAGGACCCGCACGGTGGGCTCGACGTTGTAGCGGTCCTGCTGTTCGGCGGCGAAGTTCGCCAGCCCCTGGTTGGTGACCTCGACGCCCTTCGGGACACCGGTCGTTCCGGATGTGTAGATCACGTACGCCACGTCGCCCGGATGCACGGGCCTGCCGCGGTCGGCGTCGGTCACCGGTGCGGGTGAGTACCCGGCGGTGATGGCGCGCGAGACGGGATCGGCGACCACCAGCAGCGACCACGGCTCCCCGGACGCGGCGCCCTCGACCTCGGCGCTGGTCAAGACCACCCGGGGCTTGCTGTCGGCGAGCATCGAGCGGACCCGATCCCGCGGGTTGCGCGGGTCGATCAGCACCAGAGCAGCGCCCGTCTTGGCGACGGCCCACACCCCAACTACGAAGTCGACCGAGCGTGGCAGGACCATCGCCACCACTTCGCCGGGTCGGGCTCCGTCCTCGAGCAGCCGCCGGGCGAACCGGTTCGATGCCGCGTTCAACTCCGCGAAGTCCATGCGCTCGGCACCGGAGACGACCGCCGGACCGTCCGGCGAGATCGCGACACCTCGGGCCAGCAAATCCGCCAGTGCTACTCCTGGTACCGCGTTCGCACCCCGAACAGGATGCAGCGCAGCATGTTCGGCGGTGGACAGTAATTCCACATCGCCGACCGGCGCGGAGGGGTTCGCCACCACCGCGTCCAGGATCCGGCGCAACCGTGCGGCCATCTGCTCGACGGTGGCCGGGTCGAACAGGTCGGTCGCGTAGTTGATGCGCAGGGTGACGTCACCGGGGTTCGCGGCGTTCGCGGCGACGGTGACGACGAGGTCCACCTTCGCGGGTTCGGCGCCCGGATCGAGGATGTCCACCTCGAGGTCAGGCAGGGTCAGGCGAGGCAGTTCGGTGTTGTCGAAGGCCAGATACACCTGGCACACGGGTGCATAGGCCGCGGAACGGCGCGGATCGAGCGCTTCCACGACCCGGTCATAGGGCAGGTCGCCGTGCGCGAAAGCGTCGATGTCGATGTTCTTGACGCGTTCGAGGAAGGCGGTGAACGATTCGTCGCCGCGCACCGGCGTGCGCAGCGCCACCGTGTTCACGAACATTCCCACCAGTGGCGCGAGGTCCGGCTCGCCGCGTCCGGCCAGTGGGGCGCCGATGACGATGTCGCCGGTGCCCGACAACCGAGCCAGCAGGACGGCGAGCGCGGCGTGCACGACCATGAAGGGGGTGACGTCCGCGGCACGGGCGAGTCGCGCGATGTCGGCGTATGTCTGCGCGGGGAGCCGCGCGGCAACGGCCTCGCCGCGCATCGAACGGCGAGCGGGCCGCGGCCGGTCGGAGGGTAGTTCGAGCACAACGAGCGCATCGGCCAATTGGTCTGTCCAGTAACGTAATTGGTCGGCGGCGAGGGAGTCCGGATCGGTTTCGTCGCCGAGCAGGCGACGGTGCCAGTCCGCGTAGTCGGCGTATTGCACCCTCAGGGGCAGCTGATCCGGCGCGATCTGCTGCGACCGAGCCGTGTAGGCGGTGGCGAAGTCGACGGCGAGAGGTGCCAGCGACGCACCGTCACAGCAGATGTGATGGAGCACCAGGACCAGCACGTGGCTGTCGGGGCCGGTCGTGAGCAGGACCGCCCGCAGCGGCGGTCGAGCGCAGACATCGAAGCCATCGGCGGTCAGCTCGCGGATCCGGTCAGCGAGCTGGTCTTGCGCGACTTGTTCCGGGACGCAATCGAATTCGGCCAGGGTGGACGCGGTCGACAGGATCTCCTGCACGCCGTGGCCGTCGCGGGTGGGGTAGCGGGTCCGTAGCGACTCGTGGCGATCGAGAACGTCGCCCAGCGCCGTGCGCACTGCGGCGGTGTCGAGTCGGCCGGTCAACCGCAGGACAAGGGGGATGTTGTAGGCGGCCGACTCCGGTTCGACACGGTTGATCAACCACATCCGGTGCTGCGCGGAAGCCAGCGGCAACAGCCCGTCCCGCGCGACCGGGGTCAGGGCGGGCCGCACCCGCCGCCGCGCCCTGCCGACGCACGCGGCGAACCCGGCCACCGTCGGGTTGGCGAACAGATCACGCACCGACAGTTCGCATTCGGTGGCATCGGCGACCCGGACGACGGCGCCCGCCGCGGTTAGCGAGTTGCCGCCCACCGCGAAGAAGCTGTCGAACGCACCGACATGATCCACACCGAGCACCTCGGCGAAGACTTGCGCGACAGTCGCTTCGGTCTCGGTCCGCGGCGCGATATAGCTCGCCGTTGCCCCCGCTGCCGGATCGGGGAGTGCACGCAAGTCGAGCTTGCCGTTGACCGTCAGTGGTAGTTCGTCCAGAACTGTCACGACATTCGGGATCATGTAGTCCGGCAGCAGCGAACGCGCCTGGGCAACAACAGAATCGACATCACAATCGGCACCGGACGCGACGACGTAACCCACCAGACGTGCCGCCTCGGTGTCGGCGCGATGCACCACCACAGCAGCCGAAGCCACCGCCGGATGAGCCAGTAGCGCGGCACGGACCTCGTCGAGTTCGATGCGGAACCCACGCAGCTGCACCTGCTGATCCGCACGGCCGCGGTATTCGAGGTCACCGTCGTGATTGCGGCGAGCCACATCGCCGCTTCGGTACATCCGAGCCCCCGGCGCCCCCCATGGGTCGGCGACGAACCGGCCCGCGCTCAGCGCGGGCTGACCGAGGTAGCCACGAGCCAATTGTGTTCCCGCTACGTAGATTTCCCCCCATGCGCCCACCGGTGTCGGCCGCAGGCGCCGATCCAGCACATAGGTGCGCAGGCCAGGTAGCGCTGTTCCGATCACGCTGGGTGCGCCGGGGACGGCCATTTCGGCGCTCAGGTCGGTGCGGGTGACGAAAACGGTGGTCTCGGTGATGCCGTAACTGTTGACGAGGACCGGTCCGGCCGGATGGTCTTCGTACCAGGGCGCCAACGCCGCCGGATCCAGACCCTCACCGGACAGCACGACCACCCGCAGTGCCAACTCCCCATCGGGTGCGCCTGCCACGAGGTGCCGCCGCCGAGCCGCGGCGAATTGATAGAACGCCGAGGGGGTTTGACTGAACACGGTGACGCCTTCACGGGCGGTCAGACGCACCAGTTCATCGGGCGCGCGCGCTGTCAGCCCATCGACGACCACCACCCGGCCGCCGGTGACGAGCGGACCGAAGACCTCCCAGATCGAGTAGTCGAAGGCCACCGAATGCAGCCATGTCCACACGTCGTCGGCCCGAATATCGAGCGCGGCCGACGCATTCGCCAAGTACGTGACCACCGAGCGGTGGCTGATCACCACACCCTTGGGCCGCCCGGTCGAGCCGGAGGTGAAGATGACGTATGCCGCGTCGTCGGGTCGCAGCGGTGCGCTGCGCTCGTCGTCGGTGATCGGATCCGCGGCACCGTCGAGGTCGTCACCGGGCTCGAGGACCAGGACCTGCCCCCCGCCCGCCGGCTGCGCGGAGTCCGCGACGAGGACAAGCGTCGGACCGGCTCGATCGATGACGTCGTTCAGCCGCTCCGGCGGATGGGAGATATCCAAAGGCAGATACGCGGCACCGGATTTCAGGACAGCGAGCATCGCGACGATCAGCTGGGCACCGCGCGGCAGGGCGACGGCGACCAGCGCACCCGGACCGGCACCACGCTCGATCAAACGCCGGGCGAGCCGAGTGGAGCGCTCGTCGAGATCGCGATAGGTGATCGTCTCACCGTCGGCGGTGACAGCCGCGCCGAGAGGCGTCGAATCGGACTGTCGCGCCAGCGAATCCACCAGCGTCTCGACCGGTCCGACAGCGTCGACGCCGACCGCCGCGTCGACGATCTCACGCTCCTGCACGGACGAGACCAGCGGTAGTTCCACCACCCGATCGCCGGAGTCGGCCTCGATGAAGCGGTGCAGGAATTCGATGAACAGGTCGGCGTGCGCGTCGATATCGCGTCGGCTGTAGAGATTGTCGTTGCCGTGCAGTTCGATGAGCAGCGGTGCGTCCGGGCCGGTCCGGTAGAGATTGATCTGCAGATCCTCGAGCGCGCCCGACGTGAGCGCGTGGTAGCGGCCGACGGCCTCACCGAGTCGGATCTCGGAGTCGAAGAACAAGATGTTGAGCACGGGTCCGAAAGTGTTGGCGGAGTTGTCGATCGCGGCCGATTCGCGGCGCAGATCCTCGAAGCGGTAGCGCTGATGGCGCAACGCCGAGACCAGCTCGCCGATCGAGGCCTTCACCAGCTGTGCCACCGTGGTCGCGTCGTCGACCGCGAACCGGATCGGCACCATATTGGCCAGCATCGCGGCGGCACTGCGCAGCTTGACGGTGACCCGCGCACTCATCGGGACCGAGAGCACGACCTCGTCGGCCCCCGTCATTCGCGTGAAGAACGCCGCGAACGCCGCGACAACGACCTGCGCGGCCGACGCGTCGAGTTCGGCCGAGCGGCGATCGAGCAGCGCGCACAGCTCGGGCGGAAGTTCGCGCGCCGCAACCTCGTCCACGGCTCCCGCGCGCGCCGACCGGCCGGAAAGCCCGGCGGGGGCGGGTAGATCCGCGACCTTGTCCAGCCAATACCGGCGATCGGCCTCGAAGCGCGCACCTTCCCGATAGGCCTGCTCTTGCGCGGCGATATCTCGCAGGCGAGCGGCGGTCAGCCGAGAGGGCGGCCGGTCTTCCGACAGCGCGTTGTAGTGCTCGGCGACCCTGCCCACCACGTTGAACGCGCCGTACCCGTCGATGACGAGATGGTGCGCACGCGCGTACCACAGGTGCAGGTCGTCGCCGATCCTGATCAGTCGGCAGACCGCGAGTTGGTCGCGGGTGATATCGACCGGTCGGGTGTAGTCGCGACGCATCCACTCCAGCGCCGCCGCCATCGGATCGCGGCGTGTGCCGAAGTCGAGCACGAGTTCGTTGAACGTGATGCCGCGATCGACGACCTGGTAGGGACGTCCTTGCACCTCGACCACCCGCACCATGAGCGACTCGGTCTCCTCGGCCGCCTCGTGCACCGCCCTGTTGAACAGGGCCACATCGATCCGCCCCGCGATCTCGACGTACTGCGCGATATTGGCCGCCGATCCGCTGTGCGCGCTATCCGCGAACCACATGCCGTATTGCGCGGCGGAAAGCGGAATAAGATCCCGATTACCAGCACAGCTTTCGACAGACTCCATGATTACCCGACCCCTCGCATGGCTATCGACCTAGCACAGACTCCAAGTACGAAAATCTGCGCGCTTTCATACCCCGCATATCAACGTGTACCACTACCACCGTTGAATGTGGATCCATTACCGCCGAACAGCCATACGTATTCCCCTTGCCGTATCAAGGACAGATGGGGATCCCGGTAGACACCGATCCGGCATTCCGCGAGGTGCGGTACCCAGTCGATTCAGATCCGAAACCCACTACCGACATTAGCCTGACAGCAAATAATTAGCATCCGATTTAGAGGAAACACCATAGTAACAATTCAGGTCACATGAACTATGAATTCAGACATTCCACGCAAAACCACTTTTCGACAACAGTCCAGGTAGAAGCGCTGCGGTCGATGATCCACCACCGGCGGAGGCACACGGCCATCATCCGGGGTCTGGTGATACAGATGCACCATTCTGCACATCCCCAGCGTAACTAGCAATTTTCGGCACGAATTCGCCGAGAATGATTGATCGACCGAAGCCGATCGATCACATCCGCGTCGTCAGTCGACGTATGACGGGCCCAAGAAAGCAATCCGGAAACCGGATTCGTCTCGAACATTCCGACGTCGCGCGTGTCGTCGGAGGAAAAACCGATTCTGCCCCCAACAATATTCGGGGCTTGACTTATCTGGGAATACTTCTTGTCCGTATAGACATACTGGGCATTCCCTGAACAGGCTGAAACAAGACGTTCAGTTTGCAACACGCCGACAGTTCAGCCGATGAGAATTCACTGTCGGCAATCTTGCCGCGACCGCGGCATCAGCCGATCGTGCACACTCGCATCGACAGCAACGGGCCCCGCCGACAATCTCGGCGGGGCCCGTGGCGGGCAGACCGGTCAGTCCTCGTACGCATCCAGCGGCGGGCACGAGCACACCAGATTGCGGTCGCCGAACGCACCGTCGATGCGCCGCACCGACGGCCACACCTTCGGGCGGGTATGGCCGATCCCACGCGGGTACACCGCGGTCTCACGGCTGTAGGGGTGGTCCCACTCCGCGACCAGACTGGCCGCGGTGTGGGGTGCGCCGCGCAGCGGGTTGTCGGTCACCGGCCACACCCCGGCGGCGACCTGGTCGATCTCGCCACGGATGGCGATCATGGCGGCGATGAACTCGTCGATCTCTTCGAGGTTTTCGCTCTCGGTGGGCTCCACCATCAGGGTGCCCGCCACCGGGAAGCTCATGGTCGGCGCGTGGAAACCGTAGTCGGCCAGTCGTTTTGCCACGTCGTCGACAGTGACGCCGGTCTGTTTGGTGATCTCGCGCAGATCGAGGATGCACTCGTGGGCGACCATGCCGTTCTCGCCGGTGTAGAGCACCGGGAAGTAGGCATCGAGGCGGCGGGCGATGTAGTTGGCCGACGCGATCGCGGTCAGGGTCGCCGCCCGCAGGCCCTCGGCGCCCATCATCCGGATGTAGGCCCAGGTGATCGGCAGGATCGACGCGGAGCCGTAATTGGCCGCCGACACCGCGTGCGAACCGGCTTCGAGGGGATTACCGGGCAGGTACTGCGCCAGGTGCGCACCCACCGCGACCGGGCCCACTCCCGGACCGCCACCGCCGTGCGGGATGCAAAAGGTCTTGTGCAGGTTCAGGTGGCTCACATCGCCACCGAATCGGCCCGGACGGGCGAGGCCGACCAGGGCATTGAGGTTCGCCCCGTCGACGTACACCTGGCCGCCCGCATCGTGCACGAGCGCGCACAACTCGGCGACCTCGTGTTCATAGACGCCGTGGGTGGACGGGTAGGTGATCATGATGCAGGCCAGCCGCTCGGCGTGGTCGGCGATCTTGGCGCGCAGGTCGTCGAGGTCGACGTCGCCGTTCGCGCGGCATTTCACCACCTCCACGCGCATGCCCACCATCGCCGCCGAGGCCGCGTTGGTGCCGTGCGCGCTGGAGGGGATGAGGCAGGTGTCGCGGTGGTCGTCGCCGCGATCGAGGTGGTAGCGACGGATCGCGAGCAGGCCCGCGTACTCGCCCTGGCTACCCGCGTTGGGCTGCAGGCTCACCGCGTCGTAGCCGGTGATCTCGGCCAGCCACCGCTCGAGGTCGGCGACCAGTGCGCGGATGCCCGGGGAGTCCTCCGTCGGCGCGAAGGGGTGCAGGCGGGCGAAACCGGGCCAGGTGATGGGCTCCATCTCCGCGGTCGCGTTGAGCTTCATCGTGCAGGAACCGAGCGGAATCATGCTGCGGTCGAGGGCGATGTCCTTGTCCGAGAGCGCGCGCAGGTAGCGCAGCATGGCGGTCTCGGTGTGGTGGCGGGTGAAAGCCGGGTGGGTGAGGTACTCCGAGGTGCGCGTCTCGATCACGACGAGCTCGGTGCCCGCGCCCGCGTCGGGCGTCGACGCGGTGCCGAAGGATTCGACGACGGCGGCGACGTGCGCGTCGGTGGTGGCCTCGTCACACGCGATCGCGACATGATCGGCGTCGACCAGGCGCAGGTTGATGCCCTTCGACTTCGCCTTGGCGACAACGGCTTCCGCACCGCCGGGCACCTGGGCGAGCACCGTGTCGAAGAAGGCGCCGTGCACCACTGCCCCACCGAGACCGGTCGCGACAGCCGCAGCGTGCTCGTGCAC
Organism: Nocardia sp. NPDC058633; assembly: GCF_042717045.1. Taxonomy (NCBI): domain Bacteria; kingdom Bacillati; phylum Actinomycetota; class Actinomycetes; order Mycobacteriales; family Nocardiaceae; genus Nocardia; species Nocardia sp. NPDC058633. Next base: position 28,121 of record NZ_JBHXRA010000008.1, read on the forward strand.
CCGGCGCGCGATGGCACGAAGACCGTTGGCACCGTGGTAGCTCGCGTACATGGCGGCGACGATGGCCAGCAGCACCTGGGCGGTGCAGATGTTGGAGGTGGCCTTCTCGCGGCGGATGTGCTGCTCACGAGTCTGCAGCGCCAGGCGGTAGGCGGGCGTGCCGTCGGCATCGACGGAGACACCGACCAGGCGACCGGGCAGCTGACGAGCGAACGCCGTGCGCACGGCGAGGTAGCCGGCGTGCGGGCCACCGAAGCCCATCGGCACACCGAAGCGCTGGGTGGTGCCGAAGCACACATCGGCGCCTTGCTCACCGGGCGGGGTGATCAGCGTCAACGCGAGCAGATCGGCGCCGGCGGCGACCAGCGCGCCACGCTCGTGGGCGGCGGCGAACAACGGGGTCCAGTCGACGATGCGGCCCGACGCGCCCGGGGTCTGCACGATCACGCCGAAGAACTCACCCTCGGGCAGCTCCCCGGTCGACAGGTCGGCCTCGACGATCTCGATGCCGAGCGGCTCGGCCCTGGTGCCGATGATGGTTTTGGTCTGCGGGAACAGGTCGGTGTCGAGGAGCAGCCGGTTCGACTTGGATTTGCCCGCGCGGCGCAGCAGCGTCATCGCCTCGGCCGCGGCGGTGGCCTCGTCGAGCATGGAGGCATTCGCGACGTCCATGCCGGTCAGGTCCGACACCATGGTCTGGAAGTTGAGCAGCGCCTCGAGGCGGCCCTGGCTGATCTCGGGCTGGTACGGGGTGTAGGCGGTGTACCAGGCGGGGTTCTCGAGCAGGTTGCGCACCAGCACCGGCGGGGTGAGGGTGTCGTAGTAACCCAGGCCGATCATCGAGGTGGCGACGGTGTTCGCTTGCGCCAGCGCGGCCAGTTCCTCGAGCACCTCGTGCTCGGAGGCGGGCGCGGGCAGGGCGCCGAGGCCGGACTCGTCGAGGATCGTGGCGGGCAGCGCCGTGGTCGCGAGTGCGTCGACGGACTCCACGCCGATGGTCGCGAGGATCCGGGCGAGTTCGTCGGAATCGGGTCCGATGTGGCGGTCGGCGAACGAACGGGTCACGGCAGCTCCAGGTCGGGCGGGTCGACCTCGTGGTCGACGGGTACCAGCCCTCCCCCTCTGTCTGTGCGCCTGAGAGATTCGGAAACACGATCTTCGAGAGACCGTGCTCCTTTCCCCGTGGGCGGGCAGCCGGATGCCACCGCTTTCCAGAGGCGTCGAATCACCGTGCGGTCCCTGTTGCCTGAGAGATTGACGGGGAGGTGCTGCTCCTTCGGCGCCCGGATTCATACGAACCAAGGACTCTCCCGCACGGCGGCGACGCGCTACCGAGTCTAGATGCAGCAAACCCCCGGTCGCGCCACCAGGGGCACGCCGGGGGTGTAGCTCTCGTCACTAACCGGTTTTTCGGTTCTCCCTCACCTTGCGGCGGAAGGACAGTTCGTCCTCGGGGCGGTCGGTGATCGCGGTGGCCCGTTCTGCCGGGAAATCGGCGATCGCGCCGGTCAGTTCCCGCATCGCGCCACCGACGGCGATGCCGAAAACGCCCTGGCCACCCTGCAGTAAATCGACGACTTCCTCGGGCGAGGTGCACTCGTAGACCGAGGTGCCGTCGGAGAACAACGTGATCCCGGCCAGGTCGCCCACGCCACGACTGCGCAGGTGATCGACGGCGATCCGGATGTTCTGTAAAGAGATGCCCGCGTCCAGCAGCCGCTTCACGATCTTGAGGACAAGGATGTCCTTGAACGAGTAGAGCCGCTGGCTGCCCGACCCGGCCGCACCACGGATCGACGGCACGACCAGCCCGGTGCGGGCCCAGTAGTCGAGCTGCCGATAAGTGATCCCTGCGACCTGACACGCGCTCGGCACCCGGTAGCCGACCAGATCGTCCGGAACCGAGTCGTCCGGGAACAAGCCAGGCTGTACGACATCCTGCGTTTGTTCTTCCACTGATCGCTCCTTCTGCCGACGTTCTCGGGTCGGAGTCACGACGGATGTTGCCCGACTTTCGAGGTTACTCCTGCCATTGTCGGACCTGCGGTGTTGTCACACCAAGCACCAAACGCCGCGATTCCCTGGACCTCTACTTAAGGCTGAGCCTTTTGGCGGCTGGCGCCGCCGGGTTCTCGGCCTGGAAGCCTCGATCTCAACTGTCGGTTGCCTTGAAGTCGTCGGGTGAGACCGACTCCAGGAACTCCTTGAACTTCTCCACCTCGTCTTCGCGTTCGTCGGGCATCACCAGTCCCGCCTCGGCGAGCACCGGTTCCTCGGCGTAGATCGGGCACCCCACGCGCAGGGCGATCGCCACCGAGTCCGAAGGCCGCGCCGAGACCCGCAGGTCGCCGTCGAAGACCAGGTCGGCGTAGAAGGTGCCCTCCTGCAGGTCCACGATCCGCACTTCCTTGAGCGTGTGCCCAAGGTCGGTGATCAGAATCTTGATCAGATCGTGAGTGAGCGGACGGATCGGGGTGACCCCCTCCTGCTCGAGCACGATCGCGGTGGCCTCGGCCTGCCCGATCCAGATCGGCAGATACCGCTCCCCCGATGCCTCCCGCAGCAACAGCACGGGCTGGTTCTGTGGTTGCTCGACACGGATGCCGATCACGCGCATCTCGCTCATGCCTGCACCTCGCCGGCGCTCGGCTCCGCCATGACCGAGTACTCGGCTGTGATCACCGATCGCTCGCTACGCTCGCTCATGAGTTCGTCCTGCCTCCCATACTCGGCCGCCGGCCGGCACGACAGCTGCACAGCTCGCCGTATCACTGAGTCTAGGCGAATTCTGGGGCGCGCAACGGCGACGTTCGAGCCGAAATCGGTGTGTAGCCGGGGTGATACCTGATCACCCCGATGGGTGTGTCAGCCGCCGAGGGCCGTGCGCACCGCGGCTTTCACCAGTGCGGCGTGCAGGTTCAACGACAGTGCCGCGAGTTCGCGGACGGTCTCCTCCGCGCGTGCGCGCGCGTCGGCATCGCGACTCTTCGCGATGGGCGCGGCGATCTGCGCGATCAGTGCGGCCTCGCGATCGGCGGCCAGTTTGAAGGCGCGCAGATGCCGGGCTTCCAGGCCGAATTCGGCCATCGCTTTCGCCGCGTGCGCGAGCGTCACCGCGTCGGCCTCGAAGAACCCCCCGACGCCGGGGACGATGAGCCCCGCGCGCAGCAGATCGTCGAGGAAACGATCATCGATATCGGCCTTGGCCAGCAGATCTGCCCTGGTGAGCCGCACACCGACGTCGACACGCAGTTCCTCGGACGTGATCTCCCCGGGAACGATGCCGAGACGGCGTGGCCCGGCCCTGCCCGGCCCGGCGTCGGCGTCCGCGGAGCCGGACAGACCGTGTGCGGCTTCCGCGGACCCGTGGTGGGAGTGCGCGCGGGCGCGCGCTTCGCGCACGCCCAACGTCGCCGCACCACTGTCGATCGCTTCCAACTGCTCCTTGATCACCTTCAACGGCAAGTACTGATCGCGTTGCGCGGTCAATACGAAGCGCAGCCGGTCGTAGTCGGACACCGAGAACCGCCGGTATCCCGACGGTGTTCGTTCCGGCCGGATCAGGCCCTCGGATTCGAGGAACCGGATCTTGGAGATGGTGATGTCGGGAAAATCTGGTCGCAGCAGGTCGAGTACGGAGCCGATCGACATCCCTCCGCGCGCCCACTGCGCCGCCCCTGTCACAGCACTGTGCCCTTCACGGCCACCAGTACCGTTGGGGTCATCGCGACCCCGCGCCCGACGCCGACTCGTTCGCCTGTGCGCGCGGACCGGTCAGGAAGACCAGCCGGAACTTGCCGATCTGGACCTCGTCGCCGTTCTGCAGCTCCGAGGAGTCCACCGGCTCCCGGTTGACGTAGGTGCCGTTGAGGCTGCCCACGTCGACGACCTGGAACGAATCGTCGTCCTGACGGAACTCGGCATGCCGCCGGCTGACAGTGACGTCGTCGAGAAAGATGTCACTGTCGGGATGACGGCCGGCCGAAGTGGTCGGCTGATCCAGCAGGAAACGCGAGCCCGCGTTCGGGCCACGCTTGACCACCAAGAGGGCCGCACCGGCCGGCAGGCCCTCGACGCCCTGAACCGGCTGTTCGCCGGTCGGCTCTGCGGAGCGCGACGCGTCGACCTCGTTGAGGAAGTCCGCGCGGAAGACCGACGTCGTCTCGGCCGCGGTTTCCCCGTAACCCGGGTCCCTGTTCTCGCTCACCGTTTCTCTCCTCCTCGAACCTGATTATCCATGCAAGCAGGTGCTGTATTCGGCGACACGACCGGCGCGATCACATCGCCAGGAAAAGATCCCGGCGTCGATTCCCCGACGTATCCGCTGTGGCTTTGACCGTACCCTGCCGAGGCGTGCCCGTGCAGGGAGAACTGTGAAGGCTGAGTCAGCCCCCGATAACTCCTTGGTAACCCGCCGCATCCAGCAGTTCACCGAGTGCGGAATCCAGGGTTGCCTCGTCGTCGAATGCGAGCTCGAACAACCAGCCCGCGTCGTAGGGATCGGTGTTGAGCGTCTCCGGTGACTGCACCAGATCTTCGTTCACCGCAACGACTTTGCCGTTGAGCGGAGCGTAGATGTCGGACACGCTCTTGGTCGACTCGACCTCGGCGATGCTGTCACCGACGGTCACATCCTTGTCGACATCGGGCAGCTGAACGAACACGACGTCACCCAGCTGTGACTGTGCGTAGTCGGTGATGCCGACACGGACCGCCGTGGGGCTGGTCCGCCGCACCCATTCGTGCTCTTCGGTGTAGCGCAGATCCTCAGGGGTCCGGGTCACAGGACGTCCTTTCTTCGTCGACGTTGCACGCAACAGTATCGACTAGCTCCCACGGTGCGGCACAGGCGGTATCGATCGCGCGACCGCGACCGCGAGTCCCGCGTAGAGCAACCCCGTCCACACGTAGAGTGCCGTACCCCAGATCAGCAGCGCCCAGCCGAAGGCCCACCCGAAACTCGCGCCCGCCCAGTCCATCTCCCCGGTCAGCATCCACGGCAGAGCCGACATCAGCGCGAAAGTGGCCGCTTTGCCCAGGTAGATCACCTCCGGCGCGGGCAGGTCGCGCCGTTTGTACACCGACAAGGTCGCGGTGAGCACCAGATCGCGTGCGATCAAGATCACTGCCAGCCACCACGGCAGCAGGCCGCGCACGACGAAGGCCACCAGGGTCGTCACCAGATACAGCCGGTCGACGAGAGGATCGAGCAACGCGCCCAGCCGTGAGGACTGATCGAGCAGTCTGGCGAGTTTGCCGTCGAGGAAATCGGTGAAGCCGCTGGCGATCAGCAAAGCGAAAGCCCAGCCGTCGGCATGCCGGACCAGCAGCAGCCACAGGAAGACGGGAATGCCGATCAGCCGCACGACGCTCAGCGCGTTCGGCACGGTCAGGATGCGGTCGCTGAACACGCCACCGGTTTCGGTGTCGTGCGTGCCCGGCGTTCCTGATTCGGTTGCCACGCCCCTGCTTACCGCACCGACCCCGTCCGGCGCCATCCGGCCACGCCGAAACGCCGTCAAGTCCGCTGTGTGTCGAGCGTGGCGCCGCCCGCCGTGCCGCGACCGGCTAACCTGGGCAATCGTGTCCGACAGTGGTATCGATCTGCGCTCCTACGTCTCCGCCGAGGACGCCCGCGAACGCGGCCGCGCCGCCCGGCAACGGGTGCCCGTCACCGAACGGGACCGCGCCGCGCAGAGCCCCGAGCGGCCGACGGTGCGCGAGTTCATCGATATCAGCAACCGGGGCCGGATCGAGCGCCTGCTTCCGCTGCGGATCGGCCGGATGATCGCCTCACCGTTCACCTTCTTCCGCGGTGCCGCGGGCCTGATGGCGGCCGACCTCGCCGCCGGACCGGACAGCGGCCTTCCCGCCCAGATCTGTGGTGACGCCCACGCGGCCAACTTCGGCCTCTACGGCACCCAGCGCGGCGAAATCGTGATGGATATCAACGACTTCGACGAAACGGTGATGGGCCCGTGGGAGTGGGACCTGGAACGACTCGCGGCGAGCCTGGTGCTGGCCGGGCGCGAGAGCAGCGTGGGCGAGGACGAGTGCCTGCGCGCCGCCCGTGACGCCGCTCGTTCCTACCGCCACACGGTGGCCGAGCTCGCCGACATGCCGTTCATGCAGTCCTGGACCGCCTTGCCCGACGAGTCGATTCTGACCAGTGCCAAGGCCGAGGACCTTCTCGACGATTTCAAGAAGGCCGCGAAGAAGGCCCGCAAGAACAACAGTGCCAAAGTGGTGGCCAAGTGGACCGAGCATCTCGACGATCACGAGACCGATATCCGCAAGCGCCGATTCGTCAGTGACCCGCCGGTGCTGACCTCGGTCGACGCGCCGGTGGCGGAAGCGGTGATCGACGGCTTGGAACGCTACGCGAGCACCATCCGGGAATCCCGGCGCAATCTGCTCACCCGATTCGCGGTCTCCGATGTCGCGTTCCGCATCGTCGGCACCGGCAGTGTCGGCCTGCACAGCTATGTGGCGCTGTTGCACGGTAACGACGGCGAGGCGGTGGTGCTGCAGGTCAAGCAGGCGCGCCCGTCCGCGCTCACCCCGTTCGTGCCGCCGACGGCACCTCGTCACGAGGGCGAACGGATCGTGGCAGGCGCGCGGACCGTGCAGTCCGAAACCGACATCCTGCTCGGCTGGACGACCATCGAGCTCGACGAATCGCTGCCGTTCATCGTGCGTCAGTTCCGTAACCTCAAGGGCAGTATCGACCCGGCGGGGCTGTCGGCCGACGATCTGGACGACTACGGCCGACTCGCCGGTGCGCTGCTGGCCCGCGCGCACGCGCGCTCGCTCGACCCGCGCGCGCTGGCGGGCTATCTGGAAACCGACGACGACGATGACGACCGATTCGAGGTATCGGTGGCCCGCTTCGCGGTGCGCTACGCCGACCGGACCGAGGCCGACCACGCCGAACTCGTCGCCGCCGTCGACGCGGGCACGATCCCCGCCGAACAGGACTGACCCAGCTACGATGTACGCCAACGGTTCTCGGCACGGTCAGCGACTGCCGAGCACCGCGCCAACGACCAACGAAGGGCGGTCTCCATGCTCGTGCGCGTGCAGAATGCGGCAGGCAGCGATGCCGAGGCGGCACTGATCGATTGGTTGCGTACCTGGAAGGACCCGTCGAGCCCACACGGCGTCGCCACGATCAATTGCAGCCTGTTCCATCAGGATCGACTGCACCAGTTCGACGCGGTGGTCTGGACCCCGACCAGTTGCGTGGTGATCGAGGCGGAGACGTTCACCGCACCGCAGGACGGCGTGCTGGAGATCCCGCTCAACGGCCCGTGGATGGTCTCCGGGGAACTCGCCCAGTTCGCGGGTTCGGAGAAGACGACGCCACTGGAACGGTCGCGCGAGCACACCTTCGCCCTGCAGGACTATCTCGCTGCCCGCGGGCTCGGCCAGCGGGCGGTGCACGGCCTCGGGCTGATCGTGCCGATGCCCGGCGCCCAGATCGACGTGCACCAGGGCTGGAGCGACCCGAGCTTCGATGTGATCGTCACCGACGACCCACACCGGCTCGAGATGTACTTCGAGTTGCTCGCCGAGAAGGAACACAACCTCTGGACGGCCAACGACGTCGCCATCGCCTTCCGCGGACTCGGCATCCTGCCGTTCCTGCCCGCCCCGCAAGACCTGCTCAACGAAGGTTTCCTCGGTCCGATCGACGTGACGCTGTGGCACGGCGGGCCCACCCAGGCGGCCGCGGAGGCCTATGCCGAGGAGCAGGCTCAGCGCGAACACGAGGCGCAGTCCCAGGGCATCTCCGCCCCGTGGTACAGCCCGTGGAAACTGTATCCGCGGGTCGGCGGCGATCTCGATTTCGGCCAGGCGTTCCTGCGGATCACCCTCGCCCTCGGGATGATCGTGGCGATCGTGTGGGTGCTGTGGTTCCTGGTCACGGCGGTGCTCACCTACGGTCCCGCCTGAGCGAGCCCGGGCGGCGGCTATCGTCGCGTCCGTGATCGACCATGTTCGCAGCTCCACTGTTGCCCGGGTGACGGCGATCGGCACCGGCGCCGCGCTGACCGTCGCGATCCCGTCGACGTTCCCCTCGAACGGCGGAGCGAGCGGATTGGACTCCGTGGTGTCGGACGACACCGTCTCCCCCGGCCTAGCGCACGTGCTCGTCACCCCGAGCAACGCGCCTGTGGTGGTCGCACTGCTCCTGGCCGCGAGTGCCTGGTTCGCGCTGCGTCGACAATGGTGGCGGGCCGCGACGATGCTGGTGGTTCCCGAGATCGCGGTGGCGGTCAACACCTGGTTGCTGAAACCACTGTGGGACCGTCAGCTGGACGACCATCTCGCCTACCCCAGTGGACACACCGTCCACATGGTCGCTGTCGCAACAACTTTCGCGTGTCTGGTGACCGACTCGCGAATACGGACCCTGGTCGCGGCGCTGACCACGCTCGCGCTGATCGCGATCATCCCGGGTATGGCCGAATTGAGGTACCACCACCCCACCGATGTACTCGGCGGGGCGGCGGCGGCAGCGTCGATGGCGATCGGCCTGTGCTGGCTCTCCGACTCCCTACGCGCCCGCGGACGCGCCTAGCGGCGATCGAAAACGCTGGCGTCGTGCAGCATTTCGGCGCGCAGCATCGCCTCCGGCACACCCATCGCCTCCACCAGGGTCAGTGCGTCGGGGCGCAGGCGGTCGACGAGCTCGTTCACCCCGCGCCGCACCGCCTTGGCCCGCTCCACCGACATGAACCGGTGCATGATGTACCAGGCCAGGTTCTCCTCCAGCGAGGCGTACACGTAGAGATCGCAGACGGTTTCGGCGAGCGCCTTCGCGTCCGGGTCCTCGATGGTGGCGATACCGTCGACGAACTCCTCCAGCACGAGCCGGTCGATGTGCGCGGTACCGGCGGCCAGGATGTGGTCCTGGGCGTTGTTGAAGGCCTCGAACGGGCCGGTGTCGGCCGCGCGGGCGCGCAGCCGGTGCGCCGCGGTGCGCAGCAGGTAGTCCTCGCGGTCGGCGAACAGCTGCAGCTGCACGTCACGCTTGGACAGGTCGCCCTCATCGACGGTCTCGTCGTTGCGGTCGCGCAGGGTCTGGATCAGCTGACGCACGCCGGAGCGTTTGCGCACCACGTCACCGGCCATGGTGGCGGCGAAACGCACCCAGCCGAGCGCGTCGAGATCGCGCACCTCGTCGGAGTAGGCGGTGAGCAGTTCTTTCGCCACGAGCTGGGTCAAGACGACGTTGTCGCCTTCGAAGGTGGTGAACACGTCGGTATCGGCCTTCAGCGTCACCAGCCGGTTCTCGGTGAGATAACCCGCGCCGCCGCAGGCTTCGCGGCATTCCTGAATCGCGCGGGTCGCGTGGCGGGTCTGGGCGACCTTGAGGCCGGCGGCACGCTTCTCCAGCGCCCGCTGCGAGCTCGGTTCGACGTCCTGTCCGCGCTGGATCAGATCCATCCGGCGAACCAGGTCGTTCTGGGCGAAGGACAGCGCGAACGACTTCGCGACCAACGGCAGCAGCCTGCGCTGATGGCTGCGGTAGTCCATCAGCAGGGTCTCTTCGCCGGTGTCGGGGTCGGCGAACTGGCGGCGCGCCAGCGCGTAGCGCACGGCGATGCTCAGCGCGACCCGCGCACCCGCGGCGGCAGCACCGCCGACACTGACCCGGCCGCGCACCAGCGTGCCGAGGGTGGTGAAGAAGCGGCGGCTCGGGTTCTCGATCTCCGAGCTGTAGGTGCCGTCCGGGGAGACGTCGGCATAGCGGTTGAGCAGGTTCTCACGCGGGATCCGCACGTGGTCGAAGACGATCCGGCCGTTGTCTACGCCGGGCAGACCGCCCTTGAGTCCGTCGTCGTAGGTGGTCACACCGGGCAGGTCCGCGCCGAGGTCGTCGCGGATGGGCACCAGCAGACAGTGCACCCCCTTGCTCTCGCCACCGACGATCAGCTGGGCGAACACCGCGGCCATCCGCGCGTGGACCGCGGCACCGCCGATGTAGTCCTTGCGCGCCGACGGGGTCGGGGTGTTGATGACGAATTCCTGGGTGGCCGGGTCGTAGGTGGCCGTGGTCTCCAGGTCGGCGACATCGCTGCCGTGTCCCGATTCGGTCATCGCGAAACAGCCGAGCAGATCGAGCGAGATCAGGCGCTTGATGAAGTCGCGGTGGCGTTCGGTGCCCAGATTCTCCACGGCGCCGCCGAACAGGCCCCACTGCACGCCGGATTTCACCCACAGCGACAGGTCGGTGTAGGCCAGCATCTCCAAGCCGGTCACCGCGCCGCCGGGATCGCCGGTGCCACCGTTTTCGGGCCGGAAGCCGCGCTCGGGGTAGCCCATGGTGGCGATGGCGCGCATCTGGTCGAGCACGCGAGCCCGGGCCGCGTGCATGTCGAGTTCGGGGTCGTCGGTGAATTCCACACCGGCGAGCTGGGTTCGCGCCTGTTCCCTGACCGCGCGCCACGGTCCGTCCAGCGCTGCGCGGAGGTGTTCTGCCGTCGTAGATGTGCCGGTAGCCATGGCTTCGACAGTAGCCCGCGCCCTCCGTGTCGCCGGGCCCGAAACTCGGTTCGGGCGAAACTCTTGCCCGCGTATTGAACATCCGTTTAACATATTGAACATGCGTTCAGCCGACCTCACCACCGCTGCCAGGATTCGCGACGCCGCGATCGAATTGTTCGGTGAGCAGGGCTTCGGCGTCGGTGTGCGGGCGATCGCGGCGGCGGCCGGGGTGTCGCCCGGGCTGGTGAACCACCACTTCGGTTCCAAGGACGGTCTACGCGCCGCCTGCGACGATCGTGTGCTCGAGATCATTCGCGACCAGAAGCTGCGCACGATCCAGGCGCCGGAGCCGGCGGGGATCCTCACCGCCATGGCCGAGATCGAGAACTACGCCCCCATGGTGGCCTACATGCTGCGCAGCTTCCAGGCCGGCGGCGCGCTGGCGGAGTCACTGCTCGAGCACATGATCTCCGACGCGGTGCAGTACATGCAGACCGGCGTCGACGCGGGCAAGGTCAAGCCGAGCCGCGATCACGCCGCGCGCGCCCGCTACATCGTGCTCTGCCACGTCGGCGCCATGAACCTGTTCCTCCAGATGCGAATGCACCGAGACGGAAAACTCGACTACCGCAAGGCGATTCGCGATCTGTCCGACGAGGTCACCTTTCCGGCGCTCGAGCTCTACACCCAGGGACTGCTCACCGATTCCACCATGCTCGACACCCTTTTCAAGGAGTAGACGATGCCCACCCCCACCACCGACCGGGTCATCGACGTCGCGGACCTGCGAAAGACGTTCGGGCGCTTCGCCGCGCTCGACGAACTCGACCTGCACGTCGCCACCGGCGAGATCCACGGCTTCCTCGGCCCCAACGGCGCGGGCAAGTCCACCACCCTGCGAATCCTGCTCGGAGTGCTGCGCGCGAGCGGTGGCCGAGCCGAGGTCTTCGGCCGCGACCCGTGGACCGACGCGGTCGACCTGCATCGCCGGATCGCCTACGTCCCCGGGGATGTCACGCTGTGGCCGTCGCTGTCGGGTGGGGAGACGATCGACCTGCTCGCCCGCATGCGCGGTGGCCACGACGACGCGCGCCGCGGTGAGCTGATCGAACGCTTCGAACTCGACCCGACCAAGAAGGCGCGCACCTATTCGAAGGGCAACCGGCAGAAAGTCGCTCTGGTGTCGGCCTTTTCGGCGAACGCCGACCTGCTGATCCTCGACGAGCCGACCTCGGGTCTCGATCCGCTCATGGAGCGGGTCTTCCAGGACTGTGTGCGCGACGCCGCGGCACGCGGTGCGACAGTGCTGCTGTCGAGCCACATCCTGTCCGAGGTCGAGCACCTGTGTGACCGGGTGACGATCATCCGGGCCGGCCGCACCGTCGAATCCGGCTCGCTCGCCGACCTGCGCCACCTCAGCCGCACCGCCATCACCGCCGACCTGATCGGCGATCCCGGAGACGTGAGCGCGCTGCCCGGCGTCGCCGATGTCGAACGCGATGGCTCGACCCTTCGCTGCGAGGTCGATGCCGACCATCTCGGCGACCTGATCCGGGTTCTCGGCGACGCGGGCGTGCGCAGCCTGACCAGTGCGCCACCGACGCTCGAGGAGCTGTTTTTGCGCCATTACCACGTCGACACCGCCGAGAAGGTGCACGCATGACCGCCATCGCCGCCGGTGCGCGCGTCGCGGCGACCTCGCGCACCGCGGGCGAATTCGCGGGCACCGGCCAGATGCTGCGCCTGTACCTGCGCCGCGACCGGGTGGTGGCGCCGCTGTGGTCGCTGCTGATCGGATCGATGCCCGCCCTGCAGATCGTCTCGATGAAGGACATCTATTCCACCGGAGCACAACTCGACCAGTTCGCGGCGACCACGGCGGCGAGCCCCGCGCTGATCGCCATGTACGGACCGGTTTTCAGTTCGGCACTGGGTTCCATCGGCACCTGGAAAGCCGGGGCGATGTACGCGATGATCGCGATCGCGGCGGTACTCACGATCATTCGCCACACCAGGGTCGAGGAGGAGACCGGGCGCGCGGAACTGGTGGGCGCCACCAGCATCGGCCGGTTCGCCGGCCTGACCGGAGCGATCCTGCTCACCTTCGGCGCGTCGGCAGTGGCCGGAATCACCTGTGTCGCTTCACTGATGGCCACCGGCCTACCCGTCGCGGGCTCGGTCGCCTTCGGTGCCGCGCTGACCGCGTCGGGTGTCATGTGGGGTGCCGTGGCCGCTGTCACCGCTCAGGTGAGCACCGGAGCCCGGCTCGCCCGTGGCATCGCGCTCGGTCTGCTGGGCGCGGCGTTCGCGGTTCGCGCGGTCGGTGACGCGGGAAATGGTGTGCTGTCCTGGTTTTCGCCGCTGGGGTGGTGCCTGCAGATCCGTCCGTTCGCCGACGAACGCTGGTGGGTTCTGCTGCCTTCTGCCGCCCTCGGCGCGGGGGCGACACTGATCGCCTATCGGTTGCTGCGGACTCGCGATATCGGGGCAGGGCTGCTGGCCGACCGCCCCGGACCTGCGGCGGCCGGCGCCGCGCTGACGGGACCGGTGGGACTGGCCTGGCGATTGCAGCGGGGTTCGCTGCTCGCCTGGACAACCGGATTCGCGCTGTACGGTCTGCTCATCGGTGGTGCGGTGAACAGCATCGGCGGCATGCTCGACGACAGCGGCACGATGCAGGACGTGATCACCTCGCTGGGCGGGTCGGCGGATCTGGAGAAATCGTTCATCGCCTACGCCGTCACCATGCTGGCCGCCGCGGCCGCCGCCTACTCGGTGTCGGCCGTGCTGCGGCTGCACGACGAGGAGAACTCGGGCCGCGCCGAGCCGGTCCTGGCAGCGGCTGTCGGGCGCGTGCGGTACGCGTCGAGCCACCTGCTGTTCGCGATCGCCGGGCCCGCCGTGGCGCTGCTGGCCGCCGGACTCGCGATCGGCATCGTCTGGGGCGCCACCGAAGGCGACATGGCTAGCAAGCTCGCTCACTCCGTGGGCGCGGTCGCGGTCCAACTTCCCGCCGTGTGGGTGGTCACCGCCATCGCGATGCTGCTGTTCGGCGCGCTTCCCAGGTACGCGTCGCTGGCCTGGGGCGTGCTCAGCGCGATGATCGTGATCTTTCTGCTCGGCTCACTCGGCACCTTTCCACAGTGGATCCTCGATCTGGTCCCCTTCGTTCATCCACCGAAGCTGCCCGGCGCGCCCTTCGATATCGCCCCGGTCGCCTATCTGAGCGCCCTCGCGGCAGCGGGAATCCTGCTCGGGCTCAGCGCATTTCGTCGACGCGACCTGCGCTGACCGGTCGCGGGATCAACCCCGGCCGAGCCGGGACGGTGAGATCCACTCGCCGTCCCGGCCTCAGTAGGCGCCGTCGCCGCGGGTGACCGCCCCGACCGTGCGCGCGATCAACGCCAGATCCAGCACCATCGACCAGTTCTCGACATAGGACAGGTCCAGTCGCACCGAATCCTCCGGCGACAGATCAGATCGTCCACTGACCTGCCACAACCCGGTGACACCCGGCTTCACCAGCAACCGCCTTCGCATCTCCCCGTCGTAGCTGTCGACCTCCCGCTGCACCTGTGGCCGCGGACCGACGACACTCATGTCCCCGCGCACCACGTTGAAGAACTGGGGCAACTCGTCGAGGCTGTACTTGCGCAGGAACCGGCCGACGGCGGTCACCCGGGGATCGTCTTTGACCTTGAAGAACAGCGGATTTCCCCCGTGCCGCTCGATGAGCACCTCGACCGCGCTGTCGGCGTCGACGAGCATGCTGCGGAACTTGATCATCCGGAACGGAATGCCGTCGCGCCCGATCCGCTCCGACAGGTAGAACACCGGCCCCGCGCTCGTCATCTTCACCGCGATCGCGATGGCCGCCAGCATCGGCGCGATGAGTACCAGCACGGTGACGGCGAAACACAAGTCGAACAACGCTTTACGGCTCGACTTGGCCCGGCCGTAGCGCGGCGGGTCGATATGCAACATCGGCATCCCCGCGACGATCCGGTTGGTCAACCGCGCTCCCGCGATGTCGACGACACCGGGCGCCACGATCAGGTCGACGCCGAGTGGGTCCAACGCCCAGGCCATCCGACGCAATTCGGCGGGCCCGAGATGATCGGTGGCGGCCACGGCCACCGAATCGGCACCGCTTCGGCGCACCGCCTCGAGCACCGAGCGATCGTCGCCGAGTACCGACGGCCCCTCGGTCGTATCGAACTGTGGGCCGGGCGATCCCGCGGGCACGCACACCCCGACCACGCGATATCCCGAGCCGGGATCACCGGTGAACGCGGACGCCATGGCCTGCGCGGCCTCGGGCGAACCGACGACGAGGACCGCCGTATGGCACCGCCCCTGGGCGCGCCACCGGCGCAATCGCCAGCGCCACGCCAGACGTCCCGCGACCAGCGCGAGCAGTCCGGCGGGCAACGCGATGGCGAGGTAACCCCGTGCGACTTCGACCCGGAACAACAACGCGAGGATCGCGAGCACACCGAACAGTCGCAGGGTCGCCGACACCAGCCTGCGGAACTCCTCGGTGCCGGTGCCGACCACCTGGGGCGTTCGGCTGCCGTACGCGTGCAGTAGCGCCAGCCACCCGGCGGCCAAGGCCAGCGACACCACGGAGTAGCCGACCTCGTAGGGCAGCGGCCATGCCAGCGGCGGTGCGGCCGGCCCGCCGAAGCGGATCACCTGCGCCGCACCGACAGCGCCGAATACCGCGACCACATCGGTCACCACCAAACGCTGGACCAATGCGGTCTGCCAACTCTCGCGCTGCGTACGGCGCAGCACTTGGACACCGTTGACAACATCGACGTCGCCACTACCGGTGAGCTCGTAGCTCATGAACCCACACTCCCCTTCGGGAGACGAATCGTTTTCCGATCCCCATCGATCGGAACGCGGCCGTTGCGGCCGTCCTACTTCCCGTCGATTCGATACCCGCCCGCTGATTGTTACAGACCCCTAGCAGGGGTTCTTGCCGAACCCTCAGCGCCACAACGGCTTCCAGAAGTTAGCCACACCACAGCGCAATCGCAGAGCTATCACAGCGCGGCAATCGCCTTTCGATATGAATGCAGGACAATCACTTTCGCCAGTGATCGGCATCACAGATTAATGAGCAATGGTCGCCCTCGCCGGAAATTAGCCGGTGCTGGTTCGGCCCGGTCGGCCTTCGGAATTTATCACGAAACTACTTATGCCCGTTTTGATTCAGGACGCCCCGAAGTGCCCGACCGCTGTAACGTCTGAGCCCGCCGGTCCGACTTCCGGCATGACCGGCACGAGCCGTGACAGCTTTTGGTGAACATGTAAGAAGATGGGGCTCCGCGTGCAGTGTCGACTCTGTGAATCCGAACGGCTCACGAGCGTGCTCGACTTGGGCGCCACCCCACCGTGCGAGAGTTTCCTCGCCGTCGACGAGCTCGATCTGCCGGAGACGACCTATCCGCTGCATCTGCGCCTGTGCGAGGACTGCCTGCTGTTGCAGATTCCCGCGCTGATCACTCCCGAGGACACGTTCACCGAGTACGCGTATTTCTCCTCGTTCTCCGACAGTTGGGTGCGCCACGCCGAACAGTTCGTCGCCACCACCGCCGAGCGGCTCGGCCTCGGTCCCGACTCGTTCGTCGTCGAGGTGGCCAGCAACGACGGCTACCTGTTGCGCCACGCGGTGGCCCGCGGCATCCGCTGCCTCGGTATCGAGCCCTCGGTCAACGTCGGTCGGGCGGCCCGCGAGGTCGGCGTGCCGACGGAAACGGCGTTCCTCGAACCGGAATCGGCCGCACGGGTTCGTGCCGAGCACGGTCCGGCCGATGTGGTGGTCGCCAACAATGTCTACGCCCACGTGCCCGACCTGCGCGGCTTCACCCACGCGCTGCGCACCCTGCTCAGCGATGACGGCTGGTGCAGCATCGAAGTGCACCACGCGCTGAACCTGGTCCAGCTCGGCCAGTTCGACACCATCTATCACGAGCATTTCCAGTACTACACGGTCCATTCCGCGCAGCGCGCGCTGGCCGTCGCCGGCCTCACCGTTGTCGATGTGGAGCGGCTCGACACGCACGGCGGCTCGATTCGGCTGTGGGCCCGCCCGGACGCCGTCGCCGAACCGACCGCCCGGGTCGGCGAGGTCCTCGACCTCGAGCGCGCGGCGGGCCTGCACGAGCCCGCCGGTTACGCCGCGCTCGGTGCTCGCGCCGCATCGGTGCGCCAGGAACTGCTGCGTTTCCTGCTCGACTGCCGTGAGGCAGGCAAGCGGGTGGTCGGCTACGGCGCCCCGGGCAAGGGCAACACGCTGCTCAACTACTGCGGTATCCGGCCCGACCTGCTCGAGTACACCGTGGACCGCAATCCCTACAAGCACGGCCGCTACACCCCCGGTACCCGGATCCCGATCCATTCGCCGGAGCGCATCGACGCCGACAGGCCCGATGTGGTGCTGGTGCTGCCGTGGAATCTGGAAACCGAGATCACCGCCCAGCTCAGCCAAGTCGGCGAGTGGGGTGGCGAACTGATCTATCCGCTGCCTGTGCTGCATCGCGGCACCCCGATCAGCGAGCCGGTCGCGGCCGGCGCACACTCCGAACGAAGGTGAACGAACCGATGAAGGTCGTGCTGTTCTGCGGCGGATACGGCATGCGCATGCGCGGCGGATCCGACGACATCGTCCCCAAGCCGATGCAGTTGGTCGGCCCGCGTCCACTGCTGTGGCATGTGATGCGCTACTACGCGCACTACGGCCACAAGGAATTCGTGCTGTGTCTGGGCTACGGCGCCGAACACATCAAGAACTTCTTCCTCACCTACCAGGAGTCGGCGTCCAACGACTTCGTCATCCGCAACGGTGAAGTGGAGTTGCTCGGCAGCGATATCGGCGACTGGTCGATCACCTTCGTCGACACCGGCGTCGAATCCGCGATCGGGGAGCGCCTGCGCCGCGTGCGCGAGCACCTCGACGGCGACGAGCACTTCCTGGCCAACTACGCCGACGTTCTCACCGACGCGCCGCTGGACACCATGATCGAACGCTTCCACGCCTCGGGTGCGGCCGCGTCGATGATGGTAGTGCCGCCGCAGTCCTCGTTCCACTGCGTCGACATCTCACCGACGGGCGAGGTGAAGGAGATCGTGCCGGTGGCGCAGATGCCCCTGTGGGAGAACGGCGGCTACTTCGTGCTGAGCCAAGAGATCTTCGATCTGTTGCCGCCGGGCGGAGATCTCGTGG
Organism: Nocardia sp. NPDC058633; assembly: GCF_042717045.1. Classification (NCBI taxonomy): domain Bacteria; kingdom Bacillati; phylum Actinomycetota; class Actinomycetes; order Mycobacteriales; family Nocardiaceae; genus Nocardia; species Nocardia sp. NPDC058633. The sequence goes on from NZ_JBHXRA010000008.1 coordinate 45,849, forward strand.
CCGACGCGTGCGGTGCCCTCGCCGGGCAGGGCAGGCTCTTCGGGTATCAGCACATGGGCTTCTGGAAGCCCGCCGACACTTTCAAGGAGCGCGCCGAACTCGACGACGCCTACCGCAACGGCGCTCGGCCGTGGATGGTGTGGGACCGGCAGTGATCGGACTGTTCACCCGCCCGCCGCGCCGGATCGCGGTGCTCGGCGCACATTGCGACGACATCGCGATCGGTATGGGCGCCACACTGCTCGCGCTCACCGGTGCCGACCCCGAGGTCGAGGTGCGGGCGCTGGTGCTCTCCGGCGGCGGTACCGCACGCGAAGACGAGGAGCGGGCAGCGCTGACCGCGTTCTGCTCGGGCACCAAGCCCGAGCTGCGAGTTCTCGACATCCCCGACGGCCGCGCACCGGCGCACTGGGACCGGATCAAGGACGCGTTGGCGGCGTTTCGTCGAGGCGGCGAACCCGAGGTGGTGTTCGCACCGCATCGTGGCGACGCCCACCAGGACCACCGCCTGCTCGCCGAACTGGTGCCCACCGAGTTCCGCGATCACCTGACCCTGGGTTACGAGATCCTCAAATGGGAGACCGACACCCCGACGCCCACGCTCTACCACCCGTTGAGTCATGCACTGGCCCAACAGAAGTCACGACTGCTCCACGATCACTATCCGTCGCAGACCGGCCGCGACTGGTTCGACGAACAAGCCTTCCTCGGGCTGGCCCGGATGCGTGGCGTGCAGTGCCACGCACCGTATGCCGAGGCTTTCGTGCTCGACAAAGCGATCATCAGATGGGAACAGACGTGAACATGCGGGTACTGGTCACCGGACACCAGGGCTATCTCGGGACCGTGATGGTGCCGGTGCTGCTGGCGGCGGGCCACCGGGTCACCGGCCTGGACGTCGGCTATTTCGCCGACTGCCTGCTCGGCGAATTCGCCGGTGATCCCGAAGGATTGGCGGTGGACCTGCGCGAGGTGAGCGTCGATCAGCTACGCGGCTTCGACGCGGTGATCCATCTCGCCGCCTTGTCCAACGATCCCCTCGGCGCCCTGGCGCCGGAGATCACCTACGACATCAACCACCACGCGTCGGTGCGCCTGGCCCGCCTCGCCAAGGAAGCCGGGGTCACCCGGTTCCTCTACGCGTCCACCTGCTCGGTCTATGGTGCCGCCGGCGCCGACCTCGTCACCGAGGACGCTCCGCTGCGCCCGATCACGCCGTACGCCGAGAGCAAGGTACGCGTCGAAGACGATGTGGCCGCCCTCGCCGACGACGACTTCGTTCCGGTATTCCTGCGCAACGCCACCGCTTTCGGGTTCTCGCCGCGACTGCGCGCCGACATCGTGCTCAACAATCTGGTCGGTTACGCGGTGCTCACCGGCGAGGTGAAGGTGCTCTCCGACGGCACCCCGTGGCGCCCCCTGGTCCACGCCGCCGATATCGCCGCCGCATTCGCCACCTGTCTCACCGCACCCGCCGCCGATGTCTCGTGCCGGGCGTTCAACATCGGCACCGAGGTCAACAATCTCACCGTCGCCGAGATCGCCGCCTCGGTGGTCGAGGCGGTGCCGGGCTCACGTCTGCTGATCACCGGCGAGAGCGGCGCCGACCCGCGGTCCTACCGGGTCGACTTCTCCTACGCGCGTGCGGTTCTCGGCTTCGAGGCGCAGTGGACGGTGCCCGCGGGTGCGGCCGAACTGTGCACCGAGTACACCGCGCGCGGGCTCACCTCCGAGGCGTTCTTCCGCCGGTTCACCCGGCTGCCACATCTGCAGGGCCTGTGCGATTCCGGGGTGCTCGACGCGCAGCTGCGCCGGATCAGTGCGTCGGCGTCAGCGTAGCCAGCAGCGCGGGCCAGCTCCCGGCTCGCGCGTCGCGCGCGGAGACCGGGCCGACGGGCAGTGGCCAGTCGATGGCCAACTCGGGGTCGTCGTAGGCGACCCCGAGGTCCTCGGTGGGATCGTGCGGACGGTCGATGCGATAACAGACGTCGGCGATGTCGGTGAGTGCCTGGAATCCGTGCAGGAAACCCGGCGGCACGTACAAGTGGTGGAACTGCTCGTCGTCGAGTCGAAAGGCTTGGCGCGCACCGAAAGTCGGCGAACCCGGACGAATGTCGACGAGTACGTCGTGGACGGCTCCGTGTGCGCAACGCACCAGCTTGGCCTCGCCGCGCCCGCCGCGACCGTGCATGCCACGAATCACCCCGCGCACCGACCGCGACTGCGAATCCTGCACGAAGCTCGCCGCCGCGCCCGGCACCCCGAGATGGGCGTCGAACTCTCCCGCGTCGAAAGTGCGGGTGAACAACCCACGCTCGTCCCGGAACGGTTCGGGAACGAGTACCACCACGTCGGCCAATTCGGTCCGCTCGATACGCACGAGGACATCCTGCCATGACCCGCCGATGCCGTGGCTGCGCGAAGACAGCGCTCACTCCCGTACTCGACCTGGGATCGGTCCCGGCGGCGGACCACTTTCCGCCACGTGACACTCCGATCGCCGCCACCGAGTCCGGCCATCCGTTGCGGATGGACCAGTGCACAGCATGCGGACTGGCCCAACTCGCCGACGACGACACCGTCACCGCCGAACCCCGCGGCATCGAACCGCGGGCACTGCGCGAGCAGGCCGCCGAGGCGGTGGGTCTGGTGCACGCCGCCGGACTGCTGCACGGTTCGACGGTCACCGAATTCGGCAGCCCACACGGCGGCACCTGGCTGCCCTTGCTCGCCGCCCGCGGCTTCACCGAGAACACCGACGGACCGGCCGATGTGGTGCTCGACTGCTTCGGCATCATGCACGAACCCGATCAGCGGGCGGCCTTCGCGGCACGTGCCGCGGCGACGGCCCCCGATGGTGTGCTGCTCGTGCAGTACCACTCCCTGGCTGCCATCGTCGCGCAGGGCCAGTGGAACGCTCTGCGACACGGACACTTCGCGTACTACTCCCTGTCCACATTGCGCGCCCTGCTGCGGGCTGCGGGAATGAGTGTGGTCACCGCCTGGGAGTTCGACCTCTACGGCGGCACCGTGCTGGTCGCGGTGCGCCACGGCGAGCACACTCCGGACGCTACGGTCGACGACCTGCTCGCGACCGAAGCCGATGCGCTGCGCTCCACCTCCGAGCTGCAAGCCATGGTCGACCGCCATGTCCGCGCCCTGCGCGCATGGCTGGAAAGTGGTGCCGCACACCATCATCGAGTCTTCGCCTACGGTGCCGCGTCTCGGGCGGTTGCCCTGCTGAGCATGGCGGGCGCGCACCGTGGCCTGCTCGCCGCTGTCGCCGATGCCTCGCCCGGTAAACAGGGCCGTCGGATGCCCGGCACCGATGTGCCCATCATCTCCCCCACCGACCTGGTCGCCGCCGAACCCGACCTTGTGCTGCTGACGCTGCCGGACCTGTTCGCCGAAGTGAGCGACCGACTGCCCGCACTGGACGGCCGATGGATGATCGACGACCCCGGGGGCCCACGTCGGCCATAGTCACCCTCGACGGCCTTATCCCACGCGCGGGCATCTCGCCGCAGGCTTCGGCCCCGGCATCCAGGAGGTCGAGGTCGCCGGTGGTGAAATCTCCGGAGCCGAAGGCGTACTGGGCCTTTCGGGCTTCCACTGCTCGATCTGAACCCCGGGCGGCCTGGTCGTCACCACGGGGTGCCGACCAGGCCCCACGCATCCAGCTCTGCCGCGATATGGCCGCGGAGTTCAGCTTGGTCGCCGAAGTAGTCGGGGTGGATGCCGAAGAACGTGATGGTCAGCTTGTCGTCGTACTCGACAGCCCACGCCGCGACGGCGGGGCCTTGACGGCGACGCTCGGCAGCGTCGCGTCCCTGCATGATCGCGCGGATGGCGAAGGATTCGGCGCGCCGACCACCGATCTCGATGGCGCTGTCCGGGGCCGCACCGAGGTTGGAGACGGTGGTGTCGGGGCCTGCGATCGAGCGCATCATCTTCCTGATCACGCCGTTGGGCAGCAGACGCACGACCGGCTGGAGGTTGTCGGTCAGCTTGTCCTGACCGGACGTCGCGTAACGGGTGAACGCCGCTTTGCTCAGTGCTCTGATTTCCCGCAGGCCCGCCTCGGGCGAGATCTCGTCGGGCACCCGGATCCACACTCCGCCGGATGCGTTGGCGCGGTCGTCGCCCTCTTCTCGGTTGCTCACCGCGATGCAGACCCGCAGCCCGTCGGGCCCCACTGGATAGCCGGAGCGCTGCACCAGACCGCCGAGTATCGCGGTGAACAGCGTATTTCCGGTGCCGTCGAACCGGCGCGCTCGTTCGGCCCAGCGGGCGCGATCGACGTCGACGATCGCGAGGGTGGTGCCAGGGCCGTCGGTCGCCGGGTCGATCGTGCGCGGCGTCCGCTTCGCGGCCGGAGGGCGGTCGTTGCGAGTGCGGATGAGTTCAGCGCCGATCACCCGAGCCGCCGCGGCCGCCGCACCGAGTTGAGCGAGGGCGTCCCGTGTGTCGGCTCGCCACCGGGGCCTGGCCAGTACCTCGGCTTCGAGGGGCAGGGTGCTCGCAGAACTGCCCGCGTGGGCTGCCGCCAGTGCGTTGTAGAGGCCCTGACCGTCGGCGACCATGTGGGAGATCAGCAGCGAGAGCACGAACCTGCCCGAGTCGGTGCGCACCCCGACCAACTGCCATCCCCGACCGCCTACGGGATCCAGGTCGGCGGTACGCAGAGTGCGATCCGCCCATGCGCCGATGTCGGCATCGGCGATCGAATTCGGCTCGACGCACAGCAGGGGCGGATGCGGGGAACGCACCCACCGGTGTCGCGCGAACGGAACCACGGCGCGAATCATCTTGCGGCTCAACGACCCAGCGGCCAACTGCTCGCCGAACCGTTCGAGTTCCGCGAGCTCGGGCTCGCTACCGAACACCCAGGCATACTGGATGGGCGCCGACCAGCCGAACAGGTCCTGCGCCAGTAGATATGACTCGTCTGCCCCGGCAACACGGTTCATTTCGTCAGGCTAACCAGGTAGGCGTGGTCCCGCATCCCGACGACCCGTGATAGCGACGTTCACCACATCCGGTACTCGAGACTCCACCGATCGAGTTCACCGGACAGTAGCCCGCGCAACGCATCGGAGTCGGGGAAGCGTTCCTCGTCGAACGCCGCGACCGAGAACGTCCACGTGTCGCCCGCGCGAACAGCCCAGGACTGCAGGCCGTCACCGAATCGGTACGGCTGGGCCGGGTCGACTCCCTGCGCGATGCCACGGAACGCGACAGCGGTGGCCGTCACTGCACCGACGGAGCGCAACCCCTGCCCGAAGTCACCGAGATTCGACGCCACCGCGTCCGGCATTCCCGAGCCTGCGGTGGCGGCGCGAACGACCAGCGTTGTCGGCAGCAACGACACCAGGGGCAGCAGATGGACGTGCGCGGCGCGCTGCCCCGCCGACAGTCGCGCGAACGCCTCCTTGCAGCGGCGGCGTAGCCGAGCGAGGTCTCCCCCGGTGACCAGTTCGTCGGTGACGAGCACCGAGACACCGGCGGTCGCGTTGCCACGATCGTCGTGCTCGGTGCGCCTGCTCACGGGGATGCCCACTTTCAGCGGCCCGCCATCGGCGTACCCCGAGGCACGCAGGGCGCCCGCGAGCACCGCGACGAAGAGCGTGTTGGCGGTACCGCCGTACCGATGTGCAACCGAATCCCAGTGCGCCGCATCGACACTGACCGTCGTCCACGAGCACTGCGCCCGGGGAGATCGCAGGTGTGCCGGGGCCTTCACCGGTCGACCGTGCGATTCTGCGCGCGCGGTCGGCCCGTGCTCGGTAGAGCTCGGGGGGTGCCCGATCTTGCTCGAGGATCGCCCGCCGGGGCGATCGCGACCCAGAAGCGGCACTCGATTGCGGGCCAGCGTGGCTACCGCCAGTGCGACGCCGCGCCCCGCCTCGGCGACCTGACGGAGGCCGTCCGCCGCATCTTGTAGGCGCGAGCCGACCGAGTCGAGCAGGGTGGCGTTCCCAGCGACATCGGTCGGGCGACGCACCGCGTCGGCACCGGACAGCGGGTCGAAGGCAGTGTCGGCGAGTGCGGCCATCGCGGCGGCGACCATCGTGCGGCCGTCCGCGACCAGATGGAGGGCGGTCAGCGACAAGACGAAGCCACCGTCATCGACGGCAACACCGCGAAGCCGCCAGGCGGGCCCCCGTTCCGGGTCGAGCGGCGTGTGGTAAAGCTCTGTCCCTGACCAGGTTTCGATGCCGCCGGACTCGATGGGTGTCGCGTCGATCGACAACTCGGGCGCGAAGTCGGCGTGCACCCAACGAGGCCTGGCGATCGGCACACCCGCCCTGACCAGGCGCCGATTGAGCACACTGTCGCGTAAACGTTCGTTGAACGCCACCAGGTCGACCGGATCAGGCCGTGCCGGGAAACGCCAGAGGATCTGCAGCACGACCGACCAGCCGAACGCCTCTCGCACCAGCCAATACGTACTGTCCTCCGATTGCATCCGCAGCACCGCGGCCATCAGTGTCGCTCCCGCGACCGGAGGTGGGCCTCGGTGCGCTCCTCGACCAGATCGGCGCAGCGAGCGACCGCTTGTTCGGGCGTGATGAGTTCCCCCGCGACCTGCTCGGCCCGCCGTGCGCACTCCGGCGTGAGCACAGTGTTCAGCTCGGCGACCAGGACATCAGCGGTCAACCCCTTCAATCGCACCGATGCGCCGACGCCGTGCCGCACACATTGCGCGCCCCAGTACGGCTGATCCGATCCCACCCAGCACACCAGGCTCGGAATACCCGCCCGTAATGCCGCCGCAGTGGTCCCGGCGCCGCCGTGGTGCACGGCGGCCCGGCACAACGGCAGGATCTGTTCGTGATCGAGTGCGCCGACAACCCGCACGTTCTCGGTGTCGGACGGCGCCAGATCGGCCCAGCCGGTGCTGATCAGCGCACGCACGCCGAGCCGCTCGCAGGCCGTGACGATGGCAGACACCACCGCCGTCGGGTCCGGGACCGGCATGCTGCCGAACCCGAAATAGACCGGCGCCGTACCGATCCGGATCCAGTCGAGCAGTGCGGCATCGCCGGTGTCGGCCCCGATGCGACGGCGTTGTTCGCCCGCCAGTCCGAGGAAGCCGACGAAGGGACGGTCAGCGGACCACTCCGACACCAGTTCCGGGCACAGCGATGGATCGTAGGCCTGGATCTCGAGTCGGTCCCGCGGCGAGCGCTCGACCGCGCCCTCGATGCCGAGTGCACGGCGCAAGGCGTTCTGGCGATCGCGGGTCAGCACCCACATCGCGGTATCGGTGAGCCACCAGCACGCCCGGTTGAGCACCGGCGGCAGCCCCGACATCGCCGCGGGCACCGGCGACACCGTGCTGTTGGGTCGAATGGGCGCGTGGTGTACCGAGATACACACCGCGTCAACGGATTCGGCGAACGGCGCCGCGATCTGTTCGGTCACGAATCCGGTGAGGATCGCGTCAGCACCGGTTCCGAGCGCGGCCATGTCCGAGACCGCCTGCGACCAGCCGAGGTCGCGGATCTCGGTGAACGCCCGCCACCGTTGCCGAGGCCCACCGGATCGCATTCTCGTTCGCACCACCTCGGAGTTCATCAGCGCGTGGGTGTCGTAGCCGAACGGCTCAGCCGACAACCCCGCCGCGGCCACGAACTCACACAGGTTCGGCGGTGCGCCCACGACCACATCGTGGCCGCGGCGGGCCAACTCGGCGCCGATGACAACAGCGGGCTGGATATCTCCCCGAGTTCCATTGAACGCAAGTAGAAACCTCGACATAGCAGCACGGTAGGCGAGACATACAGCAATGGACCAGCATCCGGGCCTCGCTTGTGACATGAACCACCCGACTCGGATTTCAGCGCGCGCACCCGGCGACATTCTGATTACGGTGGTCTCCTCGACCCTGGTAGCCGTACTGCGAGGAGCTCGATGAAATTAGTTCTCGCGTTCACCGGCAGTCGCGGTGACGTTCAACCGGGCCTGTCGCTCGGCGTGGAATTGCGGTCCCGTGGTCACGATGTGACAATGGCGGTTCCGCCGAATCTGACCGAATTCTGTCGCCGTGCCACAATATCGACGCGGGAATTCGGGACCGATACCAAAGAGTTGCTCGATTCGGCGCTGGTGTCGAGCAAGCTGAAATCGGCCGATCCGCTGACCCGGCTGCGCGCGATCGCCGAGATCAGTCTGCGTGACGGCCGCCGAGTCCAGTCCGAACTCATGGACCTCACGGCAGGCGCCGACGCGGTGATCGGTGGCAGCGTCGGGCAAGAGCGGTTACTGAATGTGGCTACGGCACGCGGCATTCCCTATGTTCCGGTGCACTACTGCCCGTTGCGTCGCAACAGCGTCGCGTCGCTGCTGCCCTTCGACCGCGCACCAGGGCGCGCGCACCGACTCAGCTGGGCGGCCCTCGAGCAGCTGACCTGGCTGGCGACGCGCTCGGCCGAGCGAGAACTCGCCGCCGACCTCGGCCTGCCACTGCCGTCGAGTCCCCCCGCTACCCGGATCACCGGAACGGGTACGCCCGAGATCCAGGCCTATGACCCCCTGATGTTCCCCGGCCTGGCACAGCAATGGGGGCATCGCAGGCCACTGGTCGGCTTCCTCGATCTGGCCCCACGAACACGTGCCCAGATCGGTGACGCCGATGACGACGTCGGGCTGGAGGGCTGGCTCGACTCCGGAACGCCACCGCTCTACGTCGGTTTCGGCAGTATGTCGATCGCCGACCCACAGCGGCTGGCTCGAACATTCCTCGACGTCGCGACCGAGCTGGGTGTGCGGCTACTCGTGGCTACCGGATGGAGCGAGTTCATGGCGGATGCGGTCGGCGCCGATGTGCGCGTGGTCCGCACGGTCGACCATGCCACGGTGCTGCCGCGGTGTGTCGCGGCCGTGCATCACGGTGGCGCCGGTTCCACCGCGGCGGCCCTGCGCGCACGGATCCCCGCACTGGCATGCTGGCTCGGCGCCGACCAACCGATGTGGGGTCGCCGACTTCATGCGCTCGGAGCGGGAACCTCACTGCCGGCTGCCAGGGTCGACCACGTCTCCCTCGCCCGCGCCCTGCGTCGACTCCTCGAACCCGAATGTGGCGCTGCCGCACAGGTACTCGGTTCAGCGATGATGACGCCCGCCGCCGCTGTGCACGCGGCGGCCACCCTCATCGAAGACTCCGTCCGCACCCCCGTCGATACCGGTACGCCCCGTGGAGGAAACCGATGAACGCGTTGACACTGTCCGTGGTGATACCCGCCTACAACGAGGAGCAGATCATCGACGAGTGCCTACGCCGCCTGGCCGACCAGCGCGCGCACATCACCGAAGTCCTCGTCGTCGACAACAACTCCACCGACGGAACGAGCGCGATCGTCGCCGCACACGCCGTGCGGTGGCCCGCGATCCGCCTGATCCACGAAGCCGAACAGGGGCTGGTCCACGCGCGCAATCGCGGCCTCGACGCTGCGGACGGCGAGTTGATCGCCCGCATCGATGCCGACACCCTCGTTCCGCCGGACTGGGCTCGGCGCGTCGTCGAGTTCTTCGCGGACGATCACGAGGGCTACTGGGCCGCGGCCTGTGGCCGCGGACAGGCCTACGACCTGCCCTATGGCGACACCGTCGGCGCCCTGCGGCAGCGGTGGCGGACCAGGAGAAGGAGCCAGGTAAAGCAGGTCCCGGTGCTCTACGGCTCGAATATGATTCTGCGACAGGACACGTGGGCGGCGATTCGGGACAAGGTGGCCATGCGCCGCGACGTCTTCGAAGATGTCGACACCGGCCTGTGCGTCACCGAGATCGGTGGCCGCAACGCATTCCTGCCCACCATCACCGTCGGGGTCGCGCCGCGGCGCATGGAGACCGGCATGGCGTCGTTCGCGCGGTACATGTCCTGCCTGCCACGCACGCTGATCCTGCACCGGCGCTACGGCCTCGCCCTCGGCGCGGCGGTGCTGTATCTGCCGCCGATCTTCGTCGTGCACGCCGCACGGCTGGTCCTGCTGCGCACCTACGACGCGAAGACGCGCCGATTCGATCCCGCCAACCTGTTCCGCAAGACCGTCGATCGCGTTGCGCCGTAAACTCTTTCGTGCGGTCAGGCCCGTCGCATGTATACGCGAACGGTCAGCGGCGCCAGCACGGCGATCACCACCGCCGCACCGAGCAGCGAGATCCCGATCTGCGCGCCGAACCGGCCCTCGGTCAATTCCCGCACGGCTGTGACCAGGTGCGAGACCGGGTTCACCCCGGCGAAAGCCTGCATCCATCCCGGCATCGTCGACACCGGTACCAGCGCGTTGGACACGAATGTCAACGGCATCAACACCAGCATCGACACGCCCTGCACCGTCGACGGTTTGTCCATCAGCACACCCATGAGGGCGAATATCCAGCTCAGCGCGAATGCCACCACCATCACCAGCAGACACGCCACGGCCAACCCGAAAGGACTCGCGGGCCGATACCCCATCGCCAGCCCGACCAGCACCGTCATCGTCGTCGCGACCGCGTAGCGCACCATATCCGCGAGCAACGAGCCGGCCAGCGGCGCGACCCGTGCGATCGGCAACGCCCGAAAGCGGTCGAAGACCCCCTTGTTCATGTCCTCGCGCAACTTCACCCCGGTGTTGACCGAGGCGGCCACCGCGACCTGCACGAGCACACCCGGAACCAGCGTTGGCAGATAACCGGTGACCGTCCCGGCGATCGCGCCACCGAAGATGCTGGAGAACATCACCGTGAACACCACCGGCAGCGCGACGACGTCGAACAGTTCCTGCGGGTTGTGCCTGATCTTGAGCAGCCCGCGCCGCGCCATCGTCGCCGCCTGGGATACCGACTCCGACAACGAGATACGGCGGGCCTGCGAGCCGGTCGACTCGGTGGCCGTCGTCATGCCGGCTCCGGCACGCGCTGGGTTCCGCTCGCTCCGGTGATCGCGAAGAACACCTCGTCCAGGCTCGGTGGCGCGACGCCGAGCTCACGCACCTCGATCCCGGCCTCGCGCAGCGCGATCAGCAGCTCGGGCAGTGTCGTCGTGTCGGTGGCACTCATCCGGATACGCCCTTCCTCGGCGGTGACGACCCCTTCGGAGCCGCTGAATCGGTGCACAATGGCCGCGGCGGTGGCCAGATCGGTGCGATCCACACGCAGGGTCAGCGCCGCCGCGCCGACCGCGGTCTTGAGCTCGTCAGCGGTGCCGTCGGCGACGACCCGACCGTGGTCGATCACCACGACGTGATCGGCGAGCGCGTCCGCCTCGTCGAGATACTGGGTGGTCAGCAGCACGGTGGTGCCCGTGGCGACGAGGTCGCGCACCGTCTGCCACATCTGCGCGCGCGTGCGTGGGTCGAGGCCCGTTGTCGGTTCGTCCAGGAACAGCAGCGGCGGGCGGGCGATCAGACTCGCGGCGAGATCGAGCCTGCGCCGCATACCTCCGGAGAAGTGGCGGAGCGGCCGTCGGGCCGAATCCTGTAGCCCGAATTCGTCGAGCAGTTCGTCGGCACGGTGCGCGGCGCCTGCGCCGGACAGCCCCAGCAGCCGCGCGAAGATGGTCAGGTTCTCCCGTGCGGTGAGGTCTTCGTCGACCGAGGCGTACTGGCCGGTGACGCCGATCAGCGACCGAACCGTGCTCGCGTCGCGGACCACGTCATGACCGAATATTCGGGCGCTGCCCGAGTCAGGGCGCAGCAGGGTGGCGATCATCCGGACCGTGGTCGTCTTTCCTGCCCCGTTCGGACCGAGGACCGCGCAGACCGTGCCTGCCCGCACCGTCAGGTCGATGCCGTCGACCGCCCGAAACGCGCCGAAGGATTTCGTCAATTTCCTGGTTTCGATCGCCGATTCGAATGCGGCCATCGTCGTCTCCTCATCGGTGTGGGAGTGCGGTCGCACCACTGCGAACTGTTGGCAGCCTATGTTCTTCGCGAAGTCAGCGGCAACCCCAAGGTGACACGCGACGCCACAGTGACTCGACCCGACCGCACTACTACCCAGCTCCGAAATACTGTGTTCATAGACCACTCATCTGCCGGAAACGTCGAAATCTACTGACACCGACCAATAACGCGCCAACCACCTGATATATCCGGATGGAATCATCGTGACCAAGGCCACGGCGAACCGGCAGGAACTATCTTCCCGCTACATCTACGCTCATTTCATGCCCTTATGGGCCAACGCCGTTGGTGCGAGCAACGTCGATGTTGCGCCGCCCTCGAGCGAGCGTGCGGATTCACAGTGTTTTCAGCTTTCGGTCAGCAACATGGTTGGAGCGCGTTCGTATGGAATTCACAGAGCTAGCCGATTATCCGCTTCCCGCGGGCACAGTCATCGAATGGATACCGGTCACCAGCGCGACAAATGTCTGGGAACCGGACGATCGAGCTTTGAGTCATCTGCACGAGGAGCACTGCGTGCGCTCGGTCGGATCCGCCGGGGGCGAGAGTTCCTGGCTCGGCACGATCTTCGAGATACCGTTGCCCTTCGACGAGGGCGCCGTGCGTACGACGCTGCGGCAATGGATGGCACGACACGACGCCTTCCGCACCACGGCCGCGGCCGACGAAGCGGCGGACGAACAATTCCTGCGCTACACCTGCCGCGCCGACGATGTCCAGGTCGCGGCCCGCCACGTCGGGCACCTGCGCAGCGGAACCCGGGTGTATCAGCACCTCTCCGATTTCTTCGGCTCCCGCCTCTCGCCGACCGAGTGGCCGCACTGCCTCGTGGCCACTGTCAGCGATACCGATTCGACCGAGGGGCCCGGCTTCCTGCTCGTGTTCGGTGCCGATCATTCGGTGATGGACGCCTACTCGATGATGTTGGCCATCAGCGAGATCCAGCGCATCTATCGCTGTGAAATCACCGGGGCGTCTGCCGAACTGCCCGAGGTCGGCAGCTATATCGACTTCGGCGCGGACGACCGCGCGGTGGGTTCGGCGATGACCGCGGACCATCCCGCGGTACGGCACTGGGGGCAGTATCTGCGCCGGGAGGGCGGGCGATTTCCGGCTTTCCCCTTGCCGATCACACCGCGAGCCGCCACGGATTACAGCACGACCGGCCGAGATTCATCGCACCGGCGCACCCCGCCGCGCAGCACACTGCACCAAAGCGGTCTCTCGTCCTGGGTACTCACCGCCCAGCAGGCCGAACAGCTGCAGACACGCAGCCGCGCGGCGGGCCACTCCACCCAATCGGCGGTCTTCGCCGCACTCGCCGCGACCCACAGGGTGCTGGTCGGTGCGCGGCCGCTGCGCTGCGCGATGCCCGTCCACACCCGCCATACGCCCGAGCACGCGCATGCGATGGGCTGGTACGTCGGGCTACTGCCGTTGGAGATCGACCACGCCGGCGCCGACTCGGTCGACGAGTTGCTCGCGCGCACCACGGTCGCCATCAACTCGATGAAATCACTGGCCCGCTTCCCTTTTCCGCGGATCGCCGCCCTGCTCGACAGCACCGAGGTGCCGCGATTCGTCGTGTCCTATGTCGATGTCCGCTTCGTGCCCGATGCCGCGCAGTGGCAGCAGTGGGGTGTGCGGCCGTTGCGCAGCGGTGAGCAATCCGACGACGAGGTCTACCTCTGGATCGCCCGCTCTCCGGGGGGAATCGCCGTGTCGGCGAGGTTTCCGAGCAACGAGGTCGCCGCCGCGAATGTGCACCGCTTCATCAGTACTTTCACCGCCATGCTGTCGACGGTGGCCGAGGACGGGACGCTGGTCGATCGGCGCACCGATGTCGCCGCGGCGGCAGGGTGAGGCACTGATGATCATCACAGCACTGCGTAATTGGCGGCCTGCGGCAGGTGAGCTGGTCGAATGGCACCCGACCGAAGACGCGCTCCGAGCGGCCGGTGCCGCCGGGGCCGACCCTGATCCGGGAACCTTCCTCCAGGACAACCACATTCGTGGGATATGGGCGAAGAGCTGTGCTGCCGCACCGCATACCGCGTATCTCGCGGTGACCACCGAAGTGGCGGGCGACCTCGACGCCGAGGCGATGAGTCGCGCCCTGCAACGGTTCGTCCGCCGGCACGGTGGGCTGCGGACCTGGTTCACGACCGACGGCACCACGGTGACCCGCAGCAGTATCGCCGCCGACGAGGTCGTATTCCAGGCGAGCAGTGTCGGCGAGACCGCGGGCGAGGAACAGTTCCGGGACTACGCGCTCGCCCGGATATCGTCGCAGGCGCTGGCGACTTCCTGGCCGGGGTTCGTTCTCGGAGCCGTCACCAGGGCGGCTTCGTTCACCCTCTACTACGCCTGCGATCACGCACTCAGCGACGGCGCTTCGCAGGCCTTGGTGCTCACCGAGATACTCGACTTCTACGACAACGAAGCGTCCGGACATGCGCTCGGGCCCTATACGAGCGCGCCGACCGGCGGGTTCCCCGACTACGCGCGCGCCGAACACGACCTCGCGCGGTCGTTCGACCGGTCGAGTCCCGAGCTCGTCGAGTGGGTGCGCACCTTTCGGCACCACGGCAACACGATGCCGCGCTTTCCACTCGACCTGGGTCTGGCACCGGGCGAGACCGCGCCGATGTACGGCATCGAGTTCGACCTACTCGACGGCGCGGGTTCGGCAGCCTTCGCCGACGTCTGCCGGGCCGCGGGAGGGCGATATCTGGCAGGCATTCTCGCGGCCGTGGCGGTCACCGATCTCGAAATGGCCGGTCGCCGCGAGTATTACGGGATGACGGTGATGAGCACGAGGGGGCTCGGAGACTTCCTGCTGACCCAAGGGTGGTTGTGCAATTTCGCACCGTTGAGCTTCGTCGTCGAGGGCTGCGCTTCGTTCACCGAGCTGGTAGCCCGCGCCAACGACGCCTACGACCGCGCGATCCGGCTGTCCGCCGCACCACTGTCGTCCGTGCTGGCTACCCTTCTCGCCTCGGGCGCAGATCCCAGCGACGTGCTGACAACACCGAATATGCTGTCCTACATGGATTTTCGACGGTTTCCGGGTGCGGGCACGGCGCCGTACGAGCGTGGAATGCTGTTCACCGGCGAGGGCGAGACGGCCAACGCGTCGATGTGGTTCAACCGCGATTCCCGCCATCTCTACCTCGGCTGCCAGAGCCCGTCGACACCGTTCGCCCAGCGACAACTCAGGCGCTACCACGCCCACCTGCGCACCGTCTTCGCCACCGTCGCAACGGACGGAGACTATTCGATCACGCCCGACCGGGAGATAGCCGATGCACGTCACCACGGTTGATCGCTACACCCCGGAGCCGGGCACCTTCCTACACTGGACGGTGCCCGCCGATGATGGTGCGGCGGTCGAGTCACCGATCCCGCCCTCGTTCAACCAGCTCGTACATCTTGCCGGCGCGCAGTCCGGAAGCATCTGGTTGGCAGCGACTTTCGATGTCACGGGTCATGTGGATCGAACCCGGCTCGCCACCGCCTATTGCGGATTGATCGCCCGCCACGGCACCCTGTGCAGCTCGTTCACCGCGACTCCGGCGGGCCCACGCCGAATGTCGCGACCGGCGCCGGCGACGTTGGAGCCCCAGCCCGATATTCCACACCGATCCGCCACATCTTTGCGCGAGACCCTGCGGCGCCACAGCGATATCAGGTGCGCGCCGTTCGCCGAGCGGGCGTATCTGCTGGCGGCGATCGATCGACCACACAGCTCCACGATCGTGTGCGCGTTCGACCACGCGCACGTCGACGCGTACTCGATCGCCATCATCATCGAGGACCTGCGCCGGCTCTACCACGGGGTCGAAACCGAAACACTGCCCGCTGCCGGGAATTTCGTCGACTACTGTGCGATTCCGGTCGAATTCCGGCCCGATGATCCGCGAGTGGACGGTTGGCGCGAGTTCTTCGGCGACCAGGGCGTGGACCCGCCGTCGTTCCCGCTCGATCTCGGACTGGAACCAGGCCGACGTGTACCGCAGGCCGTCGAGCTGCGTCGATTGCTCTCGGCCGATGCCACCGAGGCCTTCGAAGGCTTCTGTGGCACGCACGGTGCGGGACTGTTCGCTGGTGCGCTGGCGGCGCTGGCCCACAGCGTTCGGGCGGCCGGGGGCGGGCACCGGCTGCGGTTGCTCTTTCCGCTGCACACGCGCCACGATCCGCAGTGGCACAACGCCGTCGGCTGGTTCACCACCAACGCGCCGGTCGCCGTGGAGGCGACGCCTGACTTCGCCGCCACCGTCCGCGGCGCACAGGCCTCGGTGCGCGCCGCCATCGAGCTGGGCACCGTCCCGCTCGCCGAGACCATTCGTGCGCTGGGCGGTTTGCGCCCCTCCCGGGCCGACATCTTCATGGTGTCCTATGTCGACTATCGGCGGCTGCCCGGCGCCGACACCCACCGCGCTGTCAACGCGACCCACATCTCCAACACCGGCTTCGCCGACGACGTCCAGTTGTGGTTCTCACGCAGCGACGACGGCTTGGCGCTGCGTGCCCGCTACCCATCGATCCCCACCGCACACTCGGTGGTGCGTGCCTTCCTCGACGATGTCGAACAGCGGCTTCGGGTCTAGCCGCCGGGACGAACAGCGACCGCACCGAGAGTCCGCACCCTGACCCGCTCCATGATCTGGCCGACCAGGCGCAGGTCACCGGTGAGCACGTCGGCGCGGGTGACCAATTCGGGGTGGTCGGCGACGAGGCGATGATGGAAGCGGTACATATCGGTGAGCTTGGACCTGGTGGTGGTACGACTGCACAGGTTGAACGAGGAGTTTCGCCACGCGGCGACGATCCGGTCCATGCCGACGAAATGACCGCCGGTGGCGACGCGGGCGAACAGGTCGACGTCCATCGGGAACACCAGATCGGGGCGCAGGCCACCGACGCGCCGATAGTCGGCCAGCCGGAACATCGCCGCGGCCGTTGGACCGAATTCGGCAGGCCCGCGGCGCACGATGACCTTGGCCAGTTCGCGTGGCGTGCGTCGGCCGAGCAGGCCAGGCAGGCCGAGGTCGGTCTCGAGCAAACCGCCCTGCTCGTCGATCACATCGAAACGTCCCGCGCAGATCGCGACCGACGAGTCGGCCATCAGCGCCCACTGTTCGGTGAGCGCTCCGGGGCGCAGGATGTCGTCGGCACACACCACTTTCACCAGGTCACCGGATGCGGCGCGGATGACCCGGTCCCAGTTGGCCCCGATCGGCAGCACCGACTCGTTGCGCAGCACCCGCACCCGGGGGTCGCCGGTGGAGCGGGCGATCTCACCGGTGCTGTCGGCGCTGGCATTGTCGAGGACGAGCAGTTCGAAGTCGGCATCTTCGGCGAGCACCGATTCCAAGGTCACCGCGAGCGTCCGCTCGGCGTCGTAGGCAGGCACACACACCGTCAACGCGGAAACCACTGTCGCACTCCCTATCACCGAGGTATGCCCTGTTGCACCCCGCGTTCCCCCGCGACGAATCTACCCCACCCCTGCGTGGCCTGCCGCTCGGTACGCCCGAACGTGGGTACTCCCCTAGACTGTGGGCTGATAGCGAATTCGCCGGTCGGGATGCACTTCGCGGGACATGATGAAGGGTGCGGAGGTTGACGACTGCGACCGCAACGGTGGGTGTGCACATGACCGGATCGGAATGGTTCGGTGCCACACCGGGCGGACTCAACCGGTATTTCACCGATCTGTACCGGGCACTGACCCGGCAGCCCGACATTCTGGTGACCGCGGCCGCGTTCGGTACCGCCGACGACGCCGGCGCCCGATCGTGGGGGCCGACGGGCGGTTCGACACTGCACCGCACCCGCACGGCGCTGCTCGCGCGCTCCGCGCTCGTCCCCGGCACGGTCGTGGACCGGCACTTCTGCCTGTACGGCCCCGTCGCCCGGACCGTGTCCACGAAGTTGCCGCTGGTCGTCCACTTCCACGGGCCGTGGGCGCAGGAGAGCGCGATGGCGGGCGAGTCGGCCGGTGCTGTGCGCGCCAAGTACCTGTTCGAACGGCTGCGTTACCGCGGCGCCGACCGATTCGTCGTGCTGTCCAGCCACTTCCGTGACGTGCTCGAACGTGACTACCACGTGCCCGCCGACCGGATCTCGATCATCGCGCCCGGCGTCGACCTCGACCGCTTTCGCGCCGCACCGCTCGACACCACCGCCGCGACCAGAACCGTGCTGTGCGTGCGCAGGCTCGAGCGGCGCATGGGAATCGATGTGCTGCTGCGCGCATGGCGGCAGGTATCGGCCGCGCACCCCGACGCTCGACTCGTCGTTGTCGGCACCGGCACCGCCGAAGCGGATCTGCGCGCCGAGGCGGCCGAACTCGCGGGCACCGTCGTCTTCACCGGCCGGGTCGACGACGACCGGCTCACCGAGCTCTACGCCGAGGCGACGGTCTCTGTGGTGCCGACGGTGGCGCTGGAAGGCTTCGGCCTGATCGCGCTGGAATCCCTGGCGGCGGGCCGGGCGCCGATCGTCACCGACTGCGGCGGACTGCCCGACGCAGTGCGCGGTCTCGACCCCACCCTCGTCGTCCCCGCCGGCGAGCCCGACGCGCTCGCCGCCCGGCTCGTCGCGGCCCTCGACGGCCAGGTCCCCGACCCGGCCGCCTGCCGCGCGCACGCGGAGACCTTCACCTGGGATATCGCGGCGGATCGACACGCAGCCCTGTATCGAGACCTGCGATGACCCGAGCTGTTTTCCTCGCCCACACCGCGGCACCGTCGGGCGCCGAACTCGCCACCCTTCGCCTGCTCGACGCGCTGCGCGCCACCGGCCGCTACCAGGTCACCATGATCTACACCGAGGACGGGCCGATGGTGGCCCGGATGCGGGCACGCGACATCGACACCCGGGTCGTGACGGGACGATTCGACTCGCGCGCCATGCGCATCGGGACCGGACTGCTCGGGCTCGTCACCGGGTTCGTCGCCCTGCTCCGGTTGGGTTGGGCCGTCGGCGCTGCCGTCGAACAGACCCACGCCGATGTCGTCGTCGCCGAGAGCACCAAAGCGCTGGTCCTCGGTGCGGTCGCCGCCCGCCGCGCGCGTGTTCCCCTGGTGTGGCAGGCCCATGACCGCGTCTGCGGCGACTACTTCGGCAAGGTTCCCGCCCTGGCGATCCGCGGGCTGGCCCGGCTGGTGTGCCGCGGACAGCTGGCCAACAGCCACGCGACCGCTGCCACCCTGCCCACCGGCATACCGACCGCGATCGCCTACCCGGGTGTCGAACTACCTGTCGCGCACACGGATCCGCGCCTTCGCCCCGCCGCGGCGGCCGTCGTCGTCGTTGTCGGCAGGCTCAGTCCTTGGAAGGGCCAAGACGTCTTCCTGCGCGCGATCGCCGCACTGCGGGTCCGTCCGGCTCGGGTGGTCCTGGTGGGCGGCACGTTCTTCGGCGAGCAGCCCTATCGCGCACAGCTGGAAAAGCTCGCGGCCGAGTTGGGGGTGGTCGCCGAGTTCACCGGCCATGTCGAGGACCCCACCGAACATCTTCTCGCCGCGGACATTCTCGTGCACTGCTCGGTACTGCCCGAGCCCTTCGGACAGGTCGTCGTGGAAGGCATGGCCGCGGGCTGCGCGGTGATCGCCGCGACACCGGGCGGACCCGCCGAGATCATCCACACCGGGGTCGACGGCCTGCTCGTGCCCGGCGGCGACGTCGGCGCGCTCACCGCCGCGCTGGACACACTCCTGCACGACCCCGCCGACCGTGCCCGCCTCGCCGTCGCGGGTCGGGATCGCGCCCGCGACTTCGACATCCACACCTGCGCGGGCACGGTCGCCGACTTCCTCGACACCGTGGTGACCCGCGGTGACTGAGCACGACCGCTACCTGGCCACCGTCACCACCGACGTTTTCCCGCACGTGCAAGCGGTCCCCCACGACAACGGCACGCATCGCCGCCCCGACGACGAACGCGAGTCCGGCGGCGGGGACAACTCCATCAAGTCCGGCCCGCTGGCCGTGCTGCGCGACATCGGGTTCGTCAGCTTCGGCAAGTACGGGCAGTACCTGGTCACCTTCATCACGGTGCCGCTGATCGCCCGAGTGCTCGGCGCGCACGGTCTCGGGCTGCTCGCGATGGCGATGTCGGCCTATTTCATCGGCTCGCTGATCGTCGACCTCGGCATCACCTCGTTCATGGCGGCGCGCGTGCCCGACGCCGAGGACAACCACGGCGGCGGAGCACGGTTCGCGGCCATCAACCAATTGCGCGGCGACTACCTCGCCGTGCGTCTGAGCTTGCTGCTGACACTCGGGCTGGCCCTCGGCGCCGGCCTGGCCTTCGGTGTGCCCGAACCGGTGCAGATGATCCTGCTCGGGCTGTTCGCGGGCGGGTTCTGGTCGATGTCGGAGGACTGGCTGCTGATCGGGCTGGGCCGCTTCGGTGCGTCGACGGTCTATCAGGGCATCGGGCGGCTCGGTTATCTCGCCCTGCTGCTCGGCGTGCTGCCACGCCTGCCGAGTGCGCAGGTCGCGGTGTTGTGCCTGTTGGTGTCGTCGGTGCCGACGATCGTGGCCACCTGGATCGACACCTCCCGGCGGTACGGCCGACCGTCGCGGCCACGCGATGTCGGTGAGCTACTGCGCACCGGTGCGCCGGTTTTCGCCTCCCGTTTGCTGATCACCACCTACGGCCAGGGCGCGGCCGCGATCTATTCGGTGGTGCTCAACGCGGCCGCCCTCGGTTTGTACTCCGCGGGTGATCGCCTCGTGCGGGCCTTGCAATCGCTTCTCGACCCCATCGGTTTCGCCCTGCTCCCGCGCATGGCTCGACGCAGTTCCGACGGCAATTTCTGGCGCGACAGCGTGCGGGTGCTCGCGGCCTGCGTCGCGCTGGCAGCGCTGGTGAGCGCGCTGGTCTGGGTCACGGCGCCGTTCCTGATCGAGGTGATCTTCGGCACCGAATTCCTCGGCGCCACATCACTGCTGCGCATCGAGATCCTGATCCTGCCCGCCACCACCGTCACCTCGTTCGTCACCACCGCCATCCTGCCGGTCCGCCAGGACACCTTCGGCGTGCTCACCGGCGCCGTGATCGGCACGGTGATCGCGGCCTGCGCGCTCGGGCTGACCTTCCGAACCCACTCGGTACACACCCTCGTCTACGGCAGCGTGCTGGTGGAATACACCGTCGCTGCCTGGTATCTCGCGCGCGTCAGGATGCTGGTCCTGCGCGACCGCCGTAACAAGGACCACTTCGTATGAGAATTCTGTTCATCGGCGACGACTGGATCGGCAGCAACGCCCGCTCGCTGGCCGATGGTTTCCGGCAGGCGGGCCACGATGTGCTCGTGGTGGACTCGACCGCGATCACCCTGCCGACCCGTTTGTCGCCGCCATGGATCTACGCCAAAGTGCGCGAGGACCGTGCGCCGTGGCAGGTGCGCGCATTACACGAGCGAATCGAACGTAGCGCCGGCGCCTTCGATCCCGATATGGTGTTCGTGTTCAAGGGAATCCACCTCGACCAGCGCAGATTGCTCGATCTGCCTGCCGCGCTGCATGTGCATTACAGCGCCGACGACGTGGCGAACCCGGAAAACCTCACCACCTCCTACCTCGCGCACGAAGCCGAATGGGATCTGGTGGTCACCACCAAGCGCCACAATGTGTCCGAGTTGCGGGCCCGCGGCGCCCGTGCCGTCGGTTTCGTTCGCAGCGCCTACGATCCGGCCTGGCACCATCGGACCGCTCGCCGCGAGGGGCGTGACTACCTGGTCGGCTTCATCGGTGTGTGCCGTCCCGACCGCCGCGCCGCGATGGTCGAACTGGCCGGGCGCTACGGCGAACGCATGCTCGTCCGTGGTCCCGGCTGGCGTCGAGTGCCCGAACTGCGCGCCACCGGCGCGCACGTGGGCGGTGCGGTCTACGGCGCCCAGTATTCGGCGGCGGTGGCCCAGGTCGGCGCCAACCTGGTGCTGCTGAACTCCGACAACCGCGACACCCACACCTGCCGCACGTTCGAAGTGCCCGCCGCCGGTGGACTTTTCGTCGGCGAACGCACCGACGAGCACGCGCAGCTGCTCGACGACACCACCGAGTGCTTCCTCTTCTCCGACACCGACGAACTCCACGACATCCTCGACCGGTGTGCGGCCGAGCCCGGCAAGGTCGCCGCGGTGGCCGCCGCCGGGCACCGCCGCGTCGTGGCCGACGGGCACCGCTATGTGGATCGGGCGCGCGAGATCGTCGCGCTGGCACAGGAGGTCAGACCCTGAACGGTTCTGCCACCGTCGCCGCCGTCGCCGCCGCGCTGCTCGTGATCGCGGTCGCTGCCCTCTGGGTGCCCGGCGTCGCCCGGGTGTTCCTCATCGCGCAGGCCGTGTTCTGGTCGCTGTCGTATGTGGCGCGGCCACTGGTGCTGCTCGCGGTACGACCCGATCCGCACTTCGGTGACAACGTGCCCGATCCGCGCCTGGCCGATCTCGGCTACGACCGCGGGATCGCGCTGGCGTTGCAGCATGTCGTGTTCGGGCTGTGGGTATACGCGGCACTGGTTGTCGCCTATGCGATCTGGGCGCACCGCAGGCCCCTGCGGCGGGCCGCCGCCCTCGACGACCCGGACTTCGTGCCCGCGCTGGTCGCGCTCTATGTGCTGGGCATGCTCGGGCGGGCCGCGGGTAAGGCGTCGGGATCGGCGGGCACCGCCGGTGAGGTCGACAGCGCCAACCCGATGTTGGCCTTCCTCGCCGTGCCGGCCGCGATCGCCGCGATCGGCCTGATCATCTTCCTGCGGCCCCCCGATCCGCGCCGCACCGCGATCATCCTCGCCGCGCTACTGGCCGGTGAGCTGTGGTGGTCCTCGGTGGTGCAGTCCAAGACCCCGATCCTGGGCGCCGCACTGGCACTGGCCATCCGGTTCTCGATGATCGGCTGGAACCGGCGCACCGCCCTCGGTGTCGCGGGCATCGGCGTGCTCGGGGTGATCGGCTTCGGCTGGCTGCAGTCGTTCAAATCCTCCGGAACCGCGGCGCGCGACGCGGCGGCGGTCGATTCGATCTACCCGGAGAGTGTGCAACCGTTCCTGAGCATTCTGCGCCGGTTCGACCTCCTCGAGGCCGCGACCGACGCACTGTTCTACGGCCCCGGTGGCTGGCTGACGCCGACCGAGATGGCCCAGCACGCGAGCCTGAGCCTCATCCCGGCGCCGGTGCTCGGGCTGGAGAAGTTCCAGTCCGGCACGGCGTGGGCGAACGAGGTTCGCGGCGCCTCGGTGGATATGAGCACCGTGACGGTCTCGCTCGCCGAGGGAAATTTCAACGAAGGATATGTGCTCGGCGGCTACAGCGGAGTCGTCGTGTGCGCGGTGTTCACTTTCACGCTGCTGCTGGCGTGGTCGTACTCGCTGTATTCACGATGGTTTCCGGTGATCGTGCTCGGTCTGGCGATCACCGGTGCCTCGACGCTGTTCGAGCGCGGGATTCTCGGCAGCATGGAGAATCTCGGCAAATTTCTGCAGACCGCCGTGCTGGCGTGGCTGGTGTATCTGGTCGTCGAGGAGTTCCGGCGCCCCGAATCATGTGTAGTACCAGGTGAAATGGAGTCCCAGCGATGGGTTTGATCGATATGTGGCGCATCGTACGACAGCGATGGTTGTTGATCGTGGCTGTCGTACTGGTGTGCACGGCAGCCGCCTGGGCCTACGCCCAGACACTGCCGAGCACCTACGCCGCGTCGAGTTCGATGTATGTGTCGATGGCGACGGGCACCTCGGTCAACGATTCGTACCAGGGTGGCCTGGCCGCGCAACAGCGCGTGCGGTCCTATCTCGATCTGGCGTCCTCGACGACGGTCGCGGCGCGGGTGGTGGACGAGAAGGGCCTGAAGGTCACACCGGAGCAGATGCGCGCGCGGATCACCGCCAGTTCACCGCCCGCGACCTCGGTGATCGTGATCTCGGTGGAGGATTCGACACCCACCGGCGCCCGCGATCTCACCGATGCGGCGGTGGCGCAGTTCCGCAAGCTCGTCGACGAGCTCGAGTCCATCCAACGTGACGCGGCACCGGCAGCGCGAGTCGCCGTGGTCGATCGCGCCCAGGTGCCGAGCGGCCCGCTCGGGCCGCCACCGAGCAGGCTCGTGCTACTCGGCCTGATCGGCGGGCTGATCCTCGGTGGCGGTGCCGCACTCCTGCGTGAACGCACCGATCGTTCGCTGCGCACCGCCGATGCCGTGGCGCGAACCCTGCCCGTTCCGGTGCTCGGTGTGATCGATGCGGGCGAGCCCGAGGCACCGGGTGAGACGCGCAGATTGCGCAGCCGGCTGCTCCAGCACGACCCGACGAAGTCGGTACAGGTGACAAGTCTGTCGGCGCGATCGGTGCCGGATGTGGCGATGGCACTGGCCCGTTCGCTGTCCGACAGCGGTCAGCACGTGGTGCTCGTCGACGGCGACACCAGCGGCGGCGGCAGTTCCGAGTTCATCACCAGCGACAGTCCGGGACTGGCGGCGGTGCTGCGCGCCACCCTGCCCGTCGCCAAAGCGCTCACGCCGTGGTCGGAGACCGGGATCGCGTTCCTGCCCCTGGGCGCGGCCGATCAGCAGACGCCCGACCTGCTCGTGTCGGCGCGGTTCGCCGAACTGCTCACCGATCTGACCTCGCGTTTCGATCATGTCATCGTGGAGACGGCGCCGGTGACCGCGGCCGCCGACGCGATCGGGGTGGCACCGCTGTGCGATGCCACCGTCGGCATCGTCGAACTCGGCGCACTGACCGAGCCCGGATTGCGCGGCGCGCTCGCGACGCTCGGCGCCGCGAAGCTCACCGGAGCGGTGGTGTACAGCAGACCTTCGGCCCCGCTGGCCCGCTTCCTGGAACGGCTGGCGATATGAGCGAGGACTCGGTAGGACGGCGACGCCTGCTCGCGGCCACCTTCGGTGCGGCGGCGGTGCTGCCGTTGGCCGCGGCATGCGCGGCCGAACCGGAACCGAGCGCGGAGTTCCGGTCGCCACACGTCAGTGATACGCCCGCGGCCCGCAACGTGCGCGATTTCGGTGCGGTGGGCGACGGCAAGGCCGACGACACCGCCGCCATCGCCGCGGCCGCGGCCGCCAGGGACCGACCGGTGGTGCTGTACTTTCCCGCGGGCACCTACCGGGTGCGGTCGTGGCCCGAAATGCCGGACTACGCGACGGTTCTCGGCGACGGCGGTGATGCCAGCGTCGTGTTCTGCGAAGACGACGTCACGTTGATCCGGCTGGACAAGCGCAGCCGGGTTCGGTTCTCCCGCATCGGTTTCTATCTCACCGGGCCACGCTCCACCGCTTTCGTGCTGTCGGAGTGCTTCCGCTGCTCCTTCGACGGTGTCGTGATCCGCGGTAATCATCTCAGCGACAACCACCCTCGGTTCCTCGCCCAGCGCGGTGTCGTCCTGGATCGCAACACCGGCGGCACGGCGTTCATCAACTGCGATATCAACAACTTCGGGGTCGGCCTGGAGACGCAGTGCATCCAGAACTACGTCACCTCGTCGAAATTCACCAGCAACTACGTCGGCGTACTCGGCACCGGCAACGATCACAATGCCGGTTTGGCGCTGACCAACGTGGAATTCGTCTCCGACCGCGATCCACTCACCACCGACCGGCACCTGATGGTCGACGGCGCGGCGAACGACTGGTGGCTGACCAATATCTGGTTCGAGGGCGCCGACATCGCGGTCTCGGTCGGCACCAGAGGCAAGGGCGGGCCCGCCCAGTTCGGCATGGTCAACTGCAAGGTCGCGGCCCGCTCGGTCGGCATCGACCTCGTGTACTGCAGGCAGCCGTATCTGGCGAATGTGGTCTTCGATCAGGAATCCGACCGGCCCGCCATCGAATTGCGGATCGACCCGGCCGACTGCGCGGAGGGCACCGCGATCAACCTCATCTCCGGTTCCGCCGATGATCTGCGGGCGGGAGTGTTTCCCGACGGCTGGCAGGTGATCGGTCGCAGCGGGATGCGCACCTCGCGGTTCACCGGAACGGTGATCACCAGGGCCGGGCACGGCGACGCCGATCTGTTCCAGGCGCAAGGCAACGACGGCGCGGTCCGCTCGGCCGTCTTGTCCAGCGGCGCTTGGCTCTCCGATCACGCCGAGGCCGGACTCGTGCTCAAGGATCCCGCGGGGAGCTACTGGCGGCTGGCCGTCGGCACCGACGGCGCGTTGCGCACCGTGGCCATGGGCAAACAGCGGCCACGACAATGAGCAGCTCGTACGCCTCGGTGACGCTGGGCCCGGTACGCCTGCACGGTGTCACCGTGTCGCTGCGACCACCGACTTTCGGTGATTTCGCCGAGTGGCGGCGGATTCGCCTGCGTGATCGCGACTGCCTCGAACCGTATTGGTTTCGTTCTCCGTCGACCTGGGAACAGCGGCACACGGCCATCCGCTGGGTGCGCGAATGTCTCACTGCCCGAGCCGAAGCCAGAACGGGGCGCCGGGTGAGCACGGTGCTCGAGGTCGACGGCAGATTCGCGGGGCAGTTCGAGCTGGTCGGGATCGACTCCGGCGCCGCCGAACTCAGTGTGTGGGTGGATGCCGAGGTGGCCCGACGCGGCGCGAGTGGGCTCGCCGGGTCGCTGCTGCTCGACTTCGGGTTCGACACCGTCGGCCTGGACCGGATCACCGCACCGATCGCCGTCACCAATGCCGGTGCGCGGCGAGCGGTCGGGCAGCGCTGGACGAAGGAAGCGGTGATGGTCGGGTATTTCGACGTCGGCAGCGGCCGCGTCGATCACGAACTCTGGTCGGTGACCAGCGACCGCGCACCGGTGGGCGGTTTCGCCGCCGATTGGCTCGACGGTTATCGCACGGCGCACCCGTCGGCAAGGAGTGCTCGAACCGCCGGTGGCGCCGGTGCCGAGGCGCGCCTGCCTGGCACCGGCGAACACGGTGCCGGTACCCCGCCGCGCGGGTCCGCTGATTCCGTGGTGACCGACGCGACGGTCCCGCTGTCGACGATCCTGCGGGCGCGGGCGCGCTACTGTCTCGGCAGAATACGACACGTCGTCGACCCCCTGCGCGCTACGAATCCGGGCACCGCCCGCCAGGGCCAGGTGGCGTTACGCCCTTGGCGCAGAAACGATTTCCGTCCGCGCCGCGCCGCTCGGATCGCCGCGCGGTCGTTGCTCGCACCGACGAGCGCACCCGAGAAATGGGCTCGGCGCCACACCCGGCGGGAGTGGTGGCGGGCCAAGGCCGCCGCCCGGGCGGGTCTGCGCGGTCGCCACGGCGCTGTCCTCGTCGTCGAGGTGGCTGGTCACTACGTCGGCGAGTGCCGCCTGTTCGACCGGGACATGTTCGATCGCAATATCCGCGCGGCCGTGTGGGTCGCACCCGAGACCCGCCCGGAGATCGCGATCACCGCGCTACGTCTGCTGATCACGCACGCCACCGAAACCCTCGGGATCTGGCGGTTGACGCTGGCCGTACCGTCCGCCGACGTCGCAGGCGCGGCGGTCGCGCTCGCGGCCGGTTTACGACACGAGGGCACCATGCACCGCTACCGCGGTGTCGACGGCGAACTCGCCGATCACGAGCTGTGGGCGTTGAGCACCGCACACACCACCGCGCAGTGCCTGTCCGGCGCCGGAGGGGAGCCCGCATGACAGTCCACCGCGGTTTCGAACGCAGCAACGAGTTGCAGGCACGCCTGCACGACCTCGTCCCCGGCGGCGCGCACACCTACGCCCGCGGCGCCGACCAGTATCCCGAATCCATGGCACCGATCCTGGTGCGCGGCACGGGGGCTCAGGTTTGGGACGTCGACGGAAATCGCTACGTCGAATACGGAATGGGCTTGCGCTCGGTCACGCTCGGTCACGGGTACGGCCCCGTGCAGACCGCGGTGTCGCGGGCCATCGCCGACGGCGTCAGCTTCAGCAGGCCCACAGAACTGGAACTGCTTGCCGCGCAGGACTTCCTGTCGCTCGTGCCCGGTGCCGACATGGTGAAGTTCGCCAAGAACGGCTCGGATGCCACCACCGCCGCGGTGCGACTGGCCAGAGCGGTGACCGGCCGCACCACCATCGCGGTCTGCGATCAACCGTTCTTCTCCGTCGACGACTGGTTCATCGGCACCACCGAGATGGCGGGCGGCATCCCCGCGGTCGACACCGTGAAATTCCCGTACAACGATCTCGACGCCCTGGCGGCGACACTGACAGGCGGTTGCGTGGCCGCCGTCTTCATGGAGGCGGCGACCGCCGTGGCGGAGCCACTGCCCGGATACCTGGAAGGTGTTCGCGCACTGTGTGATCGGCACGGCGCCCTGCTCGTGTTCGACGAGATGATCACCGGCTTCCGCTGGTCGGCGGGCGGCGCCCAGGCCGTCTACGGCGTGACACCCGACCTGTCGTGCTGGGGCAAGGCGATGGGCAACGGCTTCCCGATCTCCGCACTCGCGGGCAAGCGCGAACATATGGAGCGGGGTGGGCTGCGCACCGATCAGGACCGGGTGTTCCTGCTCTCCACCACGCACGGCCCGGAAACGTCCGCACTGGCCGCGTTCCGGGCGGTGGTGCACGCCTACCGCACCGAAGACCCTGTCGCGCGGATGGAACGGGCGGGCCGCACGCTCGCCGACGGCGTGAACGCGATCGCCGCCGACCTCGGCATCGCCGATTCCCTCCAGGTGCGCGGCAGGCCGTCCTGTCTCATCTACCGCACACTGGATGCCGAAGGCGCACCCTCGCAAGCATTTCGAACGCTGTTCATCCAGGAACTGCTGGTCCGCGGCGTACTCGGCCAGTCGTTCGTCACCTCCGCCGCCCACGACGCCGACGCGATCACCACCACGATCGCCGCGTGCGCCGAGGCCGCCGAGGTGTATCGCCGCGCGATCGAGCGCGGCACCGTCGACGGGCTGCTGCGCGGCCGCCCCGTCGCCCCCGCGCTGCGTCGCACCGCGGCGCCCCGACAGATCGAAGCGAGCACCCTGCGATGACCCGTGTCGCCATCGTCCACGAACGTTTCACCGAGTTCGGCGGCTCCGAAGCCGTGGTCGGCGAGTTCGTCGAAACCTGGCCCGATGCCGAGGTTTTCGCACCGATCGTCGCACCGGGCGGCCTGCGCGAACCCGTGCGCACCGTGCACGACAGCTGGCTCAGCAAGGCGCACGCCTACACCGGCGGCAGGCACGCGCCCCTGCTGCCGCTGGTGCCTCGCGCGTTGCGCCGAATGCCGTTGCGCGATTTCGACGTCGTGGTGATCAGCCATCACGCCTTCGCCACCCAGGCCGCCACGGCCACCGACGCGCCTGTCGTCGCCTATGTCCACTCCCCCGCCCGCTGGGCCTGGGATCGCGAATTCCGCGCGCAGGAGGCCGGCGGTCGCGTCGGCCAACTGGCCCTCGGGGCCCTGGGCGCCCTGGCTCGTCGCGGCGAACTGCGCGCCGCACCGCGGCTGACCCACGTCGTCGCCAATTCGCACGCGGTCGCCGAGCGGATCGCCGACTGGTGGGGTCTGTCCGCCTCGGTCGTCAATCCGCCCGTGCAGGTCAGCCACTTCACCCCCGATCCGTCGGTGGCGCGCGAGGACTTCTTCCTGTGTGCGGGCAGGCTCGTGCCCTACAAGCGCGCCGACCTCGCCGTTCGCGCCGCGCAGCGGGCCGGGGTCCGCCTCGTCGTCCTCGGCGAGGGTCGGTTCCGCGCCCAGCTCGAACAGATCGCCGGACCGGAGACGACGTTCCTCGGCGCCACGTCCGGCGACATGCTCCAGGACATGTATCGGCGTTGCCAGGCCCTGCTCATGCCGGGCATCGAGGACTTCGGCATCGTCCCGGTGGAGGCAATGGCATGTGGTACACCCGTGCTGGCCGTCGGCGCGGGTGGCGCGCTGGACACCGTGCGCCCCGGTGTCACCGGAGACTACGTTCCCGCCGCGGCCGATGACGACGTCGTGGCGGCTCTGGCCGAGCGCATGCGCGACTTTCGTTCAGCCTCCTACGATCCCGAGAAGATCCGCGCCCACGCCGGCACGTTCGCGCCCGACCGGTTCCGTGCCAGGATCGCCGCCACAGTCGCCGAAGTTCTTGCGGGGAGCCGCGCCCACTAGCGACAAGTTGTCCGAAACTCTGGGTTACGGAAATCTCCTGTCACACATACCCTTTGACCTGCGACAACAGGTGACAATTCCCACACGGTTACAGACACCCACACGCTTGCCCAGTCAGGTTACTCACGAGTACGGTTAGTCCCAGCCGGGACGACGATGTGCCCGGTTTCTCTCCAGCCACTGTTGCTGGACCACAACGGCTGACACCGCATCCACCGCCGCATGCCGGATCACTGTTGCGCGACACCGTATTTCGAGATTTTTCAGGAGGGGCGATGGTTTCCTACATCGTGACAGGCGGTACCGGATTTCTGGGTCGGCGAGTGGTGCAGGGGCTGCTCGCGGCCGACCCCACCGCGATCGTGCATGTGCTGGTGCGCGCCGAGTCGCTGAGCAAGTTCACCGCGCACACCGCGCAGCATCCCGACCGTGATCGCGTGTTCGCGCTGGTCGGCGACCTGACCGCCGAAGGCCTCGGCCTCGGCGACGGCGCGCCGCGCGCCGATCACGTGCTGCACCTCGGCGCGGTCTACGACATGACCGCCGACGAGGAGACCGCCCACGCGGCCAACGTCGCGGGCACGCGCTCGGTGATCGAGCTGGCCCGCAGCCTCGACGCCACCCTGCACCATGTGTCCTCGGTGGCGGTGGCAGGCGATCATCGCGGCAAGTTCTTCGAGGAGGATTTCGACCTCGGACAGAACCTGACCTCGCCGTATCACCGCACCAAGTTCGCCGCAGAGAAGCTCGTGCGCGAGGCCACCGACCTGCGCTGGCGCGTATATCGCCCGGCGATCATCGTCGGTGATTCCCGGACCGGCGAGATGGACAAGATCGACGGCCCCTACTACTTCTTCTCTGCCATCTCGGCGCTGGCCACCCTGCCGTCCGACCTGCCGTTGCCGCTGCCCGATCTGGGCGCGACCAATGTGGTGCCGGTCGATTACGCCGCCGAGGCGATGGTGCGCCTGGTCCGGCGCGACGGTCTCGACGGGCGCACGTTCCACCTGGTCAACCCCCGACCGCAACCGTTCGGGGAGATCTACCGCGCGCTGGCCACCGCCGCGGGCGGTCCCGTCGGCATCGGCACCGTGCCCGGCAGCGCGCGTGCGTTGAACGGCCTCGGCCTCGTCCCCGGCGCCACCGCGGTGCGCGATTTCCTGTTCGAGCAGGCGGGTATCCCGGCCGAGGTCGCACCGCACGTCGGGTTCACCGCCGAGTTCGTCGCCGATTCCACGCGGGCGCAACTGCCCGGGCTCGCCGTGCCCGAATTCGCTTCCTACGCCGAGCGCCTCTGGGATTTCTGGCGCACCGAGCTCGACCCGCACCGCGGCCGCCCCGCCGCCGACGCGGACCCGCTCTCGGGCCGCACAGTGCTGATCACCGGGGCGTCGTCGGGCATCGGCCTGGCCACCGCCCATGCCGTCGCCCGCCGTGGCGCGATCGTGCTGATGATCGCCCGTGGCGTCGAAGACCTCGAGGCCGCCGCGGAATCCGTGCGTGCCGACGGTGGCACCGCCGTCGCCTACCCCTGCGATATCACCGACGCCGAGGCCGTCGACCTCCTCGTCAAGACCGTGCTGACCGAGCACCACCACGTCGACTACCTGATCAACAACGCGGGTCGTTCCATTCGGCGCTCGGTCGCCAACTCCGTGGACCGTATGCACGACTTCGAACGCACCATGGCGGTCAACTACTTCGGTGCCGTGCGCCTCATCCTCGGACTCCTCCCGTCGATGCGCGAACGTCACTTCGGTCATATCGTCAACATCTCCTCCATCGCCGTGCAGACCAAGGTGCCCCGTTTCGCCGCCTACGCGGCGAGCAAGTCCGCCCTGGACAACTTCAGCGAGATCGCGGCGGTCGAAAACCAGGGCGAGGGAGTCACTTTCACCTCTATCCGGATGCCGCTGGTCCGTACCCCGATGATCGCTCCGACCGACCTCTACCGCTCGCTCCCCCTGCCCGACCCGGACCGGGCGGCCGAGATCGTGGTCCGCGCGCTGCTCGAACGCCCCGCCCGCATCGACACCCCCGTGGGCACCTTCGCGCAGGCGGTCGAGATCTTCCTTCCCTCGCTCAAGCGGACGATCCTGCACACCGGCTTCCGGTTCTTCGGTGAATCCACCGCGGCACAGGGAAAGCCGGTTCCCGCGGCGGTCAGCGAACCTGCCGCACCGACCCGCAACGCCCTCACCGTGCTCGGCCCGGTCCTGGCACCGCTGATGGTGATGCCCCACTCGGCCGCCCGTATGAGCCGGGTGCTGCCCGGCGTGCACTGGTGAACCAACGCTGACACCGGCCGGTCACGATGCTCGGCGTCGTGACCGGCCGGTTCTCGTCAACGCAGGGCGGTGCTCGCCCAGGCCCCGAGCGTGGTCGGCGTGGTGGTGAGCACTGTCCGTGCGTCTTCGGCGACGAAACCCGAACTCAATCCCGCCGACATACCGGCGATTCCATCGATCTGCCCTTGCCCGAGGCCCGCCGATCTCAGAATGTCGCGGAACTCGTTGTCGGCGAGATGGATCGGCGTGACCTCGTGCCCGAGCCGGCTCCCGATGATCTCGGCGACCTCACGAAACGTCAGATCGCACGGCCCGTGCACCGCCTGGACGACACGCCCCGACCACGCCTCCGACAGCAACCGGACCGCCGCCACCTCACCGATGTCGCGCGGGTCGACCCAGGCCATCGCATGATCCAGCGGCCACGGCGTGGACAGCGTGCCTGCCCGGATCTCGTCGAGCTGGGTCAGCAGGTTGGTGAAGAAGTAGCCGCACCGCAGGTGCAGTACATTCGCTCCGGTCTTGTCGAGCAATTCCTCGGTGCGCGCCAACCCGTCGATCTCGCCGGCCCCACCCCGCTTCTCGGCACCCCCACTGCTGACGAACACCGTCGCCTCGATCTCGTTCTCGACCACGGCCCGCGCCGCCGAGGCCCCCATCCGCGCGTACCCCGCCACCGGATCGCCGTCCACGAGGGCGGGCGGGTCGACCCAGAACAATCGGTCAGCCCCCTCGGTGGCCCGCACCACCGCGTCCGAGTCCCCCTGATCGACCTGCGCGACGTCGACAAGGCCGCGCATCGCGGGATCGAGCCGCCCGGGATCGCGCATCAGCACAGTCGGCCGAACCCCCGCCTGTACCAACAACTGCACGACCCGAGCTCCCACATGCCCCATCGGGGTAGTGACGACAATCCGCATTTCCTGCTCTCTACGTCCCATGAATCCCACGCTAGAACCCAATGCGGCCAGTTATTGGCCGCGATGTCCCACGGATTCACTGGCGTGACTCGCAGTGGACGATGAACCGTGGGGTCTCGATATGGGATCGCAGTGTCACCACGCTGCGGAAACATTCCATCTGGCAGGGCTAGACTCAGTGGCTACGGTGACCCTCGGGGAGATCGGAGTCGACATGACGAAGCTGCTGAATTCCTTGTCCGAAGACGAGTACGTGCTGGTCCGCGACACCAAGAAAGCGCAGATGGTCGACCTCGACGAAGAGGCACTGATCCGGCTGCACACCCGCGTTCGGCGGGCGCGCAACAAATTCGTCAAGTTGTACCGCCAATCCGGTGCGGCGAAAGTCGAAGCCAAAGGTGCGCGCGGCGCCGGAAAATCGGCGAACGCGCGCAACGCGGACAAAGCGGAGGTCTTCGAAAGCGCACTCAGCAGGGTGAGCCGCCAGTTGGCCACGGCCGCGAAGCGAAACGCCCGCACGTTGAAGGACGAGAGGCTCGCCCGCGCGCGCAAGGACGCGCCCTCGTTCAGCGACATCGACACCGGCGACGGGAAGGTGTCCTCTTCGGGGAAGGCACGCGTCGACGCCACCCGCGCATCCTCGGGACGAAAGAAGTTCGAGGCCTCCAGCATCGCCGCGGGTGCCCGGCGCCAAGCCAAGAAGGACGGGCGCTAGCTTCTCGCGTTCCAGGTGGGCGCCCGCGTCAGTTCGCGCCGTATTTCGCCAGGACCTTCGCCCGCTTGCTGGGTTGGATGTTCACCCGAGTGATGTCGCCGTTGTAGTGCGCCAGGACGCGATGGTCCATCACCTTGCGCCACAACGGAGTCAGATAGGCCAGGCCGATCAAGCTCGCGTAGCCGCTCGGCAGTTCGGGTGCGCCGTCCATGTGTCGCAGGATCTGGTAGCGGCGAGTGGGGTTGGCGTGATGGTCGCTGTGCCGCTGCAGGTGGTAGAGGAAGATATTGGTGACGATGTGGTCGGAGTTCCAGCTGTGCTCGGGAGTGCAGCGCTCGTAGCGGCCGGAGGCGGTCTTCTGCCGGAGCAGACCGTAGTGCTCGAGGTAGTTCACCGTCTCCAGCAGTGAGAAGCCGTAGATCGCCTGGATCACCAGGAACGGCAGGATCGACGGGCCGAACACCGCGACCAGCGCGACCCACAGCACGACCGACATGAGCCAGG
Organism: Nocardia sp. NPDC058633; assembly: GCF_042717045.1. Classification (NCBI taxonomy): domain Bacteria; kingdom Bacillati; phylum Actinomycetota; class Actinomycetes; order Mycobacteriales; family Nocardiaceae; genus Nocardia; species Nocardia sp. NPDC058633. The sequence continues at coordinate 80,241 of NZ_JBHXRA010000008.1, forward strand.
CGTTGAGCACATCGTTACGCAGCGAGAACGGGCTTGTGCCGAGCCGCCGCAGGCGAGCGCTCTCCAGCTCCCACGAGGATTTCAAGCTTCCCCACACACTGCGCGGCAGGAAGCTCCAGAACGACTCGCCGAACCGTGCGCTGGCCGGGTCCTCCGGCGTCGCGACGCGCACGTGGTGACCGCGGTTGTGCTCGATGTAGAAGTGTCCGTAGAAGGTCTGGGCCAGCGTGATCTTCGACAGCCAGCGCTCGAGTTCGTCCTTCTTGTGACCGAGTTCGTGCGCGGTGTTGATGCCTACCCCGCCCATCGCGCCGATGGTGAACGCCAGACCGATCGAGGAGATCAGGCCGAGACCGCCGTCGATGCCGAGCCAGGACAGGTTGTCCGCGGTCCACAGATAGCAGGCGAACACCAGGCTGAACAGCTGCAGCGGAATGTAGGCGTAGGTGCAGTAGCGGTAGTACCGGTCGTTCTCCAGCTGCTCCATCACCTCATCGGGCGGATTCTCGCCGTCCGGCCCGAAGAACCGATCAAGGGTGGGCAGCAGCACGTACACCAGGATCGGCCCGAGCCACCACCACACGGGCGCTACGACCTGCCAGCCGAACTGATCGAAAGCCCACACGAAACCGGTCGCCAGCAGCGTCGCGCTGGGAGCGACGAGGCCGAACAGCCACAGGTACCGCTTGGGGTCTCGCCAGTGCGGCGGTGCCGTCGATGCGTCGTGGTCGCTGATTCGAGAAGTCGTCATTGCCGTTCTCCTGGTCACCGGGACTCGAACACCTGCTTGCCCGAAGTCTTCCTTATTTACACATTAGCGTGATGTGTTCCGATTGGATACAGCAATGCGTTGATTGTCAATGATCAAGCACTTGAGGTAACACATGTAGGATGATCACGTGGCCGAACCACCGAACTTTCAGGCGGAAATGCGTCAACTGCTGCGCGATCGGATGATCGACGCCGCGCGCACGATGGTTGTCACCGAGGGCTGGGGCGCGGTCAACATGTCGCGGGTGGCCAAGGAGGTCGGCATCAGCAGGCCGGTCCTCTACAAGGAGATCGGCACCAAGCAGGCGCTCGCGGACGCCCTCATCGAACGCGAGACCGGCATCTACCTGACCGGAATCGCCGCGACGCTGGCCGAACACCCGGCCGACCCACTCGCGGGGATGACCGCCGCCGCTGAGTACACACTGCGCACCGCGGGCGACAACACCCTGATCAAGGCCGTGCTCTCGGCTCGGCACGACGGCGACACCGCTCTGCTTCCCGCCCTGGTGAGCGACCCGGAACCGGTACTCGGCCGGGCCGTCGCCGCACTCACCACCACGGTCCGCGAACAGTACGAATTCGCCGCCATGTCCGATGACGAACTGACCACGATCGTCGAGATCATGGTCCGGCTGACACTGAGCCACCTGTTCCAGCCGACCGGGAGCGCCGACCGTGCGGTGGCGCAGATCGGCGCTGTTCTGTCCGGAGTCATGCCCGACGCCTGAGCGGGCTCACAACCGCGCGCCCACCTGTCCGGCCGCGGCCGCGAACGCCCACTCGTAGCTGCCGTGCGCGGCCGGGAACACCCCGCCCGCGCACACCGGATCGCCTGCGGCGCAATAGTTCGCGGTGCGGTCGGCGTACAGCGCGGGGACCGTGGCGCCGATGAGTCGCAGTGGGTCACCGAAGAGCAGAACCGCGACGACGCGCGGGGACAGTTCGTGCGGGAGTACCCACATACCGGGCAACGGCGCGGAGCCGAGAACACCGTGGGTGACCACCGCGCCCTGGGAGTAGCCGACGAGCACGAAGCGCTGATCGGGGCAGGCGGCGGCTCGGCCAACCAGATGGCTGGTCATCGCACGCGTGCCGTCGCTGACCGAGGTCGGCACCAGCAGATCGGCCGGGTACTCCACGCGGTGGGCGGTGGTCTCCACCGGTAGTTGCGCGCTCAGTACCGCGTTGAGCGGATCGCCGATGGCGGCACCCAGGTAGCCGGGTTCTACTGTGCCGCGGGCGATGACGACATCCAGCGGGGCGCAACTCCGCGCCCATGCTGTCGATCCCGGGGACATCGCTGCCCCGACTCCCGCAGCCAGTAGCAACACCGACAGCGCTCGCGCTGTATGCCTTGCGACGATACGAATTGCCTTCCGATAGGTCATCGTGCCCACCTACTCACGCCGTTGTGAGAAATAGAGAAAGAGCGATTCACCTCCTGCCCAACGGCATTCGGTGTGCTCAGTGGTGGAATACCCGCTGACCTGCATCGACATGGCACGAACTCGGCATCGGCTGCGCCACGGTTACATCTCGGATCGCCTGTGGCACAACACCGATGCCGCGGCTCAGTGCTTCTTGGGCTTCTTCTTGTACTTCGGCTTGTCGTGATCGGGCTCCCACTCGTAGCCCGCCACACCGCGTTCGCAGTAGGAGTCCGCGACGTGCACGTCGCCTTGATCGCGCTCACACCAGCGCGACTTCGAGCAGGAAGTGGCGCCGAGGCCGGCAACGACGGCGAGCGTGAGGACGGCAGCGCCGGTACGGGTTCGGACGTTCATGAGCTGGTCGAGCCTTTCATCGAATGAAATATCGCGGGGAATGAAATATCGCTGGTCAGGGCGTTTTACAGGACTTACCCCCGTCCCCCGACGAACCAATGCTACGTTCCGTGGCATGTCGAGCACAGTGCCTGAGCCCACCGAAGATTTCACCCCCGACGCGATTGTCGTCGGCGCCGGCCTGGCGGGTCTGGTCGCCGCGCACGAACTGGTCCTCGCCGGACGCAGGGTACTGATGCTCGATCAGGAGAATCGGGCCAATCTCGGCGGGCAGGCATTCTGGTCGCTGGGTGGGTTGTTCGTCGTCGACAGCCCGGAACAGCGCAGGATGGGCATCAAGGATTCTTACGAACTGGCACTGCAGGATTGGCTGGGCTCGGCCGGTTTCGATCGCGAGGACGAGGATCGAATGGGCCGCGAGTGGGCGAAGGCCTACGTGCGGTTCGCCACCGACGAGAAGCGGGATTACCTGCACGCCTTGGGTTTGCGGTTCACCCCCCTGGTCGGCTGGGCCGAGCGTGGCGGCGGCCTGGCCAGCGGGCACGGCAACTCGGTGCCGCGTTTCCATCTCACCTGGGGCACCGGCCCCGAGGTGCTTCGTGTCTTCCTGGAGCCGGTACTGGCCGGTGAGGCACGAGGGCTGGTCCGCTTCGCCTTCCGGCACCGTGTCGACGAGTTGATCGTCGAGGACGGCGCCGTGACCGGGGTGCGCGGCAGCGTGCTCGCGCCCTCCGACACCGACCGCGGCCAGGCGTCGAACCGGGATGTGGTGGGCGAGTTCGCCTTCGAAGCTCCCGCGGTTCTCGTGAGTTCGGGCGGCATCGGTCACGCCCACGATCTCATCCGCCGCAACTGGCCCACCGACCGTCTCGGCCCGTGCCCGGAGACCATGATCTCCGGTGTTCCCGCCTATGTGGACGGCCGGATGCTCGGCATCTCCGAGGAGGCAGGGGCGGCGCTGGTCAACCGCGACCGGATGTGGCACTACACCGAGGGCATCAACAACTGGGATCCGATCTGGCCCGACCACGCCATCCGCATCATCCCCGGGCCGTCGTCACTGTGGTTCGATGCCTGCGGAAACCGCATGCCCGCACCGTGTTTCCCCGGTTTCGACACCAACGAGACCATGCGCCGAATCCTGTCGACCGGTTACGACTACTCCTGGTTCGTGCTGAACCAGTCGATCATCGAGAAGGAATTCGCGCTCTCGGGTTCGGAACAGAATCCCGACATCACCGGCAAGGACTTGAAACTCACGGCCCGCAGCAGGCTCGCCAAGGGCGCGCCGGGTCCGGTGGAGGCGTTCAAGAAGCACGGCGTGGACTTTGTGGTCGCCGAATCGCTGGGCGAGCTGGTCGACGGGATGAACGAGATCGCCCGCGGGCCGAAGCTGGACGCCGCCGCGATCGAACACCAGATCGTGGCCAGGGACCGTGAAGTGGCCAACTCCTTCGCCAAAGACGCGCAGGTGGTGGCGATCAACAGCGCCCGCAAGTTCCTCGGCGACAAGGTCCGCGTCGTCAAACCGCACCGCATCCTCGACCCCGCCCACGGCCCGCTCATCGCGGTGCGCCTCAACGTACTGACGCGCAAGACCCTCGGCGGCCTGCAGACCGACCTCGATTCGCAGGTGCTGCGCCCGGACGGCGCGGTGTTCCCGGGCTTGTACGCCGCCGGTGAGGTCGCCGGGTTCGGCGGGGGTGGCGTGCACGGGTACAACGCCCTGGAGGGCACCTTCCTGGGCGGCTGTATCTTCTCGGGTCGCGCGGCCGGGCGGGCGATCGCGCGGCGCAGGCCCTAGTGCGGGTGCCGGGGGGCCAGGGTGCGTGACGCTTCCTTGGCCACCTCGGCGAGCGCGCGCGCCAGCCGTGCGGTGTCGAGCGCGGTGCGTTCACCCTTGACCGTGCCCGACAGCGAGATCGCGGCCACCGCGACACCGCGCCCGCGAATCGGCACCGCGACGCAGCCGACGCCGGGCAGCGATTCCTCGGTGTCCACGGCCACGCCCTGACGGTTGCGGATGCGGGCGAGTTCACGTTGCAGTTCGGCCCGGTCGACGATCGTGCGCGCGGTGCGCGCCACAGCGTTTCCGCGCAGCGAGGCCTCCGCGATACCGGGTTCCAGGGTCGCCAGCAGCGCCTTGCCGACCGCGGTGGAGTGCGCGGGCAACCTACCGCCCACGCGGGTCGGGATGACCACCCGGCCGCGCCCACCCGAACGATCGAGGAACAGCACCTCGCGCCCGTCGAGCACCGCGAGGTGGCCGACCAGGCCAGTCCGCTGGCTGAGCTCGTAGAGCAGTGGCCCCACCACCTCACGCAGCTCGTTCTGCTCGGCCGCGAGCCCGCCGAGTTCGAGTACCCGCAACCCCAACCGGTAGCCACCGGGGGTGTGCGCGAGCCACCGCAACCGGATCATCTGGTCGAGGATGCGATGCACGGTCGAGCGCGGCAACCCGGTGCGTTCGGCGAGTCCGAGCAGCGTGAGCGTGGGTGTGGCGGCGTCGAACGCGTCGAGAATGAGCGTCATCCGCTCGATCATCGACGTCGGCGGCGCTCCGGTCGCCCGGCCCGGTCCGGCCCACAGGTTTTCCGGCGCCGGTTCGGTCACGATCTCGACCGTCATGTGATCCAACCTCCACAGTGCGTAGCGATAACAGACTAGAGCCGTCAGCTCCGCTCACGCACTATTTCGCCTCGATCTCAACCTTGCCGCCGGGTCACCGGCGTCACAGACGCGATCATCGCCATGTCTCCGATGCCGGTGCCGACGCAGTGGAGGCCCGCGGGATCTCGCGGATACGCCGGGCCGGTGCGCTGCGTCCGCGGCGAACCGAAATCAGCGGGCCGTGCCTCGCCGTGGGTGCCGGAAACTGTCATGCGGCAAATGCTGTGGACACCAGGTGGTTACGTCAGTTCCTGGTTGTGCCGCGAAGGCTCGCCCTGCGACGATTCGGTCTCGCCGGGAAGGCCCACCACCGCGCCTCGGGCGATCTCGAGGCGCGCGGCTCGATCGACGAGCAGTTCACCCGGCCCCGACGGCGGCGTATTGCGGCGCCAGATCGCGCGGAACTTGCGAGTCAGGCGTTCGGCGTCGGCAGAGGGAACCTCCACCAGCGTGCCGGTGACGAGGTCCGGCGCGGCGATCAATCGGCTCAGGACGGCGGGCGCCATGCCGGTTCGCGCGGCGGCCACGATCGCGCCGGTCGAACCGAGTTCCGCGGCAGGCCCGGCGGGGGGTGCCGCCGTGGCCAGCAGGTCCCAGACGGTCTCACGGGTGCCCGAGCCCGGTTCCCGCCACAGCAGGGCGGTGCCTGCCAGCTCGGTCAATGTGACCGGGGTCTTGCGTTGGGCCCATGGGTGGTTCGGCGCCACGACCACCACCAGATCATCGGCGCCCAGCACCCTGCTGCCGAGTCCGGCCGGCGGGTGCGGGCCTTCGACGAAGCCGAGATCGGCGGTGCCGTCTCGCACGAGACCCGCGACCTGCGTGGAGTTCTCGACCTCGAGCGCGATCACGACTTCGGGGTGATCGGTCCGCAGGGCCGCGAGCCAGTGTGGAATGCGGTGGTCGGCAATGGTTTTGGAGGCGGCGATGCGCAGGCGCGGGGCCTGGGCGGCACGGAGACGGGCAACGTCATCGACAAGTTCGTGCACCGCGGCGAGAACGGTCCGGGCATGGGCGACAACGGCGCGCCCCGCGTCGGTGAGCTCGGAGCCGGTCGGTCCACGGTCGAGCAGCTTCACCTGTAGGCGACGTTCCAGCGCACTGATTCGCATGCTCGCGGCGGGCTGGCTGACCGCGTGTCTGCGAGCGGCGCCGCCGAGACTGCCCAGTTCGGCCACCGCCACGAGGAGGGCGAGGACCTCCAGGTCGGGTGTTCCGGGTGGCAGGGTCATGCGCTGATTATGGGTGATGGGCGGGTCCGCCATCGTCGGCGCGGGCGTGGCGGAGCTTTTTGGCGATGCCGTAGAGGGCGAATACCGGTTTCAGCGGCAGCCACTCACCGAAGCGGTATTCCTGGCCGGGCACCAGCCGGGCAGCGAGCTCCGGGCTCTGCTCGGCGAGGTAGTGCCGTGCGGTCTCGGCATGCGTCGGCAGTGAGACGATCTTGATCCGATCGACGTCACGCAGGAGCGGGATCGCGAAAGCGATGTTCTCCCAGGTGGATCGGCTCGCTTGCTCGAGGACCAGTTCACCGTCGTAACCGCAGCCCTCTCTCGCGTATCGCGCCATCAGCGACGCTTCGGACCGCGGACCGGCGCACGCTCCGCCGCACAGCACCAGCCGGGTCCGCGGCGCCGCCGGATCGATGGAGCGAAGACCGGCACGCACCCGCCATCTGTTCATCGCGTTGGCTCGCGGCCCGGCATCGCGATAGCCGAGGACGACGACGGCCTCCGAGCCGACGGTCCCGGCACCGACATACCTGCGCGAGGCGCGCCGATTCGCCCACTCACCCCACAGCAGGACACCGAGACCGGCGACGATGGCGAGCCGAGTCCGTTTCCGCACCTGTCCAGCAAACCACGAACCCGCACGGCTTGCCCGGCGAAATCCCATAAGCAAGGCTTATGCCCCCCTCCCGATTCAGCCCCTACCTGGGAAGTCGCCGCGCGGCGAAGGTGAAGGAGTGAACCGCGCACGCACCCTCGCTCCCGGTCTGGCCCTTGCCGCACTCCTGGCAACCGTGGCCACGCCGCTCGGCAGGGCAATGCCGATGATCGGGGCGCCGGTGCTGGCCTTGGGTGCCGGCGCCGCCGCCGGGATGGTGCTGCGACGCCGTGACGCGACCGGCGAGACCTTCGGGCCGGGGCTCGACGTGGCCCGGCAGCGGCTGCTCGGGCTGGCGATCGTGCTGCTCGGGCTCGGCTTGCCGCTCGGGTCGGTCATGAGCGTGGGCCGCGAGACCGCGGTCGTGCTGATCGGGACCTTGGTTGTCGGCGGGGTCGCGGCGTTCTTCGTCGGACGGCTGCTGGCGGTGGACAAGGAGTCGGTCACCCTGATAGCCGTGGGCACGACGATCTGCGGCGCCTCCGCGATCGCCGCCGCCACGGCGGTCCTTCGACCCGACAAGCAACGGGTCGCCTACGCCCTCGGCACGATCTTCGTCTTCAATGTGACCGCCGTGCTGGTGTATCCACCCCTTGGCCGCGCTCTCGGCCTGTCGCAGGAGGCGTTCGGCCTGTGGGCGGGGACCGCGATCAATGACACGTCGTCGGTCCTGGCCGCCGGCGTCGTCTTCGGTGCCGGTGCGGCGCAGTTCGCGGTGATCGTGAAAATGGTCCGCAGCCTCGCCATCATCCCGCTCTGCGTCGGACTGCACGTCGGCCGCCGCCATATCGCGCAGGAGACCGATCTACCCCAGGCTTCCCTGCGCCACGCAGTGCCGCTCTTTGTGATCCTGTTCCTCGCCGCATCCGTCATCGCGGGCCTGAACATCGTCCCCGCCGAGCTGACTCGGCCGCTCGCCACCACCAGTAGTTGGCTCATCGCCGCGGTCCTCGCCGCCATCGGCACGTCCCTGAGCCTGGCCCGCTTGCGCACCGCGGGCGTGCGCCCACTGGTCCTGGGCGGCACCCTCGGCCTGATCCTCGGCGTCACCAGCCTCGGTCTCATGTACCTGAGCGGATGGTGCTGAAGTCCTGCGCGAGGGCCGGATTCAGGGCCGGCCCACATGCCCGAGCGCCTACCGTGGCGCCCGCGCGAGCCGCAGTCCGAACCGTGAGGCGGCGAGACCGAGCAGCGCACCGGCGAGGGTCGGCGCCGCGACGAGTCCGACCCACAACCACCACGTCGGCCCCATCTTCATCGCCATCTCCCCGAAGACGACATCGTCATACGGCTCGTAGCTTGCGTAGTAGCAGCTGACCGAATTCGGCCCGACCAGCCACCACACCGCCAGAACCGCCGAGGCCGCCAGACCACCACCGAATCCGAGCACCGTGGTCGCGATCACTGTCGACTTCACCGATCGAAAGTTCGTGTGGGTCATGGCGACAGTCAACATGACCCACCCGGAGCTAGGATTGCTGGACATCGCATGTCGGCGCGGACAGGAGGATGATGTCATGAACACTGTGTGCCGGATCTTCGCCACCGCGGGTGCCGCCGCGGTATTGACCCTGGCCACCGCGGGGATCGCAGCGGCTGAGGAAGCCGAGCCACCTTCGTCGCCGTTGGTCGCGTACATCGAGTCGTGGCCGCCCGCCCCCGAGGGCTGCAACGCGGTCTGGGACCCGATCGAGGATGCCGTCGAGGACTCGATTCCCCCGCGGTACGAGGCGGAATTCGACGCCTTCGACGACTGGTGCGAAGGCGACGAGGACTGACTCGTCAGCGCGCTGACGCCGGTGATGCGGGGCGGCCGCCGGTACGACCGCCCCGATCGACCTATCCCGTCGCGTTGACGGCGTTCATCACCGCTTCCAGTGAGGCTGCCACGATCGAGGCGTCGCGGCCGAAAGCCCAGCCGGTGCGCCCTGCCGCGCGATACTCGACGTAGCTCACGGCAGTGCTGTCGGCGCCCTCGTCCACCGAATGCTGAGTCAGGCCGAGGATTTCGATGGGGTGACCCGCCTCGGCGAGTGCGGCGGTCAGGGCGTCGACCGGGCCCGAGTTGTGATGCACCGAGTGCCGTTCGGTGCCCTGCGCCGCGAGGGCGATCTCGGTGCTGCCGTCGGCGATCTGCCACCGCATCAGCGTGATTCGCTGATCGGGGACGAGGTAGGCCTGCTCGAACAGCGTGAACAGTTCCTTGGCGGTGATCTCCGCGCCGGTGTCCTCGGTGTGCGCTTGCACCCGCTTCGCGAGGTCGATCTGCAAACGGCGTGGCAGGTCCAGGCCGTATTCGGTGTGCAGCAGATAGGCGATACCGCCCTTGCCGGACTGCGAATTGACCCGGATCACCGCGTCGTAGGAGCGCCCGATATCGGCGGGGTCGATCGGCAGATACGGCACCTGCCACGGCGATTCGCGTTCGGACAGACCGGTGGCCGTTGCCCGCGCGCGATGCTCGGCCATGCCCTTGCGGATCGCGTCCTGGTGGGTGCCGGAGAAGGCGGTGTGGACGAGATCGCCTACGTACGGATGCCTTTCGTGCACCGGCAGGCGAGTGCAGTGCTCGACGGTGCGACGGATCTCGTCGATGTCGGAGAAGTCGATCATCGGGTCGACGCCCTGGGCGTGCAGGTTCAGGGCCAGGGTGGCGATGTCGACGTTGCCGGTGCGTTCGCCGTTACCGAAGACGCAGCCCTCCACGCGTTGCGCGCCCGCCAAGACGGCCAGTTCGGCGCAGGCGATACCCGTCCCCCGGTCGTTGTGCGGGTGCACCGACAGGATCACACCGTCGCGTCGAGCCAGGTTGCGGTGCATGTATTCGATCTGGTCGGCATAGACGTTCGGGGTCGCGATCTCCACTGTCGCGGGCAGATTCAGCGTCACCGGACGCTGCGGGCTCGCCTGCCACAGCTCGGTCACGGCATCGCAGATCTCGAGGGCGAAATCCGGTTCGGTCAGATTGAACACCTCCGGCGAGAACTGGAAGCGCGCGTTCGGCAGTTCTCCCGCCAGTTCCAGCACATCGCGAGCGCCGGCGAGGATCAGCTCGCGCAATTGCGCACGATCCTTGCCGAGAACCACATCACGCCAGACCGGCGCGGTGGCCGTGTACAGGTGGATCACCACCTCGTTGGTGATACCGCGCACCGACTCGACGGTCCGTTCGATCAGATCACGCCGCGCCGGGGTGAACACGACGATGGTCACGTCCGGCGGAGCGATCGGGGTATCGGCCAGCAGGCGCACGAAATCGAAGTCGGTCTGCGAGGCGGACGGGTAGCCGACCTCGATCTCCTTGTATCCCATGGCGATCAGCAGTTCGAAGAACCGGCGTTTGCGCGCGGGATCCATCGGTTCGGCCAGCGCCTGATTGCCGTCACGCAGGTCGACGGGCACCCAGAGGGGCGCGGTGGTCATCCGCGCGTTCGGCCAGTCACGGTGTTCGACGACGACATCCACGCGCTGATGCACATCGCGGTATCGATACGACGGCATCGTCGAGTGACGCTGCCGATTCCACGCGGGCGCATCGTCGGCGACGGTGCCACAGGGGGTTGTCAGGGTGGGGAACGGGGTCATGACTTGTTCTTCTTCCTGGCCACGACGGGCCACGAGACGACGTCGACCGGCCATGATCGAGCCCCACGGCGGGGCGGCCGGTCGGTCAGGCCCCGCCGTGGCGGCCGAGAAGAAGCGCGGTGTGGATCATGATGGGTACACTTCTACCACAACTCCTCAGACAAGTAGAGAGGTTATTCAATGGTCTCGCAGGTACGGCGTCAGCCCCTGGCCGCCCAAGCGGCCGAACTACTGCTCGCGCGGATTCGCGCGGGCGAGTGGCCGTTGGGCCATCGACTGCCGGGTGAGACGCTGCTCGCCGCACAGTTGGGCGTCGGGCGATCGACCCTGCGCGAGGCGATCCGCGAGCTCGCGGGCAAGGGCGTGCTCGACAGCAGACAGGGCTCCGGCGTGTTCGTCACCGCGCTCGACGTGTCCGAGGACTGGGATGTGGTGCTGCGTGGCGCCACCATCGCCGCGGTGATCGAGGCACGCATCGCGATCGAGGCGGAGGCCGCGGCCCTCGCCGCGCACCGACGCACACCCGCCGACCTGCGAGCCATCCGACGCGCGCTGGCCGGTCGCCGCGTCGAGGGCCAGACCGTCGCCGATCACGTCGACGCCGACATGGCCTTTCATCGCGCGGTCATCGTCGCCGCCCACAACGATGTACTCACCCAGCTGTTCGACAGCTTCCTGCCGCGCCTGCGCCTGGCCATGATCGATATGCTCGAGTTGCGCCCGGTCCGCTCCGAACAGGCCGACCACGACGCGCACGAGCAGCTCGCCCAGGCGATTGCCGACCGAACCCCCACAGCCGCCGCGGAATTCAGCCGCGACCACCTGTCCGCGTTGAAGCAGGCCTTCACATGACCGGCGTCCCCGTGATCGAGCTCGACGACGTGACTTTCCGTCGGGACGGCAAGAAGATCATCAACGGCATCTCGCTGACCGTGCGGGCCGGTGAGCACTGGGCACTGCTCGGCCCCAACGGCGCGGGCAAGAGCACGCTGCTCGGCTTCTGCGGCGCGGTCACCTTCCCCACCACGGGCGCCGTGCGGGTGCTCGGCGCTCAGTTCGGCCGGGTGGAGCTGGCCCGGCTGCGCCGCTCGATCGGCCACGTCAACCCACGCCACCCCCTGCGCGCTCCGCTTTCGGTGCGCGAGGTCGTCCTCACCGGTGTCACCGCCACGATCGACACTCCGATGCGCTGGTCACCCACCTCCGACGACCTCGCCCGTGCCGACGCGATCATCGACACCCTCGGCCTGGCGAGCAGGGCCGACGACAGCTGGCCCACCCTGTCCCAGGGCGAACGCGGTCGCACTCTCATCGCCCGCGCCCTGATCGGCGACCCCGAAGTCCTGCTCCTGGACGAACCGTCCACCGGCCTCGACCTGGCCGCCCGCGAGCAGCTCCTCACCACTCTCGACACCCTCGATCGCACCCACCCCGAGGTCGCCTCGATCCTGGTCACCCATCACCTCGAGGAACTCCCGAGCACCACCACCCACGCCTTGCTCGTCGCCGACGGCCACACCGTCGCCGCCGGCCCCGCCATCGAGGTCATCACCACCGACCACGTCTCCACCGCCTTCGCCCACCCGATCGAGGTCCGCTACGACGGCCGCTGGAACGCCCGAGCCCGCTGACGCCCGGACACCCATCCGGGCAGTGGCTCGCGTCACGGTTCCCGACACCGGTGTGGGCGGCCACGATCCCGCCGACGATCGCCGCGGTGGTATCGACGTCGCCACCGGCTTCCACACAAGCGGTGCGGCAATCGTCGCAACACGAACTCCGTCGGCTACACCAGCTCGACCTCGTCGAATCCGACAGTCAGCTTGTGCCGACGCTCGCGCAGGACATTTCCCTCGCGATGCACGGTCCCCTCCCCGAACTCGATCCGCAGCTCCGCGCGCCGCACGTCGACCTCCCGCACAACCCCACAGATGCCGCTGAACGGGCCCGCTGGGAAGTACACGACATCGCCCGGCCCATAGTCGGTAAACCCCACGGCGCCACTGTAATCCAAGTCAGGGCGCGTCACCGTTGTGCGGTGTGACAGAGAGTGGAAGCAGCCGTTCATAGAGGTCCCGCGCACGGCTCGGGTCGAGGTTCACGAGGTCGAGAAAATAGGCGCTCTGCCATTCCTGCGACTTGTGCGCTTGCTTGTTCGCTGTCGCCGACCACGGCGGGTAGAGGCGAAACCCGCGCTTGCCGCCACGACCGGCTACGGAAACGATTCCGTGTTCGACGAGGGCGCTGCGCGGGAAGACGAACTGCCCGAAACGCGATTCCTCGCGGACGGTGATCACCAGCAGGTCGACACCGCGCTCCGCGGCGAAAGGCTCAGTCGAGCCATCCTCGGCTCGCCGCCACACGGAGACGAACAGACCCGGCTTCGTCGGAGTCCGCTTGCCCACCCGGAATCTCACCGAGCCACGGCCGACCTCGGACAAGAATGCTCCGTATTCCTCGTTCTGCGCTTCGGGGGCGGGGGCCGAACTGCTCAGTCCGAGAAGGGTGAGGAGGTTTCGGGCCTCGCGGATGTCAGGGTGCACGGTCGTTCGAGGCGTCGAAGTCGGGGTCGACGTTGTCGAGGAGTTCGTCGGCTCGGGCTAGGGCTCGGTCCAGTTCGTCGGTGACGGTGTCCATCAGGGACATGCCGTCGAGCATGTCGGACAGTTCGGTGTGGAGGGCGTGGAGTTCGGCGACGGCGGGGTCGACGGTGGTCCAGGCGACGGTGTCGGACCACCAGGTGTCGCGTTGGATCCAGGACCAGATGATGTCGCGGACCAGGAGGGCGTCGGTGGTGAACAGCTGGCGGTGCTCGGCGTCGGTGGTGTGCTCGAGTTCGTAGGTGCCGTCATGGAGGTAGCGCGCCTGAATGCAGTCGGTCGGGGTGCGCGTGAGTAGGAGGAAGGGGTGCTCGGGGGCCGGATCGGCGGCGGAAGTGCCCGGGCGGGCGGGGTCGACGGGGTGTGGCTCCTGTGAGCCGTCACCGACGTGGACTACGACTTCGGGCTGGTCGTCGCGCGGGGCACCCATCGGGCCAGTGTGCCGGATCGGCGAACGCCGCGAACAGCCGGACCGAGGAATCGGTGACGCGTACAGCGCCTGCCGGCCACCGAGAATCGCGCTGCGCCACACCATGACGGCGGGTAGCCTCGCACCGATGACGTGGACAGCTCCCGAACTCGCGCCCACCAGAACTCTGGTCGGCGCGGACGAGCGGCCGATGTTGCAGTCCTGGTTGGACTTTCATCGCCAGATTCTGCTCGGAAAATGCGGTGGACTCGACGGCGAACAGCTCGCCACGCGCTCGGTGCAGCCGTCCTCGCTGTCGCTGCTCGGTCTCGTCCGGCACCTCACCGAGGTGGAGCGGGGCTGGTTCCGGCTGTCGGCCGCGGGCGAGGATGTGGAGCCGGTCTACGGCTCCGAGGAACAGCCCGACGCCGATTTCGACGATGTCGCCTCGCTGTCCGCGGAAAAGGTGTTCGCGGCCTTCCACGCCGAGGTCACCGCTTGCGACGCCGCCGTCGCCGCTCTCTCCCTCGACCACGTGTTCCACGTACCGTGGCGCAGCGACGGCTACACGTTGCGCTGGGTGTATCTGCACATGATCGAGGAATACGCCCGCCACAACGGCCACGCCGACCTGCTGCGAGAGCGGATAGACGGCGTGACCGGCAGCTTCTGAGTCAGCCGGTGACCACCTCCGGGGTGAGCTCGTCGAGATCGCCGATGACCGCGTCGGCCAGGGCGAGCGCGTCGGGACCCGGCGGGAACTCCGGACGCGGCGCCGCGATCAAGCGCATCCCAGCGCGGTGCGCGGAGGTCAACCCGTTGGTCGAATCCTCCACGGCTGTACAGTCTTTCGGATCCACACCCAGGCGCTGCGCGACGGTCAGGTAGACGTCGGGCGCCGGTTTGCCGCGACCGACTTCCTCGGTGGACAGCACCACACCGAAGTGGTCGAGCAGCCCGGACTTCGCGAGCACCAGATCGATCAATGTGGCCGGCGACGAGCTGGCCAGGCCCAGTTTCCAGGAACCCGCGCACCGCCGCACCGCGTCGACCGCGCCGGGCAGCAGCGGGACGTGGTGGGCGTACTTGTCGGCCATCAGATCGATGACCGCGGTCGCCACCTCGTCGGCGGGCTCGGCCACACCCAGCTCGTCGGCCAGATACGACGACCACTCGACGGTATTCATCCCCATCATCTTCTTCTGCGAATCCGGTTGCCACCGGCCACCTTTGAGGACTACATAGTCGCGCCTGACCTGTTCCCAGATGGGTTCGGAATCGATCAGTACGCCGTCCATGTCGAACACAACCGCCGCGATACCCATGCGCTCTGCCTTTCACCGCTCACCCGGAAGGCCACCACCGGCGGTGCGCCGTCTCCGGTATGGAGGAGACCTGCTCGGTAATCGGCACCCAGCCTAGTGGACCCGACACCGATCCCCGTCGCGAACATCCAGCTCCACAGCGATAACGTGTTGCATATGGACGATACACAGGTCGGCAACTCGCTCCCGAACGAGAAGCATCACGAAGGCGGATTCCGGCCGATCGACGAGCTGATCCAGGCACGCAAGGAACGCGGCGCCGGCTCGACCGCGGGCGGGCCACACTACGGCGAACTGATCGAACAGGTCCGTGTGCTGATGGATCGGGCGCGCCTGGTGAACCCGTCCGACGAGCTCGCCAAAGAGGCCATCGCCACCCTCGAACAGCTCAATGCCCGCCTCGACGAGGCGGTGGTGGACGAGTGGTCCTCCCCGAGCTGGACCCGCACCGATCTGCCCGCGCGCGGCAACATCACGCTACCGCCGTACACGGTGGTCAGCGCCGACCGCGACGGCGTCACCGCGAAGGTCACCTTCCGCGGTTTCCACCTGGGCGGCAACAACGCCGCCCACGGCGGGCACATCGCGCTCGCCTTCGACGACATCATCGGCATGACCGCCGCGCTGTCCACCAGGTCGGTGACCCGCACCGCCTCGCTCACCCTCGACTACCGGTCCATCACCCCGCTCAATCGCGAGCTGACGGTGCGCGCGTGGACCGAACGCGTCGACGGCCGCAAGGTGTATCTGCGGGCGACGATGCACGACGACGAACGGTTGTGCGCCGAGGCCAAGGGGCTGTTCATCGTGCTCAACCCCGGCCAGCCCTGATTCGTCCCGACAGCCCCGAATCTGCGCACCTTCTGAATACCCTCCGTGACCGGGCGTCCACGACCGCGGATTCCGGGGCTCGCACCCCGGAATCCGCGGACATATCACCGACGCGGTGTCACCGATCGGCGAGTAGCGTGCTCAGGATTATCACAGCCGGCCGTCGGTAGGCTGGCCCGATGAGCGCACTTCCCGCCACGCTGGTGACGGTCTCCGACGACCTGGACGCGGTGACGACGATCGGCCACGAGGACGATTCGGCCGACGTCGGGTCCTCGCGTGCCGATGTCGAGGCGATCTGGGCGTCGGTGCGCGCGTGGTACGAGATGGGGACGACGCCCGCCATCCAGGTGTGTCTGCGCCGCAACGGCGGAATCGTACTGAACCGGACGATCGGTCACGGGTGGGGCAACGCACCGAGCGACGGGCCGGACTCGGAGAAGATCCTGGCGACGCCGCAGACCCCGTTCTGCGGGTTCTCCACCGCGAAGGGTGTCGCCGCCACGCTGATGTTCATGCTCATCGAACAGGGCGCCTTCGGGCTGGAAGACCGCGTGGCCGACTATGTTCCCGAGTTCGCGGCCAACCGCAAGGGCATGATCACTGTCGGCGATGTGCTGTCGCATTCGGCGGGCATTCCCTTCATCACCGCACCGCACAGCGGAACCGCGGCGGTCCTCGACGAGGAACTCGCGGTGGCAGCCCTCACCGACCTGGTGCCGAGCTGGGCGCCCGGCCGTTTCCGCGTCTACCACGCGTTGACCAGCGGATTGATCCAACGCCTGCTCGTGCGCCGAGCGACCGGCAAGCGGATGCGCGAGCACCTCGATGAGCAGGTGCTGACGCCGTTCGGCTTCCGCTGGAACAACTTCGGCGTCGACCCCGCCGATGTCGACAAGGTCGTGCCCAGCGTGAAGACCGGTCCGCCGCAGCCCCGCCTCGCCCGATTTCTGGCGAACAAGGCCCTCGGCGGCCATATGGACAAGGCGTCGAAGGCGACCAACGACGCCTTCCTCGTCGCCGAACTCCCCTCCGGCAATCTGGTCACCACCGCCTACGAACTGTCACGCTTCTACGAAATACTCGCGCGCGGTGGAGAATTGGACGGACGCAGGATCATCGAGCCCGGCACGCTGCGCGACGCGATCGCCCCGGCCGACCGCATGCCCGGTCTGGCCGGTCGCGTCAGCCGTGCGGGATTCGAGCTCGGTGCCCGGCGGTCGAAATTCGGCCGCGACACCGGTTCCCATTTCGGCCGCAGTGGCCTCACCACCCAATACGGTTGGGCCGATCCCGATCGCGGCCTCTCCGGGGCGATTCTCACCAACGGTAAGGCCACCACCGACCTCGAACGACCGTGGCAACTGGTCGCCCAGATCTCCGGCGCCCTGCGTCCACTGTCGCCCGCCCATCGGCTCTTCCGCCCCTGATCGGTCGAGCCCTTCGATGGTCAGAAGAAGGTTCCGCTGAAAGGCATTGTGGGCGTGGCGAACAGGTCGTCCGCGGCATCGACGGCACCTGCGCGGTGCTCGACGACACGTCCGGCGAGGGCGAGCTGGCGCCACGTCGACCCGCCGAGGTAGATCGCACCGAGTGCGGCGACGTCGACGCTGACCTCGGCGGGATCCTCGACCCGGGTCACCTCCTGCGCGCTGATCCGGTACCGGCCGGTGTTGGCGGTGCGGATCGCGTCATCGACGCCGACGATCACGGGCGCTGTGCCGCGATAGGTGCGGCGGGCCAGCGCGGTGGGGACGTCGACGAGTCGCAGCCAGGTCTCATCGTGCACCGCCGCGACCTGGACCGCGCGTTCATCGGTGAACAGGTGCCGTAGCGGCGCGTCCACCGGCGCGTACGCGAAGGTCACGGTGTCGACGAGATCGACCGAGAGCAGGTGCCGGATCAGGCCGAGATAGGCCTGCGGGGTGGTCGCGACGAGGTCGTCGACGACGATCGTGCGCTCTCGGCTGGTGAACCAGTTCGCGGTGTCGACCGGGTGGTAGCGCGCGAACCCGTCCTCGGCGCCGATCGGACCGTGGGTCACGGTGTACACCGGCTCGGCCGCGGTGCGTTCCCGTAGCTTCCACCAGTACTCGGGACGATCGATCGCGCCGGTCCAGGAGACCGCCGCGCTCGCGTAGATCTGGGGGAACAGCTTCCACGCGTCCGCCGGTTCGACGAACCGCACCGGGCCCGACGACGGCACCGTCTCCCGCAGGTGGGCTCGACCGCGCAGGAGATCCAGTCGCGCGAAGGAACTGGCCACGCCGTACCCGAAGCGCTCGTAGATCGAGCCCTCGGACGCACGCAGGCTCGCCACCACTTCGCCTCGCTCGGCGATGTCGTCGAGCTGGCGGCGCAGCAGTGCGGTGAGCACTCCGCGCCGGGTGTGCGTAGGCAACACACCGACGTGCGTCACCGCGGCGTGCGGAAGGCGCGCACCACCGGGGGCGACCAACCAACTGGTGTAGGACTCCGCGGTGCCGACCAGCCGACCGTCGAGGCGCGCACCGAGCGTGCGGCCGGGTTCGGACAGATGATCGGGATGCGGCGGCAGCGGCGGCAGTCCCACCATCGCCGCGCGGAACAGTGCGCTCGCCGCGTGCAGGTCGTCGTCGCCGTGGAGGGTGTCTACGTCAACAGCCATCCCCTCACTGTTCCCTATCCGGGACGGAGCCTCTACTCGGGATCGACGACCACCCAGATGCGGGTCGGCGCTTCGAGCAGGTCGAGGGTGCGCGTGGCGGCGCTGTCGACGTGGATGCGGGGATGTGCCGGTGGGCTCGACTCGTAATATGTTGCGGGCCCGTAGAATTGGCCGTAGCGCAGCACGACGCCGCCCGCGGCGAGGACGCTGGATTCGTGGATCGCGATCGCGTCGCCGCGGCCCGCGGGCGGTGACCAGGCGATGCTCTGGGCGACGAACCGTCTCGCCCCGGCGGCCGCCGCGGCCGCGAGCAGGTTGGCGGTGCCCTCGGTGCGGATACGGGAGTTCGCCTCGCCGGAGGCGGCCAGTCGCGCCGCGTCGTCGGGGAGGTCGGTGAGCTGGTGCACGACCAGATCGGGGGCGAAGTCGACCACCGCGGTGGTGAGGCCGTCGGCGTCGTAGACGTCGCGGACCACCGCGGCGGCTCCGGTCGCACGGACGGCCGCCGCTTTGCTCGGGGAACGGGTCAGCCCGGCCACCTCGTGACCGGCGCCGACCAGCAGTGGCAGCAACCGTGATCCGATGACGCCGGTGGCGCCGGCGAGAAAGATACGCACGGCCCCGACAGTAGCGGGGCCGACGATCAGGCTCCGATGACCGCGTTCATGATCGTGCCCGCGCTGGTGGCGACCGCGCCGCCCGCCATGGCGCCGGCGATCATCTTCGGCGATTGCAGGCCGCCGCCGTTCCACTTCTCCCAGGCGAAGCGACCGCCGCCGTAGGTGATGGCGGTGACGCCGGATAACAGGATCATCCAGGTGAAATACCGGCCCAGCTGCATCACCTTGTCGGCCATCGGCGGTGCCTCCGGCGTGGGATTGCCCACCTGGGCGACAACGATGCCGTAGGTGTCGTGCACTGCGGCCAGGATCATGCTCACGATCGGTGCTCCTTCGTCGGTTGTTCGTGGTGAAGCCGATGTCGAGAACTCGTGACGCGGTAGAACCCAGAGATGTTGAACATTCAACCTCATGGCCGCTTCGGTGACGTGGGCGACACTCCGCGTGAACAATGACCGCAGTCACTGTCGCGGATCCGTGCCTGCGTCGCGCCGTGCCCCTACCATCGAATGCGCGGGGCTCGTTCAGATTCGGCGCGACGAGGCGCTGACCACCACCTTCATCGCACGACTACCGTACCGCGAGGAGGGCACCATGGCTTTCCCGATTACCTTGTTCGTCGCGTTTCTTCTGGTGACCGCAGCAGTGGCAGCGACTTCTTACGCCACCGTTTTCCTGACCTATTGGTATGAAGCACGCCGGATCCGTCCAGATAAGTCCGACCCGCAACCTGCACGCTGAGCCCCGTTCGGACCTGATGTCCCGGTACCGCACTCGGTCCCGGGACATCGTCGGTTCTTTCCCGGTCGAGGTCAGGGCAGATCGAGACCGGACTGCGACGCGATCACCGCGGCCTGCACCCGTGACTGCACACCGAGCTTGCTCAGCACCCGGGATACATGCGTTTTCACGGTGGCCTCGCCGATGCGCAGGCGAGTGCCGATTTGACCGTTGGACAGGCCGGCGCCGAGTCCGGCGAGTACCTGCCGTTCGCGGTCGGTGAGCGCAGACAGGTCGGGCGGCGGCGCGACGGCTGTCGGGCGGGGCAATGCGGCGATCACCGCGCGCGTCACCTTCGGGTCGAGGACCGCGTCACCGTCGGCCACGGCCAGCACGGCACCGACCAGGTCGTCGCCGCCGACGGACTTGAGCAGGAATCCACTCGCACCAGCCGAGAGCGCGCCGAGGACGTATTCGTCGATGGCGAAAGTGGTGAGCACCAGCACTTTCGCACTGGTCTCCGCGACGACGGCGGCGCATGCCTCCAGCCCGTCGACCCGCGGCATGCGCACGTCCATCAGCACCACATCGGGGCTCAGCGCTCGAGCTTGCCGGACCGCGGCGGCACCGTCTGCCGCCTCGCCGATCACCCGGACCTCACCGGAAGCTTCGAGGAGCATCTTCAGGCCCGCGCGGATGGTGGCGTGGTCGTCGGCCACCAGGACTGTGACTGTCACTTGTCTCCCAGGGGAATTCGCGCACACACGCGCCAGGTGCCGTCCTCGGCGCCCGCGGTGATGGTGCCGTCGACTGATTCCGCGCGAAACATCATGTTGCGCAGTCCGTTTCCGTGTCCCTGCGCTACTTCGGAGGGGATCGGATTCATCGCCGTCACCACCAGCCGTGTGGCATCGCGGCGCAGTTCGATGTCCAGTGGCGCTCCGGGGGCGTGCTTCGTCGCGTTGGTCAAGGTCTCGCCCAGTATCCGGGTCACGACGGCCTCGACCGCGGTGGGCAGCTCGAGGTCGTCGGGTCGCCGCAACGTCACCGCCCCGCCGGCGGCCTCGGCCGCGTCGATCAGGCCGTCCAGGGACGACAAGCGCGTGGTCACCGCGGTGTCGTCGGGTGCGGTCAGCAGCTCGATCGTCGACCGCATCTCCTCCAGCGCGGCCAGGCTGCCCGCGCGGATCGTCCGCAGCACCTCCGTGTTCCCCGGATCCTTCTGTGCCACTTCGGCCAGGATCGCAACGGCGGAGACGTGGCCCGCCACCGCGTCGTGCAGATCTCGGGCCAACCGCCTTCGCTCCTCGCCGAGCGCGGCGAACCGCTCGGCGTCGCGTGCGGCGAGCTCGGCGCGCGCGGTGGACCGTTCGGCGTCGACCGTGCGGCGGGAGGCACGCACCGCGCGAGCGTAGCCGAGCGGCGACCAGGTGAGGGCGACGCCGATCAAGGCCGCGTACAACGCCGCTCTCACATCGAGCAGAGCCACCGCCAGCAGCGACCCGCCCAGGGTGACGGTGAGCGAGAACCACCCCACCACCGCGCCCAGCCGGTCCGATCCGGTGCTGACGGCCAGGAAGATCACGTCGGTCAGCGCGATCCACAGCGGCAGCGACGGACCGTACACGAAGTCGGCGGCCAACAGCGCGACCATCAGGCCGAACCCGAGGGCGGGCTTGCGCTGCGCGGTCATCTGGACCGCGAACGCCGCGCACAGCAGCACCAATTTCGCGGGCGCCGGATACAGGTCTCGGTCCACCGCGACCGCCCAGCCGCCCGCCGCCCACAGCAACAACCCCACCAGAAACACCCCGACCGCGGCGGAGGTCGCGCTGTCGAAGGCGTCCGCGAGCCGACTCAGGGGCGTGCGCGGTGGTGGCATGCCCCATTTCAGCACACCGCTGCGACGCGACGGGTCCCCCGAAAGGCGGACCGCGCAACAGCCCGAAGCGGGACGACGGCGGCCCGGTGGCCCCGGCACAGTGAGGGAATGGACGAACTGAACAACCCCGTATTACTGACGATCGCCGCATGCGAAGTCGGTTTCTGGGTGCTGGTGGTGGGCGGCTTGCTGCTGCGCTATCTGATCCGGCTGCCGCGCGCGAGCACGGTGATCTTGGCGATGGTGCCGATCCTGGATGTGGTGCTGGTGGCCGCGGTGGCGATCGACCTGCACCGCGGCGGTGAGGTGACTTTCGCCCATCGGGTCGCCGGGATCTATCTCGGCTGCACGGTGATGTTCGGTGGCCGGATGATCCGATGGGCCGACGAGCGCTTCGCCCACCGATTCGCCGGTGGACCGGTTCCGGTGAAGGTCCCGAAGTACGGCCCTGAGCGCACCCGCAAGGAGTGGGCCGATTTCTCCCGTTGGCTCGGTGCGGCCGCCATCGCCGGCGCGCTCACCATCGCGCTCAGCTACACCGTCGCCGATGCCGAGCAGCGCGAGCAGTTGATGGGGGTGTTCGGATCGCTGGGAGTGATCACCGTGATCTGGTTGGTGACGGGACCGGTGTGGGTCACGGGTTCACGGCGCGGCTGAAGTTCGACCGGACATCCGAAAGCCGCCCCTCCCAGGGAAAGGCTGATTTCCGCCGATCGCGTCACACCGTCGTAAAACAAGGCGCGCAGTGGGGCTTGCCACCGATACGTTGAACGTTGTCGGTCGGAGCAACGAAAGGACGTCGGTGGCGACAGAAACCGCGAGCCCAGCCGTCGGATTCCGATCGGACCGGGGCGCGATCCTCGTCTCGCTGATGCTGTCCACCGGTCTGATCGCCCTCGACTCGACCATCATCGCGACCGCGGTCCTCACGATCACCGACACCCTCGGCGGGTTCGCCATGTTCCCGTGGCTGTTCTCCATCTACCTTCTCGCCCAGGCTGTTACGGTGCCGATCTACGGCAAGCTCGCCGATATGGTGGGGCGCAAGCCGGTGATCCTGTTCGGCATCGCGACCTTCGCGGTGGGGTCTGTGCTGTGCGGGCTGGCCACGAGCATGGTGGCGCTCATCGCCTTTCGGGCGATTCAGGGGATCGGCGCCGGAGCGATCCAGCCGATGACCATGGTGATCGCCGGCGATCTGTACACGCTGGCCGAGCGGGCCAAGGTTCAGGGTTACCTGGCGGGGGTGTGGGCCAGTTCGGCCGTGCTCGGTCCGCTGCTCGGCGGCCTGTTCGCCGACCATCTGAGCTGGCGGTGGATCTTCCTGATCAATCTGCCGCTGTGCGCGGTGGCCGGCTGGATGTTGGTGCGCCACTTCACCGAATCGGCGGTGCGCAGCACCCAGCGCATCGACTATCCCGGTGCGATCCTGCTCACCGTCGGTGCGGGCGCTCTGATCCTGGCCTTGCTCGAGGGCGGTCAAGCCTGGGAGTGGACCTCACCGGTCTCGCTCACCCTGTTCGTGGGCAGCGTGGCGGTGCTGGTGCTGTTCACGGTCGTCGAGTTGCGCACGGCGAATCCGATTCTGCCGCTGTGGATCTTCACCCGGCGCGTGGTGATCGCGAGCAGCACGGTCTCCCTGCTGGTCGGTGCCGTCATCCTCGGATTGACCTCGTATGTGCCGACTTTCGCCCAGGGAGTGCTCGGGACCAGCGCACTCGTGGCCGGCCTCACCGTCGGTGGACTCACGCTCGGCTGGCCGCTCACCGCGACCCTGTCCGGAAGGCTGTACCTGCGCTGGGGATTTCGCATCAGCGGCCTGGTCGGCAGCACCCTCACCGTCCTCGGCTGCGCGAGCACGCTCCTCGTCGGCCCCCACGCGAGTCCCTGGCAGATCGCGGCGTCGTGCTTCCTGATCGGCGCGGGCATGGGCCTGGTCGCCTCCCCCACCCTCATCGCGGCGCAGGCCAGCGCGCAGTGGCACGAACGCGGCGTGGTCACCTCCGCCAACATGTTCGCCCGCTCCCTGGGCAGCGCGCTGGGCGTCGCACTGTTCGGCGCCATCGTCAACGCGGGCATCCGCGACCCCGACCACCCGGCGCCCAGCGAACTCGCGCACGGCATCCACCTGGTATTCGTCGCCATGCTGGCCATGGCCGCCGTCATGTTCGTCGCCGCCGCGACCATGCCTGGTCGCGTCCACGCCGACAAGTAGGCGACGAACCAGGTACCCCGATTCTCGCCGCCTACCGTCGCGCCCCGACCAGGTGGCCGGTCGCGGCCCTAGGCCGAGCGTTGCGCCGAGCTCCGAACCACGTCAACGACCTCGTCGGGCGCGAACTCGACGACACGGCGGACACGGGAGTTGGCCACCGGGGCCAGGTCGACGACGATCGGCGCCCCGGCGGCGTGCTGGGTGATCGCGGTGATGCGGTCCTGCAGGAAGCCGCCGTCCGGGACCGGAACGCGGATGATGTCGCCGACGGTCAGAGCTTCGGCACGGATGCGCCCGCCGGCTGTCGCGGGATCGTGGACGCCGCAGCGGGTGTGGCCGACCGTGGCGCCCAGGCCGCGCTCGGCGATGGTCCACCAGACCGGCGAATCGGGTTCTTCCGATCCGATTCGGATGTGCCAGGACAGGATTCGGTCACGCTCGGCTTCGGCGTCGGCGCGGGTCTCGTGCAGGGACAGCTGGCGGCGCACCGGAGCGTTGCGCGAGCGTGTGGTGCCGGCCGCGCCGTCGACGACCAGGATCCAGCGGGCGCCGACCGCTTCGTCACGGCGGGCGGTGACTCGTTTGGCCAGGGCCAGACCCGGGGTGGCGCCGAGACGGTCGGCGGCTTCCTCGATGCTCTCGACCAACCCGAGTGCGCGCAGCAGCTCGGCGACCGACAGTTCCGACGTGGCCAGTTCCTGGGCGAGTGCGGGCATGGGAGTGCGCCTGCGCCAGCCGATACGGGCGCAGTGCTCGTGGCGGGTGAACCACAGGCCGCTGCGGGAGCGGCGGTGATGGTCGATCACCACCGCCCACCAGTCCCATTCCGGTTCGGCGACGAGGCGTGTGCGGATCCAGCGTTCCCGTTCGGCGGTCGGCACCCGTTCCTCCGGTGGTACGAAATTGCGCAGTGCGGTGCGCACCGCCGATTCGGTGCGCCCGACCGTGATCGCCGTGCGGGCCAGATCGGCGCCCGCGCGCAGGTCGTCGGCCAGTACTCGGTATTCGGATTCGCGCCAGGTGGTTCCGTGCTGGCGTGGCGGCCGCAGATCGCCGCTGTCGATGTCACTCATCTCGTGTGCCCCCGTTCTCGCACCGCCCGGCCACACTTCGCGTTCGGGCAGGTTGTGTGACACTTCGACGATACCGAGGGGGTACGACAGAAAACGGCTCTCTGCCAGCGGCTTTCCAGCTAACAGGCGATCCGGTGTCCACGGCGACCGATGCCGTGGTCGGTCTGCCGCGGTGATCTCGGCCCGCAGACGGGCACCCGCACCTCCCCGAACGACAAGCCGGTGACGAAACGGCCGAGACCATCGCACATGGTGTCGGTGAAGCCGCATGCGGGCCGACGGCCGACCGCGCGCCTGATGACGACCACCGGGGCCGACTGCGCGCACGCCACCGTGGCCGATGTCACCACCACCGGTGCGCGGAAATACCGGCCGCCCGACGCGGGTTGGCTTCGATAGGGGCAATACACACTCGAGGAGGCTCATGAGCGCCGTCACGCTGTCGGTTCTGGATCTGGCACCGGTGCAGTCCGATGCGACGGCGGGTGCCGCGCTGCACGCGACAACGCGTTTCGCGCAGCACGCCGAGGAGCACGGTTTTCGTCGATTCTGGGTGGCCGAGCATCACAACATGCCCGGCATCGCCAGTGCGGCACCCGCGGTGGTGCTCGCGCATCTGGCCGCGTCCACCTCGCGGATCAGGGTCGGTTCGGGCGGGGTGATGTTGCCGAATCATCCGCCGCTGGTGGTGGCCGAACAGTTCGGCACGCTCGAGTCGCTGCACCCCGGCCGGATCGATCTCGGCATCGGACGTGCCCCCGGCACCGATCCGGTGACCGCGCGTGCCCTGCGCCGCAGCGCCGAAGGGCTCGGCGGCGACGCGTTCCCCCAGGAACTCACCGCCCTGATCGGCTTCTTCCGTGGCGCGGATCCGAACGGGATCGTGGCAAGCCCCGGCCTCGGCGCGGAACCGGAGGTGTGGTTGCTCGGGTCGAGTGGCTACAGCGCCCAGGTGGCTGCCGCACTGGGACTACCGTTCGCCTTCGCCCATCACATCGCCCCGGACAACACTGTCGCCGCACTGACGCTCTACCGCGACAACTTCCGGCCGTCGCAGACACTGCGCGAGCCGTACACGATCGTGGCGGCCTCCGCGATCTGCGCCGACACCGACGCCGAGGCCGATCGCCTCGCCGCGCCGCGCGATCTCGCCTTCGCCAACTTGCGCTCCGGCCGCCCGCAGGCTCTGGCCACGCCGGAACAAGCCGCGAGCTTCCCCGGCAACGACGCCGAACGCCACTTCGCCGCGCAGCGCAAGGCCGCGCAGTTGCAGGGTTCACCGGAGACGGTGCGCGCCCAGGCGGCACAACTGCTCGACGCCACCTCCCCCGACGAGCTCATGCTCAACACCCTCGTCTACGACCTCGACGCCCGCATCCGCTCGCTGGGCTCGACGCAGAAGGCGATCAACGGCTGAGCGGGTCTGCCGCTGGTTCGTACTCGGCGACCGGCGCGCGCGAACACCGCGGGTCATCGTCTGCGGTAAATCTCGCCGTGCACCGAACGGCCGTCACGGTGCGGCCGTCGATACAGTGGAGGCGGGGAGCCCGCCGACTGACGGGACGAGAGAGTGCGTCATGGGCAAGGTGTTCGATCGGATCGACGACAAGTTGCGGGCATTCATCACCGAACAGCCGATGTTCTTCATCGGTACCGCACCCTCCGTCGGCGGCCGTGTCAACGTCTCCCCCAAGGGATATCGCGATACCTTCGCCGTGGTCGACGACCACACCGTCGCCTACCTCGATCTGTTCGGCAGCGGTTCGGAAACGATCGCTCACCTGCGTGACAACGGCCGGATCACCGTGATGTTCTGCTCGTTCACCCGCACCACGCGCATCCTTCGGCTCTTCGGCACCGGTCGAGTCGTTCGCCCCGACTCCGACGAATTCGACACGCTGCGAGCGCATTTCGGCACCGGGCACCCCGGCATTCGTGCGGCGGTGACGATTTCGGTGGATCGCATCGCCGATTCGTGCGGCTGGTCGGTGCCCAAGCTCGATCTCGTCGAGGAGCGCTTCATCCTCGACGAAGCCCACACCCGCCGCACCGACGCCGACTTCGCCCGTCGCATCGCGGGCGACAATGCCACCAGTATCGACGGGCTACCCGCACTCGAGCCGGACCACCCGGTGCCGTCGACCGTTCGACGCTGAGATCAGGTCGGCACCGACGTCACCGCGATCGCGGATTCGGACAGGCTGCCGAGGTAGAGGGTGCCGTTGTGTTCGGCCACCGCGGTGACCAACGCGTAGTCGGTGCCTTCGCGCTGCAGGTCGTGCACGATGGTGCCGTCGAGATCGAGCCCGAGCACCCAGACCGAGCGGACGGGCGCGGGCGTCAGCCGATCCGGCAGGGCGTCGACAATTCGCCGTAGGACACCGGGAAGCGCAAAGAGCTTGTCCAGCAAGGGGTTGCGTGGCGAGACGATGCCGACCCAGACCAGCCCGTCGCTGCCGAGCAGCATGTTGTCGGGTGAACCGGGCAGGTTTTCGGCGATGTGGTCGGTGGTGCCTGCGCACGGACCGGTCAGCCAGTATCGCGTGATCCGGTAGGCGCCGGTCTCGGCGACCAGCACGCAGGACCTGTCCGGGGCGAGTACCACGCCGTTGGCGAACTGGAGACCGTCGACGAGCACCTCCAGGTGTCCGTCCGGGTCGCGGCGTACCAACTGTCCGCTGCCGGAGTGTTCCAGAATGTCGGTCATCCACTCCTCGAAGGGCCATCGCCGCGTCGAGATCGAGAAGTAGATCGTGCCGTCGTCATCGCCGACCACGTTGCTGGGGAAGGCGATCGGGGCGCCATCGATCTCACCGACCACGACTTCCAGCTCCGCGTTCGCCCGCGCCAACCGCAGCACGCCTCGACCCGCGACGCAGATCAGCAGTGAGCCGTCGGCGTCGACGTGCATGCCCAGCGGTCGACCACCGGCCTCGCCGATCCGCTCGACC
Source organism: Nocardia sp. NPDC058633 (assembly GCF_042717045.1). Classification (NCBI taxonomy): domain Bacteria; kingdom Bacillati; phylum Actinomycetota; class Actinomycetes; order Mycobacteriales; family Nocardiaceae; genus Nocardia; species Nocardia sp. NPDC058633. The sequence continues at coordinate 108,214 of NZ_JBHXRA010000008.1, forward strand.
GCTCCGCTCGCCGGATCTACGCGCCAGATCGCACCGTCGTCGGTCCCGGTGACGAGCCGACCGTCGGCCAGCACCACCACGTCCTCCGGGCCGCTTCCAGGCAGCGGCAACAGTCGGATCGGCGGCATCGGCGGATCGCTGAGGGTCTGCCGCGCACGAGGGGTGGGGCGCGGCGGAGTCCAGCGGTGAGGGCGCATCTGCATGCCCATTGCTACCACGCCGGCCGACGCCACGGGAGCGATGCGGGAACGACCGGTCCCACGCCCGGTGAGCGAAAGGGCTACTCGCGCAACGGAGATCTCGGTAGCCTGCCGTCGCCGCGACCGAACTCGCCTTACCGTCGGGGGCTCGTGGCGGGGCCGGTGCCGGCCGCGGACAGTTGTGGGCCGGTGGGTATCGCCGCAGTTCCCCGGTCGGCGGCGAACGAGCCCACGGCCGGTTAAAGTGCGGCGGTGAACACCGGATCCGCCAGCTCGCTGCTCGATCGTCTCCTCGCACCCCAGCCCGCGCCCGCCTGGTGGTTGGTACTGGCCACCGCGGCGGTGGCGTTGGTTCTGGTCGGTTACCGACCGCTGTGGCGGCTGACCCGCGCCGCGGTGACGGTGGCGCACGAGGCCGGGCACGCCGTGGTCGCGCTGCTCACCGGGCGCAGGCTGCACGCGATCACCCTGCACACCGATACGTCGGGGCTGACCGTGTCGAGCGGCAGGCCCAGCGGCCCCGGCATGATCCTCACCGCGGCTGCCGGGTACCCGGCGCCCGCGCTGCTCGGGCTCGGCTACGCCGCGCTGCTCGGGACGGGCCGGGTGACGGTGATGTTGTGGGCGACGCTGCTGATGTTGGCCGCGGTGCTGATCAAGGTGCGCAACATGTACGGGCTGCTCACCGTGCTGGTGCTCGGCGCTCTGGTGTTCGGGGTGTCGTGGTTCGGCAGCGATCTGCTCCAGGCCGCGTTCGCGTATCTCGCGGCGTGGTTCCTGCTGGCCGCCGCGGTGCGGCCGGTCTTCGAACTGCAACGCAGTCGTCGGCGGCAGCCGGGGCGCACGGACTCCGATGCCGACCAGTTGGCCCGGTTGACCCACCTGCCCGCGGTGCTGTGGGTGTTGTTCTTCACCGCCGTCTGCCTGGCGGCGCTGGTAGTGGGGGCGATGCTGATGCTGGCGCCGGTCGAGGAGCTGCATCCGCTGCTTCAGCGGTGATCGGCGATCCAGAGGTCGACGGCCTCGGTGACGAGCACGCTCGGCGGCTGTAGCGCGTTGAGGGTGACGCCCACTTCGTCGGATTGCAGCGGTTCCAAGGTGTCCAGCTGTGAGTCCAGCAGGATCGTCGGCATGAAGTGGCCGAGTCGGCCGGTCATCCGGCGGAGCAGTTCCTCGCGGGTGGCTGCCAGGTGCACGAAGTAGGTCTGCGGGGCCCTGGCGCGCAGGCGGTCTCGGTAGACCCTCCGCAATGCCGAACACGTCGCTACCCCGCCGGTTTCCTGGTGTTCGGCGAGCCACTCGGCGACGGTGTCGAGCCAGGGCAGCCGGTCCTCGTCGGTCAACGGGATACCCGCCGCCATCTTCTCGATGTTGGCCAACGGATGGAAGTCGTCGCCTTCGGCGTACGGCACCTCGAGCCGGTCGGCGGTCAGCGCGCCGACCGTGGTCTTCCCACATCCCGACACCCCCATCACCACGATGACAGGTTCGACCACAGCGACCTCCTCGTCGGACTCTTCACAGCGTGCGCACGCATCCTGCCCGACCGAGGGTAGTGGGGCGACGACGCCCCCGGCTTCGGTCAGGGAATCGGGCGGTCCGTGGGCAGGTTGACGAAACTCGGTGCCGCGGGGTCGAGGCGCAGGTGCTGTGGTTCGAGGCCACTGGCGTTGAGCATCGGCCGAAACGGCAACGCCTTGGGCGCGTTGCCCGCGAAGACGTCGATACGCAGCCGGTGCCCCGGTGCCAGCACTGCCTGGGTCGGAATGACGGCGACATCGATTTCGGTCGGTGCGCCGGGCACGACCGGAAGCAGCCGGTCGACGGTGAGCGGGTTGAAGGGCGCGGTGAAGTCACCGTTGATCGAGCGCGCGCTGCGGCGTTCGTCGACGGCCCGCATCGACGAGGTGAGCTGGCCGGTGGTCAGCACGGTCGAGGTGCCGTCGGGCGCCACGTCGTTGACGGTGACATTCCAGAATCCGTCGGTGGCGTCGTGGACCGTGTTGAGCCGCACGTTGATCGGCCCGGAGATGACCGTCTGTTCGGTCAGCGGAGCACTGGTGAAGGTGAGGCCGTTGCGTTCGGCGATGCGGGAGTCCTTCGCGCAGGTGTCGAACGCAGCTGTCATCCCGGCCGCGCCCTGCGCCGCGTCACGGGAGCAGATTTGATTCAAACCCGGTGCGACAGTGAGTGTTTCGACAGCGCCAGGCCCGGTGGCGCTGAGCGATCCGTCGTGCAGGCTGTCTTCGGTGCTGCCGCTGGGCGCGGCCGAGAGGTAGACACGGCGATGCGTGACACCCGGCTGGGGGAACTCGCGCAGTGTCACCCAGCTTCCGCCCTGCTGTTTCACGGTGACGGGCCCGAAATCTTCGATGCCGGTGGCGATGCCCTTGAGCCATGTGTCGAACCAGGCTCGCTGCAGAACGTCCAGGCGCGGGGGCGCGCCGGGGACACCGGTGCCCGCACCGGGATTGGCGTGATAGGTATCGCCGACGACGAGCTGTTTGCGCCCGGCCGGAAGCGGGATCTGTTCGTAGAGTTTGGTCGCGCTGTTGGCGAAGATGTCGTGCCAGCCGCCGTAGACGAAGGTGGGCACCGTGACGTTCTCGGGGTGGCCCATGATCGCCTCGCGGAAGGCGGAGGTGTCGTCGAGCGCGCCGTCGAGCGCCGGCGGCATATTCGACAGCGACGGGGTGAGCAGCGATTGGGCGAGCAGGTCGAAGTTGGTGGTCGGGTCGGCCAGGCGGTCGTTGAACCAGGTCCAGTCGAAACTGCCGTCCACCATGGAGGCCACGTCGGGGACGAGTTTGAGCTGGTTGACCGAATTGAGCCACAACGGCAGGAAGGTCGTGCCGACGCCGCCGCCGGGAGCGACCACATCACGCATGAGGTCGCTGCCGGGCTCGACCGGGAAGATGGCCTGCAACGCGGGCGGGGCGTTTTCGGCAGCACGCAACTGATTGATGCCGGAGTAGGAGCCACCGCTCATCCCGATGCGTCCGTTCGACCACGGCTGCGTGGCCGCCCAGTCGATCACCTCGCGGGTGTCGAGCTGTTCGCGCGCCCCGAGGGTGTCCCATTTGCCCTGCGACAGACCGGTTCCGCGCACGTCGGCCACGACAACGGTGTACCCGGCGCGGACGAGTTTGCGGTCGACGCCGAGCATGGTCTGGATCATGCCGCCGTCCAGAGCCTGCATCAGATCACCGAACCCGCTGATCGGGGTGGTGGACAGATTCAGCCTGCGCACGATGTCGACGGCGGTGGACTGCAGGCCCGGAATCGCGGCGGCCGATTCGATCAGGCCGGTCATCAGTTTCGAGTACGGCGTGAGACTCACGACGGTGGGTAGCGGTTTGTGTTCCATCACCCCCGCGGCGTCGGCGGGGCGGTAGACGTCGGCCTTGAGCACGACGCCGTCGCTCATCGTGATCTGGACGCCGCGCTCCACCCGCACCTCGGGATAGGCGCCCGGGCCGTCGTGCAGCGCGGTCCACTTCGCGCCCGACGCGTCCGGGGGCTGCGCGCCTGCGGGACCACCGCCGCAGCCGAGCACGACGACCACCGCGAGGATCGTCACCAGCATGCGGACGAACCCGCGTTCCGAATCTCTCACCACCATGAATCGCTCCCGACCGGTTCGTCTCCACCGTTGACCAAGCCACCGCACGATCGGCGCGGAAACTGTAACAGCGCTAACGAGTTGAGCCGGTGAGCGTCGGCCCGCTCGGGCTGTCGCTGTGAACACGCCTTGTTCCAGTTCAGCGCGGTTTCGGAGTCCCCGTTCGTGTCGGTGTCCGGTGGTTGACTTGGCACACGCCGGTGCGGCTGGGGCCGGCCTTCATCCATCGCCGAGGAGGACATTCGACAATGCCGACACGCGACGAAGCTTGGCCGCAGGGCACGCCCTGCTGGATCGACTGTCAGGTGGACGACACCGACGCCGCCCGCGACTTCTACAGCACGCTGTTCGGCTGGGAAGTCCAGTCCGGACCCGCCGAAGCAGGTGGATACCTCATGGCCATGGTCGACGGCCGACCCGCGGCGGGCATCGGCCCGAAACCCGAGGGCATGGGCGAGATGCCGTCGGTATGGACGACATACTTCGCGGCCGAGCGTGCCGACGAGATCGCCGAACGGGTGAGCAGGTCCGGCGGGCAGGTACTCGTGCCACCGTTCGATGTGCTCGACGTGGGCCGCATGTTCATCGCCGCCGACCCGGCGGGCGGTGTCTTCGGCGTGTGGGAAGCCAAGGCACACAGCGGCGCCGGCGTGTACAACCAGAACGGCGCCTATTGCTGGAACGAATTGCACACCCCTGCCTACGATCGGGCACAACAGTTCTACAGCGCGGTGTTCGGCTGGCGGTACACCGAAATCGGCGACGGGGCGGACTTCACCTACTCCACCTTCGCGCTGCCCGGTGACAGCCACGAAGTCGGCGGCATGATGGATGCCTCAGCGTTGAGCACCCCGCCCTACTGGCTCACCTGGATCCAGGTCGACGACACCGACGCCATCCTGGCCAGGGCCACCGAACTGGGCGCCTCGGTGATCATGGGCGCCGAGGACAGCCCGTTCGGCCGCACGGGCATCCTGGCCGCTCCGCAGGGCGAGGTGTTCGGTGTGATCGACACGGCCGCGGCGGTCGGCGAGGTACCCGGGTCCTGACACCGTCACGGTGTGACGATGGCGAAGTTCGGGTCCGGCTTGTCGATCACGCCGGGCAGCTTCGCCAGGGCGGTGGCGTCGCCGTCGATGGCGATGTCACCGCTCGCGACGCCCTTGCGCAAGTCGGCGCCGCCGACCAGGGTGGCGATCAGGGTCGTGCGACTGAGGGTGATCGTCGCGTCGGGCGCGGGTAGCGAGTCACCGGCAAAGCGGTCGTGGTGCACCAGGACTCCGTTGCGCAGTTCCACGCGGTGCACGCGATGGTTCTCGTCGCTGATCCGCCAGTCCGTGGTCATTCGGACGTCCCAGGCCTTCGGACCGTCGATCCGTAACGACACCGCGTCGAACACCTGGTCCACACTCAGTGCGGCGGCCATCGCGGCGGAGTCGGCGGTGGTCGGCGTGCCGAACGAACCGTTGCGCAGTTCGTGGGCGCCGCTGAGGTAGAAGTTGCGCCAGGTGGCGTTCTCCGCGCCGTAGGCGAGTTGTTCGAAGGCACTGGCCTGCAAGTCTTTCGCTGTTTTGTTGGCCGGGTCGGCGAAGATCACGTAGTTCACCAGTTGCACGACCCAGCGGAAGTCGGCGGCATCATAGGCTCGCTGTGCCGTTCGCAGTGCCGCGTCGGCGCCACCCATCGCCTCGACATGACGGTGGGCGTTGTCCACCGGCGGGTGTTCCCACAGGTGCGCCGGGTTGCCGTCGAACCAGCCCATGTACCGCTGGTACACCGCCTTGACGTTGTGGCTGACCGAGCCGTAGTACCCGTGCGTCGACCACGACGCGGTCAGCGCGGGGGGCATCTGCAGCATTTCGGCGATCTCGGCGCCGACGTAGCCCTGATTCAGCAGTCGCAGTGTCTGATCGTTGAGGTAGCCGTACATGTCGCGCTGCAGCGACAGGAACTCCACGATCCGATCGGTACCCCAGATCGGCCAGTGGTGCGAGGAGAACACCAGCTCGGCTCGGCGGCCGTAGCGGTTGATCGAATCGGTGAGATATTTCGACCAGACATGCGGGTCGCGGACCAGCGCACCGCGCAGGGTGACGATGTTGTGCATGGTGTGGGTGGCGTTCTCGGCCATACACAGGATGCGCCGATCGGGGAAGTAGAAGTTCATCTCCGAGGGCGCTTCGGTGCCCGGCGTCAGTTGGAAGACCATCCGCACACCGTCGACCAGCTCTTCCTGGTCGGTGCGGGTCACGGACACGGTGGGCGGGATCAGGCTGACGGTACCGACCGACGTGGTCTGTCCGAGACCGGATCCCACCTGGCCTTTCGGGCCTCGGGGCAATGCGGCGCCGTACATGTACGCGGCGCGACGGGCCATCGCCGTGCCCGTGTAGATGTTCTCGGCCACGGCGTGCTCCATGAATCCCGAGGGCGCGATCACCGGGCAGCGCCCGGCGGCGACGTCCTGCGGGGTGATGACGCCGTAGCTGCCGCCGAAGTGATCGACATGGGAGTGCGAGTAGATCAGGCCGGTGACCGGCCGGTCACCGCGATGTTCGCGATAGAGCGCGAGTCCGGCGGCCGCGGTCTCGGCCGAGACCAGCGGATCGATGACGACCACGCCGGTCTCGCCTTCGATCAATGTCATGTTCGACAGGTCGAGACCACGAACCTGGTAGAAGCCCGGCGCGATCTCGTAGAGGCCCTGCTTGACGACGAGCTGGGATTGCCGCCACAGGCTCGGGTTCACCGACTGCGGACAGGAGCCGGCGAGGAAGTCGTAGGAGTCGTTGTCCCACACCACTTTGCCGGAGGGATCGGTGACCTTGCCCGGCTCGAGCGAGGCGATCCAGCCGCGGTCGGCATCGGCGAAGTCGGCCGTGTCGCCGAAGGGCAACGTGTCGGCCAGCGCGCGGTTGGCATCCAGGACGGCTCCGGTCGGCTCGGTCTGGGTGCTCGACGGGGTGACTCCGCTCGGTTGGTCACCACATCCGGTGACGGTCGCGCCGACCGCGACTGCGGCAGCCGCACCGGCTCCGACACCCAACATCGCGCGCCGCGACAGCTCGCCGCGACCCCTGTGTGCACTGTTCACCGCTACTCCTTCGTTCCACGACCGCCCGACCCGGACGGCTATTGCAGAGTAACTGCAATATCTGTGTTACCTCTGAGCAATCGGCACAATCGCCAGCGCGGCCAGTTGGATGTCGAGCAGAAGCCGATCCTGCGGATCGGCCAGGTCGATGCCGAGGATCGCCTCGACCCGCCGCAGCCGATAGCGCAGCGTGTTCGGGTGCACGCGCAACGCGGTCGCCGCGGCGCGCACCTCGCCGTGCGCACGCAGATACGTCTGAACCGATACCCGCAGGTCAGCCGCGTGGGCTCGGTCATAGGCATCGAGCGCGGCCAGGCGTGGATCGTGCAGGCGCGGGCGCTCACGGATCAGTTCCATGATCTCGGCCAGCAACACCGCGGTTCTGGCATCGGCCAGCGTGGCGACCCGACTGCCCGAGGGGTCGGCGACCGGACTGTCCAGCACCCGGTCGACCTCCGTGCGCGCCGCGGCCACCGCGGTCAGATCCACGACCGGTGCGGCGATCGCGGCCCGCACGAGGAGTTCGCGCGTCTGTTCGAGCTGGGCGACCAGCTTGCGCACCCACGAGCCGACGCTGCGTTCGGAGTGATAGGCGGGCAGCAGGACATAGACCCGATCTCCGATCGACTCGGTCACCGAGTCGTCGCGGAAAGCACTGGCGTGCAACCGGATCAAGCCACTCGACGCGGTCGGCCCCGCGGCGGGACCGACCGGGGCGAAGCCGATCACCGCGGCCGGGCCGGTGATCGGCAGGTTCAGCGCGGCGGCGACGGATGGCACGTCGACGCCGTCGCCGTGCGCACCGAACAGCCTGCGCACGAGCAATGCCTCGGTCGACGGCGCGTCCAACCGCCGCGCGATGATCCTGGCCGCCACCGCCGACGCGCCACGCAGCACCTGCGCCGCGTCGGGGCGCAGCGGTCCGGCGCCCTGCTGCAACCAGATGGTCCCGAGCATCCTCGAATGCGTGCCGCCGGTGCCACGCCGGATACCGACGACGAGTCTGCGACGGATATCGAGCTCAGGATGTTCCGGCACGTCGACGACCTCGTCGCCGCGACGCACCCGGTCGAACACGCCCCACTCGCGCAGAATCCGCAGGTAGTCGCTCGGACCCTCCCGACCGAGGATGGATTGGATGCGCAACTGATCGGCAGACGCGTCCGAGGCCGAGTAGGCCAGGACGCGCGACTGGGGATCCTCGATCGAGACCATGCCGCCGGTTTCCCTGGCCACCACCTGGGCCAGCCCGAACAGATCGGTGTCGGGAGCGAGGAGGTCGTGCTCGTCGGACGCCGCGCGCTGACCGGGCGAGCGGGCCAACATCCGGCGGATCAGCGAGAACACCTGGTCCCAGCGTGCCTGTCGATGGACGTGCACCAGCGCGACGCCCGCGGCCTCGGCGGCGGCGCGCACCGCGGGAGAGTCGTTGGCACTCTTGGTCATCAGCACGCGCGGCCGCTGCGCGGGGTCGCGATCGCCGATCTCGCGCAACCAGCGCGCGGTCGCGGCGGCATCGACTCCGACGAGCAGGTACACCTCGGGCAGGGCGCCCTCACCGTCGAGGTGTTCGGGCAGGTCGGCAGGCTCGGCCAACGCGACTGTTCGGATTGCGACCTCTTCGCCCGCGGGCGCGTCGACCAGGGTGGCGACGGTGTGGTCCAAGGCGACGAGCAACTGGCGCAGTGTGGTGACCCCGTCGGACATCGAGCACCTCCGGTTTTGGCTGATCGGACAAGCAACCGCCCGATTCTTCATCCGATCAGATGATTATGACCGCTGCGTATCGGTGTTGACTACGTCACATCCCGCTATCCGCCACGACGCAGGAGCCGCACCCATGGACGCCATCGCGACCACCCCGCAGCCGGTCAACGAACCCGTCGGCACCTTCGCTCCGGGAAGCCCGGAACGCAGTCGCCTGCGGACCGCGCTCGCCGAGTTGTCCGCCTCCCCCACCGAGATCACCCATGTGATCGGGGGCCGCCACCTGCCCGGTGAGGGCCCCAGCTTCGACGTGGTCCAACCCCATCGCCACGCCGCCGTCCTCGGCACGCTGCGCGACGCGAGCACCAGCGAAACCGCCGCCGCGGTCGAGGCCGCCTGCGCCGCCGCACCCGCCTGGCAGGCGATGTCGTTCGACGATCGAGCCGCGATCTTCCTGCGCGCCGCCGATTTTCTCTCCGGACCGTGGCGCGAAAAGATCGCGGCCGCGACGATGCTCGGGCAATCCAAGTCCGCCTATCAGGCCGAGATCGACGCACCGTGCGAACTGATCGACTTCTGGCGGTTCAATGTGTCCTTCGCACGCGAGATCCTCGCCGGCCAGCCGATCTCCTCTCCGGGGATGTGGAATCGGATGCAGTACCGCTCGCTCGAGGGGTTCGTCTACGCGGTGACACCGTTCAACTTCAGCGCGATCGCGGGCAACCTGCCCACCGCGCCCGCGCTGATGGGCAACACCGTGGTGTGGAAGCCTGCCCGGAGCCAGGCGGTGGCGGCCTACCTGACCATGCGGCTACTGGAAGCGGCCGGGCTGCCACCCGGGGTGATCAACCTGGTCAACGGACCGGGCCCGGCGATCTCCGATGTCGTGCTGGCCGACCCGCGGTTGGCCGGCGTGCACTTCACCGGGTCGACGGGCACCTTCCAGCATCTGTGGCGCGCGGTGGCACAGCGGTTGGACAGCTACCGCACCTATCCGCGGCTGGTGGGCGAGACCGGTGGCAAGGACTTCGTGCTCGCGCACCCGTCGGCCGATCCGGCGGTGCTCACCACCGCGTTGGTGCGCGGCGCGTTCGACTATCAGGGCCAGAAGTGTTCGGCCGCTTCGCGCGCGTTCATCCCGCGTTCGGTCTGGGCGGCGATGTCGGAGGACCTGATCGAGCGGACGTCGAACCTGCGCTACGGCGACGTCACCGACTTCACGAATTTCGGTGGGGCACTGATCGATCGGCGCGCCTTCGACCGCAACACCGCCGCACTCGAGCGCGCGAAGGCCACGCCGGGCCTGACCGTGGTGGCGGGCGGACACAGCGACGACAGTGTCGGATGGTTCGTCGACCCCACCATCGTGGTCGGTGACGATCCCAGCGACGAGGTCTTTCGCACCGAGTACTTCGGCCCGATCCTGGCGGTGCACGTCTACGACGACAACACCCCGAGCGCCTTCGCCGACGCCATGGACCTCGTCGACACGGGCAGCCCCTACGGCCTCACCGGCTCGGTCATCGCGACGGACCGCACCGCGATCGCCGAAGCGACCGACCGACTCACCTTCGCCGCGGGCAACTTCTACATCAACGACAAACCCTCCGGAGCGGTCGTCGGCCAGCAACCGTTCGGCGGCGCACGCGCATCCGGCACCAACGACAAGGCCGGTTCCCCGCAGAACCTGCTGCGCTGGACCTCCGCGCGCACGATCAAGGAAACCTTCGTTCCACCCACCGAACATCGCTACCCCCACCAGGCGCCGGAGGTCGACTGATGTCCGCGCTGCTGCGTTCGACCATGCTCGCCGCCGCGCGCTCGACGCGCCTGGAACGCACCGTCACCCGGCTGCCGGTCAGTCGAGCGGTGGTGGCCCGTTTCGTCGCGGGCACCAGCACCGAACAGGTGGTGCGCGCCAGCGAAACGCTTTTGCGCTCAGGGCGTTTCGTCAGTATCGACTACCTGGGTGAAGACACCACCGATCTGGCGAGCGCCGAGGCGACCGTCGCGCAATACCGGACGTTGATCACCGCGCTCGGCCGTCTCCCCCAGTCGGACGTGACGACGGGAGCTGTTCGGCCGCTGGAGGTTTCGGTCAAGCTCTCCGCACTGGGGCAAGCCCTGCCGCAGGACGGTCACGCGATCGCCCGCGAGCACGCCCGCCAGATCTGCGCCGCCGCCGCGGCCGCCGGGATCTGGGTCACCGTCGATGCCGAAGACCACACCACCACCGACTCGACGCTGTCGATCGTGCGCGAGTTGCGCACGGACTACCCGTGGCTGGGCGCGGTCCTGCAGGCCTATCTGCGCCGCACCGAGGACGATTGCCACGCCATGGCGGGCCCGGGGTCGCGTATCAGGCTGTGCAAAGGCGCCTACGACGAACCCGAGTCGGTCGCCTTCCGCGACAAGGCCGAGGTCGACGCCTCGTACCGGCGATGCCTCGGCATGCTCACCGCGGGCGCGGGCTATCCGATGATCGCCTCGCACGACCCGGCAGTGATCACCGCCGCCGAGGCGGGCGTCCGCGCGGCGCAGCGCAAGACCGAGGAATACGAGTACCAGATGCTGTACGGCATCCGCGCCGACGAACAGCAGCGACTCGCCGCCGCGGGCAACCATGTTCGCGTGTACGTCCCCTACGGTGACCAGTGGTACGGCTATTTCGTGCGCAGGCTGGCCGAAAGGCCCGCCAACCTCGGGTTCTTCCTCCGCGCTCTGGTGGGCGGGCGCGGAAAGTGACGAGTTTTCGCACCGATCGTCGCCGCTGAACATTATTCACTCTCGATGCCAGGGGCCGTGCGTGGCGGTGTACTCGGATGCGCCCACCGTGACGCGGCGGTGTGCGCCGATGAAAGGAAAACGCGGATGTCTTTCGCAGAGTTGCGCACCCAGGCGTTGCGCCGCAAACCACTGGTCGAGGTCGACGACGAGACCCCGAGTGACGAGCGGCTCGCCAAATCGCTCGGACTCTGGCAGCTCACCGCCATCGGCGTCGGCGGCATCATCGGCGCGGGCATCTTCACCCTGGCGGGCTCGGTCGCGCACTCTGTCACCGGCCCGGCGGTCCTGATCTCGTTCCTGATCGCCGGTGTCGCCAGTGCCGCGGCGGCGCTGTGCTACGCCGAATTCGCGGGCATGGTCCCGAAGGCAGGCTCGGCCTACACCTATGGCTACGTCTCGCTGGGTGAGCTCGCCGGTTGGTTCATCGGCTGGGATCTGCTGCTCGAGTACATCGCGGTGGCGGCGGTGGTCGCGATCGGTGTGTCGGGCTACTTCGGGTTCCTGCTCGACCAGGTCGGACTGACCCTGCCGGAGTGGATGCTCGGCGCCCCCGATACCGGGGACGGCCGAGTGGTCGACCTGTTCGCGGTGCTGTTCTGTCTCGGCACCGCGTGGGTGCTCTCCCGCGGTATCGGCAGCGTCGGTCGATTCGAGACGGTGGCGGTCGGCATCAAGGTCGCCCTGGTGGTACTCATCGTGGTGCTCGGTGTCTTCCACATCGACAGCGCCAACTACGACCCCTACTTCCCCTACGGCACCGGCGCGGTGTGGACGGGCGCGGCGACGGTGTTCTTCGCGGTCTTCGGTTACGACGCGATGAGCACCGCGGCCGAGGAATCCATCGACGGGCGCAAGCATCTGCCGAAGGCGATCATCTACTCCCTCGCGATCGCCATGGTGCTCTACGTGCTGTGCACGCTCGTGCTCACAGGCATGCAGAAATACACCGAAATCAGCCCCACCAGCGGTTTCTCCACCGCTTTCGAGTCGGTGGGGATGCCCGGCGTCGCCAACATCATCGCGGTCGGCGCGATCGTGGGCATCATCACGGTGGTACTCACCTTCATGCTCGGCGTCACCCGGGTGTGGTTCGCGATGAGCCGCGACGGGCTGCTGCCCATCTGGTTCGCCAAGACCCATCCCACCCGCAAGGTGCCGACCAGGGTCACCTGGATCGTCGGCTTCGGCGCGGCGATCCTGGCCGGTGTGCTGCCGATCAACACCGTTGCCGAGCTCACCAATATCGGCATCCTGATGGCCTTCATCGTGGTGTGTATCTCGGTCATCGTGTTGCGGCGAACCAGGCCCGACGCTCCGCGCTCGTTCCGGCTGCCGCTCATGCCCGTGATCCCGCTGATCGGGATCGGCTTCTCGGCCTACCTGATCTGGTCGCTGCCGTCGGAGACCTGGGTGCGGTTCGCCGGTTGGCTGGCAGTCGGCCTGATCGTGTACTTCGCCTATTCGCGTAAGCACTCGGTGATGAACCGGACCGTTGCGGAGCCGAGCAGGTAGTCGTCGACGGATTGTGCTGTGATGGGCCGATGAGATCGGAGCAGGACACCGCAGCGGCGGGCGCGAAGCAGGCGCGCACGCCGCGCCGTCGGGATCCGGCGAAAACGCGCGAAGCCATCATCGATGGTCTGCTCGCCGCCGTCACCGCGGGCGACTTCGCACCGACCGCACGCGAGATCGCCGCCAGGGCGGGCAGTTCCGAGCGCAGTGTTTTCGTCCATTTTCCCGACCGCGAAGCCCTGCTGGTGGCCGCGGCCGAGCGCCAGTCCGAGATGGTCGAGGCATGCCTGGTGACCCCGGACCCGTCGCTTCCGCTGACCGAACGGATCGCGGTCGCGGTCCGGCAGAGCGCCGCGATCTTCGATCTGCAACGCGTACCCCGCCTGCCCGGCCTGCAGGAATCGCGCACGATCGACGCGATCGACGCACGGCTGCGACGTACCGACGCACACATCAGGGCCGTGCTGGCCACGCTGTTCGCGCCCGAACTGTCCCGACCCGGCGGTGCGCTCGACGACGAGCTGCTCGATCTGATCGACGGCGCCCTCGCCTGGCCGATGCGCCACCATCTGCAGGATCGACGCGGGCTGTCGCGCGAGCGAGCCTCGGCGACGATCGAGCGCGCGGTGCGCTCGCTACTCGCTCAGCACTGACCCCGGTACCAACACCCGCTTGAGGATCTTGCCGGTCTCCCCGCGCGGCAGCGCCGTCAGGAACGTGACGTCGCGCGGGACCGAGAATCGGCTCAGGCGGTTGCGGATGTAGGTCCGCACCATGTCCGAATCCAGGCCCGCCCCTTCGCGTTTCACCACGAACGCGGCGAGCCGCTGGCCGAACTCCCGGTCGGGAACGCCCACGACCGCGACCTCGCTGATCTGCGGCAGGTGCGCGAGCGCCTCCTCCACCGGGCGCGGGAAGACGTTCTCACCGCCGGAGATGATCATCTCGTCATCGCGGCCCGCCACGAACAAGCGTCCCCCGGCATCGAGATAGCCGAGGTCGCCGGTATCGAGCATGCCGTCGGCCTCCTCCGGCGGCGCCGCGTTGACGTAGCCGTCGAAGAGCATGTGGTTGGCGACGAAGATGTGCCCGGTGGAACCGACCGGCACCGGACGCAGGTCGGGACCGAGCACCGCGACCCGGGTGCCCAGCGGCGGACGGCCCGCGGTGGTGGGCGATACCCGCAGGTCGTCGGGGGTGGCGACGCTGGCCCACGACACCTCGGTCGAGCCGTACACGTTGTAGAGCACGTCGCCGTAGCTGTCCAGGAATCGCAGTACGGTCGCTCCGGCCAGCGGCGCGCCGCAGCTGATCACGTAGCGCAGACTCGACAGATCCACGCCCGCGCGGACCTCGTCGGGTACCTCGAGCAGACGTTCCACCATCGTCGGAACCACGATCAACGTGGTGATCCGGTGTTCGGCGACCGCGCGCAAACAGTCCATCGCGTCGAAACCGTCGGACAGCACGACAGTGGCGCGCAGGGCGGTGCTGAGCTGCAACCCGGCCAGACCCCAGGTGTGGAACAGCGGCGCCGGGATGAGCATGACCTCCTCCACCCGCAGCGGGATCCGCGAGAGCAGCGCCGCGATGGTGCCGAAGCCCTTGGCGTGCGGGCGGCGCGCGCCCTTCGGCGAACCGCTGGTGCCGGAGGTGAGCACGATCAGCCTGCCGGGGTGCGCGGGCACCGGGAAGTCGGTGTGCGCCTGGGCGATCAGGTCGTCGACCGTCGTGCGATCGGGGTCGGGTGGACAGTCGTCGGTGGTGTAGCGCGGCACCTCGCTGTGCAGGTAGCGGATCAGTTTTTCCAGGGCGCCGTCGACGAAGACCGCGCTCAGCCGGTGCCGCTGCACGATCTCCTCGATCCGCCGCCCCGACAATCCCGCGTTGAGCAGCGCCACGTCGACGCCGAGCTTGCCCGCGGCGACCATCGTTTCGACCATGCCCGCGTGATTGCGCGCCAGCAGGCCGATCGCGTCGCCCTTGCGCAGACCGATCGAGTACATCGCCGCGGCCAACGCGGTGGATCGGGTGTCGATCTCGGCGAAGGTGCGGTGTCCGCCCGCATCGATCAGCGCGAGCCGATCGGGGTCGTACGCCGCTCCCGCCGCATAACCGCCGGCGAGGTTGAAACCCCACTTCGACAGCGAGCGCAGCTGTCGCACCATCGACACCGGCTCGGGCCGCATGAGCCCGGTGGCCGCGATGCTGCGAGCCACCCCGGCATTGCGGCGCACCATCGAGCGTTCGGCGTTGACCACCACCGAGGAACGGGTGCCCGCGATCGAGTCGGCGGTACGGCGCAGTCCGGCCTTCACCCAGTCGGTGACCAGCGAGTTGCCGCCCTGCTCGATCAGCGGATGAACCCGCGCGGTGGCGAAGAGGGTGATATCGAGTCGGGTCCGCTCCTGATCGCCACGCAAGCGGATCGCGGCGAAGCTACCGAGCACCGGGCTGCGCAGTTCGAAACTTTCGTACCAACGGCCGATGACGAGAATGAACTCGTGGGTCCGGATACCGCCGCTCGCCGATCCGACGCGCACCTGCCAGTGGACCGCACCGTCGGGGCGTTCCACCGGTTCGCAGCTGCCGATGCCGGTGAACATCCGTGGATAACTCTGGGGATCGAGCAGCACATCCCACAACGCTTGCCGCGCGATGGTGAAATCCGCGCTCACATCGATGACGTCAGTGACCAAACTCCGTGCTCTTCCCGTCGGCCTGTTCGACCCAGCTGGTCGGCGGGCAAAAATGGGCGCGGCGGCCGTTACCACCTCGCGGGTCGCCACGCTACCCGGCCGCGGCGCCCCGTCATCAAGAATCAGACAAAACCGGTGGTTCGGGGTCGTTTCGGCCGGACTTTGGTTTGTGCGCCACACCTTTCGACATCGTCGATGTGAAACTGTCCAATCACTTGCACACCACCCGAGGATGCCGAAGTATTGCTGGCAGTACCGACCCGATCTGCCCGAGTCGCCGTGACCCACGGCCCGACGAGCGAAAAGGTGTGGACATGACTGCGAGCTGGCCGAGTTCGATGGACTCCTTCGACGACATCTTCCAGCGGTTCTTCGGTTCCGGAATGTCGTCGAAGCCGCCGGTACAACGAATCGATCTGGGCAGGATGATGACCGACAACGCGAAGTTGCTGGTCGGTACCGCCCGCGAGGCGGCCCAGGAATGGGGCAACCCCGAGATCACCCCCGAGCACCTGCTGTACGCGGCCACCGAAGCAGAACCCGGACGCAGCATCGTGGCCGAGCTCAGCCTCGATCCCGACCAGGTCGCCGAGCAGATGCAGGACTATCTCGACACCGGCCTGCCCACCGAGAACGGCCTCGCCGACATCACGCTCAGCCCCGCCACCAAGGTCGCGCTGCGCGCTGCCCAGCGACAAGCGGCCCAGGCCGGCAGCAGCTACCTCGGCCCCGAGCACATTCTGCTCGGCATCGCCTCGCTGTCCGACAGCGTGGCGGCGCAGGCGCTGGTCGCCGGGATCGCGGCCACCCAGAGCGGCGGTGTGCCCGCGCCGGGAACCCCGATGGCGACAGCGCCCTCGAAGCGTCAGCAGCCGGAATCCGGCACCCCCACCCTGGACGAATACGGCCGCGACCTCACCGCCGAAGCCCGCGAGGGCCTGATCGACCCGGTGGTCGGGCGCGCGGAGGAGATCGAGCAGACCATCGAGATCCTGTCACGGCGCCGCAAGAACAACCCGGTGCTGATCGGCGATCCCGGGGTCGGTAAGACCGCGATCGTGGAGGGGCTGGCCCAGCGGATCGTCAACGGGGACGTGCCGCTCACCCTCGCCGACCGCCGCGTGATCGCACTCGATGTGGGTTCCTTGGTCGCGGGCAGCAAGTATCGCGGCGAATTCGAGGAGCGGCTGACCAAGATCCTCGACGAGGTCCGCGCGCACAAAGACGAGCTGATCATCTTCATCGACGAGTTGCACACCATCGTCGGCGCCGGTGGCGGCGGCGAGGGCTCGATGGACGCGAGCAATTTGCTCAAGCCCGCGCTGGCCCGCGGCGATCTGCACGTCGTCGGCGCCACCACCATCGACGAGTACCGCAGGTACATCGAGAAGGACGCCGCGCTGGAACGCCGATTCCAGCCGGTGATGGTGTCGGAACCCTCGGTGCAGGACACCATCGAGATCCTGCGTGGTCTGGCCGATGTGTACGAAGAGCACCACCAGGTGCGCTACCGCGACGAGGCGCTGATCGCGGCTGCGCAACTGTCGGATCGCTACATCACCGACCGCTTCATGCCCGACAAGGCGATCGACCTGATCGACCAGGCGGGCGCGCGGGTCCGGCTTCGTTCGGGCACCCCGGATCCGGAAGTGAGGGCCAGGGACGAGGCGATCGCGCGGTTGTATCGCGAGAAGGACGCCGCGGTCGACAACGAGGACTACGAGAAGGCCAAGGCGCTCAAGGCCGATATCGCTGCCGCCGAGGACGAGCTCGAGGAGTCCGGCGCGACGTCGTCGGAGCCGATCGTCGATGTCGTCGACATCGCCGAAGTGATCTCACGGCGGACCGGGATCCCGGTGGCCGATCTCACCGCCGAGGAGAAGCAGCGTCTGCTCCAGCTCGAAGACGTCCTGCACAAGCGGGTGATCGGCCAGAACGAGGCGATCGTGGCGATCGCCGAGGCCGTGCGCAGGGCCAGGGCCGGGCTCGAGGATCCGAACCGGCCGATCGGGTCGTTCCTGTTCCTCGGACCCACCGGTGTCGGCAAGACCGAGCTCGCCAAGGCTCTGGCCGAGGCGGTCTTCGGCGACGAGGACCGGCTGATCCGGTTCGATATGAGCGAGTTCCAGGAGAAGCACACGGTCTCCCGGCTGGTCGGTGCCCCGCCCGGATACGTCGGCTACGACGACGCCGCGCAGCTCACCGACAAGGTGCGCCGTCAGCCGTATTCGGTGATCCTGTTCGACGAGGTCGAGAAGGCCCACCCCGATGTGTTCAATGTGCTGCTGCAACTGCTCGACGACGGCCGGGTCACCGATTCCAAGGGCCGTACCGTCGACTTCAAGAACACCATCGTGATCATGACGTCCAATATCGGATCGCACGTGATCCTCGAGGCTCCGCCCGGCGACCTCGACTCGGTTGTCCCCGCGCTCGAAGAGCTACTGCGACAACACTTCCGGCCCGAATTCCTCAACCGGATCGACGAGCAGATCGTGTTCCACCGTCTCGACTCCGAGCAGTTGGAACAGATCGTGGAACTGATCCTGGATCGCACACGGCGAAGGCTCGCCGCCCAGGACATCGAGCTCGAGATCAGTCGGTCCGCGGTGGACTGGTTGAGCGAGCGCGGTTTTCGGCCCGAGTACGGTGCGCGACCCTTGCGCCGCACAGTGCAGAAGGAACTCGACAACCGGGTTTCGCGGTTGCTGCTCGACGGCAGCCTCGAACCCGGCGACACGGTGAAGGTCGATACCGCGAACGACGATCTCGTCGTCACCGCGGTGAGCCCGGGAGGCAAGGCCGACACCAACGGCTCGGCGGCCGCGCCGAAGAAGGCGGCGAAGAAGCCCGCCAAGAAATCCGTGGGCAAGAAGGGCGAGAACAAGAAACTCGCGCGCGAGTAGCGGATGGACAAACTGTGGCCGGGTTCGTGCGAACCGGGCCACAGTTCGTCGCGGGATCACCCCCCGGTGACCACGCAGGATTCCCCGAAGCGGAAACCCCGGCCCACCGAGACGTTCGCGCTACTGGCGATGCCGTCCTGGACAGCGGTCAGCGCGTGCGCCCCGGCGTAGGACGGCACCCAACTGAACATGGCGACGCCATCGGTGGGGGCGACCACCGCCAGGAGTTCGCCGTTGTCGTAGAACGCGACAGGAATGATGCCAACGCTGAGCCTGGCCAGCAACTGATGGGTGCATCCGGTGCCGTAGTTGGTTGCCGAGCCGACGCTCAAATTGGGTTTCACGGTCAACTCCGAAACACCGGCCGAAGCCGTGGGTGCGCCGAGGGTCGTGGCCAGCATTGCCGTCCCGATGGCCGCGACGGCGATGGCGAATTTCCTGTCACTCATATTTCTCACGTCCTTGTGGTGCGGGGCCGACCGAACGCGAGGCCGGCGAGTCGGTCCCCATCCTCACCCCATAGCGGGACCGATGGTGGGAGAACACACAAACCGTTTCGCCGACCTCGTCGGCGCCGACTACACCCGAGACCAGAGGGCGGGCGTATTCGGCGGTGTCCAGTTCGGGTCGTGCACTGTGTGCGCCTGCCTGCAGCTATAGGTTGCGCCCTGGTAGGTGACCTTGTCGCCGATGGCGTAGGTGGCGCCGTGGCGCCAGGGTGATCCGGCGGGGGTGGCTGTTGTCGTCGGATGCTCGTGCCCGGGAGTCGTCGTCACCGGCGGCTTCGTGGTCGTAGCAGGTGGTTTCGTGGTCGTAGCAGGCGGCGTGGTGGTGGCGGGCGGGGTACTGGTGGTCGGCTGGGAGGTAGTGGGCTTCGGGGTGGTCGTGGTCGGAGGTGTGCCCCCGCCTGCCCCGACCTCGAGATCGACGCAACTGTAGAAGGCCGCGGCCGTATCACCGATATTCCACACCGCACGCAATTTCTGGCGGCCGGAATATTTCGACAAATCGACGGTATGGGTCACTTCCATGGACGGCTGTTCGTTTCGCCCGTCGAACACCGCGACTCTGGTATTTCCGATGAAGTATTCCCAATTCATCGTCCGATGGTTCGCGGTGTTCTTCCAGGTGAACCTCGCGCTGCCGGAGACTTTTTGCGGAACCCAACCGAGGCTGTCGTCGTCGAGCTCGGGATACTTGTTCGCACTGCAGTTGGTAAGACCCTTCGGCCCCTCGACACTCTGGGGCTCGTATTTCACCGCGCCGCAGGGCACGAGGCCACGGGCGCATTGCTCCTGCCTACTCGCGGGCCCGGTTATCCAACCGTGGGCATTCGCGCTACCGGCAGGCACCAACGCGGTAACGAGGGGCGCCAACGCCATTGCTCCGGCGAAGAACAGAATTCGACTTCTCACTATCAATACTCCTTGGAAACGCACACGGAGGACGACAGGGGCCGGCTTGCCGTCCGAGAAACATTTCGAGCGATGACACTGAACACTTCGATATCGAACTGTGACCCCGAACATTAGGGTGACGAAGATCAACCGTCAACCGTTCCAGTAGCGAAAAATATTGCTACCTGCTGGTATTCACAGGCCGTTTCGCAGCAGTGCGAATTCAGCGAACAACTCCGTTCAGAACCAACCGGTATCGATCCATGGCAAACGATTGGCTAATCTCGCAGCTATTCAGGGTGTACAGATTTGCCAGAAGTTGTCGATAGGTAGCCGTGTCGGAAACAAGCCGTCTTACCGTTCGAGTGTGGGCACCCGTAGCAGAGGCCTGGCGAACTTTGCGCGACTCCTCCAAAATCGGCCGGAGGCCGTCCCGAATCAGCCGAGGAAGGCGAGGATTGCGGAGGTGATCCTGCGTAGCGAGCCCGCCCCTCCGGCGCTCGATGAGCGCGGCGTCGGCGGCCGAGCACAGTTCCCGCATTCGACCAGGGCGCTCGGACGCTCGGCCGGATTGAGCCGTGCCGCGCCCTGCCACGAGGCGACGTCGTCCGCACCGTGTCACGCTCGCAGCGCGAACCCAACTCGAGGCTGCCACCTTCCTGACGCGGCATCGCTCTGCCCGAGACGATGGCTCGCGGCCGACACCGTGGCCGCTGGCCGACGCCACGGCGGAACGCCACCTGGTCGAACGATTCGTCGGGCCCAACCTCCGTGCGGGGTGGCTCCCGGCGAGGACGCGGCTCAGCCGCGGTGATGGCGACTCTCGTAGGCAACGCGCTCGATGTCGGTCCGACGGCGTTCGGCCTCGTTCGCCAGCTCGGGATCGAAGCCATGGCTGACCAGGCGGTGCCGCCGGTACACGTAGACCAGCGCCACGGTGAAGTAGACCAGTGGCAGATACAGCAGCGCCATCATCGACAGCCCTATCCACAGCGGGCCTGGCACCAGCAAGAACAGGCACAGCACCGGTAGCACGGGCACCAGGAAGCGCATCAGGTATCGGCGGGTCGCGCCGGGGCCGGTGAGGTCGGCCAGCACCCAGTCCGCCATCGAGGGCGGCAGGGTGCCGCCGGTGATGTAGCGAACGCGCTGCCAGATATTCGGGGTCGAGTCGCTCATTGCTGCTCCCTCACGTCGGATGCGCGTCGCGCGGCGGCATTCACCCGGCCGAGGACATCGCGCAATTCTTCCAGATCCGCCAGGCTCACACCGAGGCGTGCCACGACGGCAGGCGGGATCCGCTCGGCTTGTTCGCGCAGGTCACGGCCAGCCTCGGTGAGGTCGATGTGCAGCGTGCGCTCGTCGTGTGGATCGCGGCGGCGGGTGAGGAGACCGGCGGATTCGAGCCGCTTGAGCAGCGGTGACAACGTCGCGGAGTCGAGCTGGATCGCCTCGGCGACCGCCTTCACCGACATCGGCGCCTCACCCCACAGGGCGAGCATCACCAGATACTGCGGATGTGTCAGGCCGAGCGGTTCGAGCAGCGGCCGGTAGACCGCGAGCACCGATCGATTGGCCACCGCCAGGGCGAAGCACACCTGCCGGTCGAGCCGCAACGGATCCTCGAGCTCTCGCATCGTCCACCACCTTCCTTGGTCCACACACTATTATGCCACTAATAGTTAGTGCAATAACTATTAGTGGCGTCACAGGTGGGCGGGCGATGCGCGTCAGTCCTCGTCGACGACCAGTGGCTCCCCGGCTGCGGCGCGGCGCACCTTCTCGCGGCCGTTGTCCTCCTCGGTACGGCCCTGACGCCAGTAACCCGTGAAGGTGATCGCGCGCTTGTCGACACCACGGTCGCGGACGAGAGTGCGCCGGGTGAGCTTCACCAACTCGGCCTCACCGGAGATCCACGCGTAGGGCGCGCCCGCGGGGAGCTCGGCGGCGCGGACCGCGTCGACCACCGCGTCGCCGTAGCGACGACCACCTCGATGCACCCACTCGATCCTCACGTCACCACGGGTCTCGAACCGCTGCTCGTCGGCCGGGCCGTCGACCTCGATGAACGCCCGCACCGGCGCACCCGCATCGAGGCGTTCGATGATCGCGCCGATCGCCGGAACGGCGGTCTCGTCACCGACGAGCAGCTGCCAGTCGGAATCACCGGACGGTGCGTAGAGCGCGTGCGGCGGGCAGAGCAGGCCGATCTCGTCGCCCGGCGCCGCGGTCGAAGCCCAGCCCGAGGCAGGGCCCGCGTGCTCGGCGTGCAGGGCGAAGTCGATGTCGAGCTCACCGAGTTCGGGCCGCTGCGCACGGATCGTGTAGGTGCGCATCGGCGGGCGAATCTCATCAGGCATCGCGAGATACCGCTGGTACCAACTCATTACGCTGCCCGAGGCATGCAGGGGCGGCGGGACGAGGGGACGCGGCCGACCCTCGAGCGGGAAGAAGAGCTTCGTGTACTGGTCGGGCCCGACGTCGGCGAGCGCGGCCGGGTCCTGACAGCCGAGGGTTACCCGCACCATGCGCGGCGTCAGCCGTACCGCGCGACGAACCCTCGCCGGCGCGTAGACCATGGCCGGTCGTTTCACAGTCCCAGTCGTCATTAGGCCAGGCTAACCTATTTATGAGCAGAAGAAATAGTCCACTGCCGACAGCAAGGCCCTCATTGAGCTACCCGATTGCCGCGCGGACAGCAACGACATCCTCGCTCGAGGCGCGACCTGCGCCAGATCCGCGTGCGGGCGGATTCAGGGCATCGGCAGTGGCGGTGTCTTCGGGAATGTCACCGGCAACGCCGCGAGCGACCGATGGAACGGGCCTGGCCGCCATACCAGCTCCTCGACGGGCACGGCCAAGGTCAGTTCCGGGAGCGCGTCGAGCAATTGGTCGATCGCGTCCTGCACGATCAAGTAGGCGACCGGTTTGGCCGGACAGCCGTGCGGACCCGCGCTCCAGGCCAGGTGGGCCCGGTTGTCGACGACATCGCGCCCGGCGATGGCCGGATCGTTGTTGCACGCCGACATGCTGATGACGACCGGTTCGTGCGCGGGCAGCCAGGTGTTGTCGACCAGGATCGGCTGACGCGGGTAGGTCATGCAGAAATTAGCCAGCGGCGGGTCGGTGAACAGCACTTCGTCGAGCGCGTCGCGCGTGGACAGGCTGCCGCCGAGCACATCTCCCGCGAACCGGTCATCGGTGAGCATCAGCCGCAAGGTGTTGACCACCAGGTTCAGCATCGGCTCGATACCCGCGCCGTAGAGCACCAGCAGTTGGTGCACCATCTCCTCGTCGGTCAGGGCCGCCTGGTGCTGGAGCAGGCGGGTGGCGACATCGTCGCCGGGCTCGCGCTGACGCAGCCCCACCAGATCCGCCAGCGCGGAGGCGAGCAGGTTGTTACCCGCCTCGGCGTCGTCGCCTTCGAAGATCTGCGCCATTCCGGTGGCGACCTGCTGGCCGATCTCGGGGGTGCACCCGAGCATCGAGTTCAGCGCCTGGAACACCAGCGGAAACGCGTACTGACTCAACAGGTCCGCGGACCCGATTGAGCAGAAGCTGTTGATCAGCGGAATGGCGAATTGTTCGACGGTGCTGTGCATCGCGTACAGATCCACCCCGGCGATCCCTGCGACATTGGCCTGCCGGTACCGGGTGTGCTCGGCGCCGGTGGTGCGCAACGCGGCCGGACGGAATTGCAGCATCGGCAGGACAGGGCAGTCCAGCGGGATATCGCGTTCCCACATCCGTGGGTCGGCCGGGAAGTGCTCCGGATCGTTGAGGATGCGCACGGCGGTGTGATAGCCGATCACCAGCGTGGCCCTGATGCCCGGCGACAGCTCCACCGGCACCACCGAGCCGAACCGGCTCCGCATCCGCTGGTAGGCCGCCTGCGGATCCGCGGCGAACTCGGGTGCCCACATCGCCACCCGTTCGTCGGCGGCGATATCGACCGTCATGACGCTGTTGCTTCCTGTCTGCGAAAAAGGTATTCCGCCAACGTGATCAGTGCGCGCAGGCCCTGATCACGGCGACGTGCGTCGAGTGCGATCACCGGGGTCTCCGGGGCGAGGTCGAGTGCCTCGCGCACTTCTTCGAGTGGGTAGCGGCGGAATCCTTCGAATTCGTTCACCGCCACCGCGTACGGCACACCACGCTGTTCCAGCGCCGAGAGCACGTCGTCGGCCTTCTCGATGCGCCGGGTGTCGACGAGCACCAGCGCGCCGAGGGCGCCGCGAGCCAGTTCCTCCCACAGCGGGGCGAACCGTTCCTGGCCCGGTGTGCCGAACAGGTACAGTGCCAGTTGGGGATTCAGGGTGATGCGGCCGAAATCCAGGGCGACAGTGGTGGAAACCTTGCTGCCCAACCCGGCCATGTCGTCGACACCGATGCTGGCCTCGGTGATCGTCTCTTCCGTCCGCAGCGGCCTGATCTCGGAGACGCCGCACACGAAGGTGGTTTTGCCGACACCGAAATTACCTGCGACCAGGATCTTCACCGACCGTGTCACGGTTTCCGCGACGTAGTCGACCTCATCCCGCGATGGCGCGGAGGCCATGCAGCACCTCCTTGATCAGTGCGAGTTCCGGCTTCACCTGTGCCGGGGTGGGGCAGTGCAGGTGGCCGCTGTCGAGCAGATCGGAGACGATGATCTTCACGACGGAGGCGGGCAGGTCCAGATAGGCCGACAGTTCGGCGATCGAGAGTGCGCCGCGGCGGCTGGTGAGCGCGAGCAGGCGGCGCTCGTCGGGGCGGTGATCGGGACGCGCGTCCTCGACCGCACGGACCAGGGTCACCAGGTCCAGGTCATAGGAGGCACGCACCCGTCCGCCGGTGCGTACATAGGACCGCACCAGGTCGGGATCGCGCCTGCCGCGGCTCAATTCCTCCCGCCTAGGCGGGGTGCGCTACCGATCTCGTGACCGACACGCGAGGCGAGTTCGTTCATCCGATGCGCCACCAGGGCGACGTCGACATCGGCGGTCGTGGCGACGCCGAGCAGGGCGCCCGCACCGGCGGCGGTGATCATGATCATGCCCTCGTCGTACTCGGTCATGTTCTGACGCACCGTGTTCGACGGGCCGCCGCAGAATTCCCCGAGCGCCTTGCCGAGCGAGCGCAGACCGGAGGCGGCCGCGGCGAAGCGTTCGGCGTCGTCCTTGACCACGCCGCGGGAGTGGGCGATGCGCAGCCCGTCCTCGGACAGCAGTACCGCGAAGCGGACCCCGGGGATCTCGAGATCCTCGAGCAGCCACGCCAATCGGTTGGTGCTATCGGCTACCGGTGTGCTCATCGGCTGTTCCTTCCGTGGTTCGCTCGGCCGCAGCGGCGCGACCGCTGCGGGATCCGCTGCGCCAGGCAGCGGCGAGGTCGGGGCGCGCCTGCCCCGACTCGGTCGTTACCCCCGCCGAATCCGGGGCAACTGGTCTGCGGCGGCGCTTGGGCAGCCCGCCGCTGGTGATCTCGTGGACATCGGCGCCCGGCGATTCGATCTCGGCGACCGGAACGGGAATGTGCGCGGGCGCGGCGAGTTCGGGCTCGGGCAGCCGCGGCGCGTCCCCGCTCACCAGCAGCGCCGACGGCACGTACACCATGGCGCGCATACCACCGAAGATATTGGGCCCGTCGACGTGCACGGAGAATCCGTAGCGCCGGGCAAGCGCCGCGATGCCGGGGAAGCCGACCTTCGGCGCGGGACCGAGATCGTGGATATCGACCGGGCGTTCACCGCTGAGCACCAGGCGCGCGTCCTCGAGCTGCTCGGGACTCATTCGCATGCCCGCGTCGTCGATGATGACGGTGACGCCGTGATGGCCCTCCTGGAACCCGATCTCGACGAACGACGACGGCGGCGAATAGCGCAGTGCGTTGTCGAGCAGGGTCGCCATGGTGTGTACGAGCGGCTCGACCGCGCGGCTGATCACGATCCGGTCGGACTGCGCCGCCCGCACGCGCAGGAATTCCCTGACCCGCCCGGTGGCGCCGCCCGCCACGTCGGTGAGCGACTGCTGGGGCCACCGACGACCGGGCAGGCCGCCGGAGACGATGACATAGGACTGCGCCTGCCGGATCATCTGCTGCACGGTGTGGTCGATCCGGGTGAGTGTCTCGTAGATCGCGTCGTCACGATGTTCGCGCAGGGCGGCACTGACGACCTGGCCGAGGTCGGTCCCGAGGCTTACCACCGAGGTACCGAAGGAACGCACCGCGGCGCTGGTGGCCGCCCGCGACGATGCCGAGAGCTCCTCGCGGGTCTGCTCCTGCGCGGCCTGTACCTCGCTCGCGCGGCGCTGCTCGACATAGCGTTCGACCATCGCTCTGGTTTCCTCGGTGACCACACGCAGATCCTCGGCATGCCCGGTCGCGATCCACTGCAGGGCTTGGCCGAACTGCGAATCGCCCAGTTCCACCGGCAGATCCACGGCGACCGACGGGATCTCGTGCCTGCGCACGGCGGCGGTGATCGCGGGCAGCGTGGTCTGCGCGAGCTGCATCAACGCGTTCTCGCAGGCGAGGCGTTCACGGATGGCGGCGTCGGCCCGCTGCCGCTGTCGGCGCTCGTTGCGCATGGCCAAGACACTGACCGCGATCGCGAGCAGTAACAGCGGCGCACCGATGACGAGCAACAGCACCGCGATTCCTGAGTTCATCAGATCTTTCGTCGTCCTCGACCACGCGACGCTGTTGCCGGTGGCCCTCGCCGGCCGGCCCGCCGAGGCATTTCACTGTCGCCGCGGGGCGATTCGGATACCCGATTCACACGCCCCAGTTCCAGCGACCCGCACACATTAGCAGCACGACCGACAATTGCGACGTGGATCATGCTGTCCGGCATCATAATTCCGCCCGAAACGCACCGAACTCCTGGACGGTTGATCTATTCTGGTTTGCTATGCCTCGAGCCGCCTCTTGCGGAACCCCGGGTACCGGATAATATCCCCGGCGTGGCGAAACTGAAGCTCTCCGTCGACGTCCCCGTCCCGCCGGACCAGGCCTGGGCGCACGCGTCCGACCTCCCCCACCTCGGTGATTGGCTCACCATTCACGAAGCGTGGCGCGGCACGCTGCCCGAGGAGCTGACGACGGGCACCGTGGTCATCGGCATCGCGCGCGTGAAAGGCTTCCGCAACAAGGTCACCTGGACGGTGCGCACCGCGGAGCCGCCGCGCAAGCTCGCCCTCACCGGCACCGGTATCGGTGGCACCAAGTTCGGCCTCGGCCTGCTCGTCGAGCCGAGCGGCACCGGATCCAAGGTGAGCGTCGACATCGATCTGGGCGGCGCACCGCTGTTCGGCCCGATCGGCTCCGCCGTCGCGAAAGCGCTGCGCGGCGATATCGAGCGCTCCCTGGAGATGTTCGTCAAACTCTACGGCTGAACCACCACGCGAAAGCCCGGACGGAACACACTGTTGCGCCCGGGCTTTCGACGACAACGGTCAGGCCGGCAGCACGGCTTCGGCGTCGATCGGGGTCTTCGGTGTGGTCCGGGGCAGGAAGAACGCCGGGACCAGGGTCAGCAACGCCAGCACCACGGTGACCCAATAGGTGTTGCTGAACGCCGTCGCCGCCAACTCGAGCCCCTGCTCGATGACCGACGGCGGTAGCTGTGCGGCCAGGTCTGGCCTGGCATTGGCGCCGATCGCGACTTTCGCCTCCGGATGATCGTTGAGCTGGGCAGCCAGCACGACCGACATCGTCGCCGTGCCGATCGACGCCGCGGTCTGGTTGACGATGTTCATCAATGTCGAACCGCGCGCGACCTGTGCGCGAGAGAGAGTCTGGATCGCCGCGGTCATCACCGGCATCATGGTGGCGCCCATGCCCAGACCCATCACGAACAGGGCACCCCCGATGAACAGGTACGAGGTGTCGGCGCCCAACTGCGTGAACCCGGCCAGCCCGAGGGTGATGAAGGTGAGACCGAACATGACGATCTTGCCGGGGCCGATCTTGTCGACCAGGAATCCCGCTATCGGCATCGTCAGCATGGCGCCGATACCCTGTGGCGCCATGAGCAAGCCGGAGTCGAACGCTGTTTCACCACGTACCTGCTGCAGATAGTTCGGCAGCAGGAATCCGGCGCCGAAGAACGCCGTCGCGAACAGCGACATGGTCAGCACGGAATAGCGCAGCGACGGGTTGGCGAACAGCCGCAGGTCGATCAGCGGATGCTCGGTGCGCAGCGCGTGGAACACGAACGCCCCCAGCAACACCACGCCGATGATCGCCGGAATCAGCACGCGCGCGGCCATGACGGTGCCCTTCTCCGGGATGGAGGAGACGCCGAACAGGAACAGCGCGAGGCCGGGCGAGGCCAACAGCATTCCGAGGAAGTCGAACGACTCCGACGGCTTGGGCTTGTCGGGAGCGAAGACGACCCACGCCAGGACCAGCGCGACGATGCCGAGTGGCAGGTTGATCAGGAAGATCCAGTGCCAACTGAACGCGTCGATGAGCCAGCCGCCGAGAATGGGTCCGCAGATCGGGCCGAGCAGCATGGGGACACCGAGCACCGCCATCACGCGCCCGATCCGCTGCGGGCCTGCGGCGTGGGTCATGATCGTCATGCCCAGCGGCATGAGCATGCCGCCGCCGAGGCCCTGGACGACACGGAACGCCACCAGCGACTCGATACTCCACGCCATCGAACACAGCACCGACCCGATGACGAAGAACGTCAGCGCCGCCATATACAGGCGCTTGGTGCCGAAACGGTCAGCGGCCCAGCCCGTCATCGGGATGACCGAGGCCAGCGCCAAGGTGTAGCCGGTCATGGTCCAGGCGACGACCTCGACGGAGGCGTCGAAGTCCTGCATGAATGTCGGGATCGCCACGGTGACCACGGTGATGTCGAGAATCGACATCACGGCACCGAGGACGACGACGCCGGCCACCTTCAGGACGGCGGCATCCAGCTTGTCAGGAGTGCGATCGGGCGCGGCGGCACCGATATCCGGAGGTTTCGTCACCGGTTGACCCAAGCACTTTTCGCTCCCGAAGACCAGTGAGATCTAATGTTCGTGATCACCGTCCGCCGCGACGCGGTCGATGCCGCGAGCGCGGTGTCACACCCGCGTGATCGTGGCCGCTTCGGCGGCCACCAGCGCCGTCCTGGTCGCGGCGTCCGAGGCGGGCAACATCGGCAATCGCACTGCCGGGCTGGAGATCTGGCCGCGCTCGGCGAGCACCGCCTTGATGACGGTGGGGTTGGGCTCGGCGAACAGCGCCGCGCCGAGCGCGTCGAGGCTGTTGCCGATGGCGCGTGCTGTGGCGACGTCACCGGAGCGCCAGGCCTCGACGAGGTCGGTGTATTCGCGGGGCGCGATATTGGCGGCGGCCAGGATCGCGCCGTGCGCGCCGAGAGCCAGGAGAGCGGAGGCGAATCGATCGTCACCGCTGAGCACTGTCGCGGGAGTCCGTGCGGCCATCAATTCGACGCTGGCCGCGTCGATTCCGCCGACGGCGTGCTTGAACCCGGCGATATTGGGGGTGTTCGCGAGACGAATCAGCGTGCTACCGCTCAGCGGGCGCCCCGTGCGGTGCGGCACATCGTAGACCAGCAGCGGCGCCGGACTGACCGCCGCCAGCTGCGTGAAGTGCGCGATCACCCCTTCCTCACTGGGTCGTACGTAGTAGGGCACCACCGCCAGCACGGCCGCGACGGGCCGCCCCAGCGCGGCGATCGCTTTCACCGATTCCGCGGTGGCGTTGCCCCCGGCGCAGGCGATCAGTGGCGCGCCGCGATCAGCACACACGCCCGCGCAGATATCGAGCACCTGCGCGCGCTCGGCGGCGGTGAGCGCGGAGGGCTCGGCGGTGGTGCCGAGCGCGACGAGTCCGGTGGCGCCCGCGTCGAGCACGGCGTGCGCGTGACGTCTCAGCGCGGCGGGCTCGACAGACCCGTCAGCGGTGAACGGGGTGATCAGGGGGACGAAGAGTCCGTGTAGCGATGTCATGATTCCATCGTCGAGCCCGGACTACCATCAGGTCCAGTTCACATTCATGATGATGACCGTAAGCTGAGCTGATGCTCGATGTCCGCAAACTTCGCCTGCTTCGCGAGCTCGCCCACCGCGGCACCATCGCCGCAGTCGCCGAGGCGCTCAGCTACACGCCCTCCGCGGTGTCCCAGCAGCTCACCGCCCTCGAACGCGAAGCGGGTGTCGCACTGCTCGAGCGTTCGGGTCGGCGCGTCACGCTCACCCCGGCCGCCGAACTGCTGGTCGGCCACACCGAGACGATCCTGGCGGCACTCGAACACGCCGACGCCGAATTGTCCGCTACCCGCCATGAGCTGGCAGGAACCCTGCGGATCGGCACCTTCCCGACCGCGGCGCGCACCCTGCTCTCGCCCGCCCTGGTGACCCTGAGCACCGACCACCCGCGCCTGGAACTCACCGTCACCGAGATCGATCCCGCCGACATCCCGAACGCACTACGCGCGGGCACCTTGGACGTCGCGCTCACCCACGACTACGACCTGGTCCCCGCCGACGCTGACCTCTCCCTACACACCGAACCGCTGCATTCCGAAACCGTCTACCTGGCCACCCGATCCCCCGTGCCCGCCGAGGACTCGCTGGCAGCTCACCGCCAATCCCCCTGGATCGCAGGCACTCCCGGCACCCTGTGTCACACCTTGACCATCCGAGCCTGCCAGGCAACAGGTTTCACCCCCCACATCCGCCACCACGCCGACGACTTCGACACCGTCCTCACTCTCGTCGCCGCGGGCGCGGGCACCGCGATCGTCCCCGCCTTGGCCCTGTACGCACCCCCCGACCGCATCACCCTCACCCCACTACCCATCCGCCGCCACACCCAGCTCGTATATCGCAACGGCACCGGGCTACACCCCGCGATCCATGCCGCCCGCACAGCTCTACACGCCGCGGCCCGGGCCGTGGAGGTCGCTCGAGCGTTCCCGTGACGACCGCTGGGCACCCCGCTGTTCAGGCGGTTCTCCCCCGCTGGGGGGCGCGCTGACGGGTACGGGTGGCCGAGACCGGGTCGATGTCGGGCATGGACCACTGCGCGGAGAGGGCGAGGCTGGGTTCGCGGCCGGAGGCTACGTGGCGGTAGGCGATCTCGGCGGCGGCGACGGGGTCGTTGGCGGCGATGGCGGCGTAGAGGGCTTCGTGTTCCTCGCACTGGGTGCCGGGGTCACGTTCCTTCGTCAGGTGGAACAGCCAGCGGACTCGGGACTCCAAGGGACGCAACAGCGACTGCAACAGCGGGTTTCCGGACACTTCGACGATGACCGCGTGAAAGCCGGCGTTGGCGGCGGCGATCGCGGCTTGGTCGCCACGGGCGGTCGCCCGACGGGCCGCGCTCAGCTGCGCGCGAAGCGCGGCGAGGTCGGCCGGTTCGGCGCGTTCGGCGGCGAGGCGGGCCGCCAAGACCTCGAGGCTTTCGCGGACGTCGAAAAGATCGCGCACATCCGTCACCGTGAACGGGGCGACGATCGCGCCCTGCCTCGGCACGATCACGACCAGGCCTTCGCGTTCGAGCATCTGCAGCGCCTCCCGCAGCGGAATCCGCGAGATGGCCAGCTCGGTCGCGAGGTCGCGTTCCACCAGCCGCTGACCAGGGCTCAGTCGCAGATCGATGATCCGATCTCGCAACTCCTCGTAGGCCTGATCCCGTAGCGATTTCTTCACCGGTTCCGCCGCCACCGCGCCGTCCTTCCGCTCCTGCACGCCACCACGGTAGTCCGCTCGCGGCATGCGACCGTTTCTTACGTTTCGGTAATCCGCACGTCATCTACGGGCCGCAGGCTGACATTTAACGGTATACCGCTAAGTGAGCGGTTCGTTCGACCAAGGAGTACCCCGTGCACAAGTCCACACGGCGCGCGATCGCCGCCGGCTCGGCCGCTCTCGTCGCCGCAGCCCTCCTGTCGGCCTGCGGATCCGCCGACACCACCGCGTTGGGCGGCAAGCTGAAGGTCGGCGTGTTCTTCCCCGGCTCACTCTCCGACACCGGCTTCATGGAATCGGGCTACCTCGGCTACCAGCGCATCGCGGACACACTCGGCGACAAGGTGGAACTCAGCAAAGTCGAACAGGTCGCGGCGAGCGACTACCAGCAGGCACTGGTCCGTTTCGCCTCGACCAACGACCTGGTGATCTCCCTCGGCGGCCAGACCGACGCCGACGTGCGCAAAGTGGCTCCGCAGTTCCCGAACGTGAAGTTCGTCGAGATCGGCGGACCGGCCGACGCGAAGCCCCTCGCCAATCTCGCCTACTACGACCCGCAACAGGCCGAGGCCGAATTCCTCAGCGGCGCGGTGTCGGCGGCGGGCTCGAAGTCCGGTGCGGTGGCCTTCATCGGCGGTGTCGAACTGCCCGCGATCGTCAACGCCGCCAACGCTTTCGGCAACGGCGCCCGCTTCGTGAAGCCGGAGGCGAAGGTACTCACCCCGCAGTACGTCGGTGACTTCAACGACCCCGCCAAGGCCAAGCAGGCCGCGCTGGCCGATTACGGCGCGGGCGCGGGGACACTCGGCCAGATCGTGAACCTGGGCAAGGCGGGCATGGAGCAGGCCGCGACCCAGTCCGGCGCCACGATGGTCGGCGGCCCGATCCCCGGCGACTGCACCAACCCCGCGTATCTGGGCTATGTGCACACCGATATCGGCGCCGAGGTCGAGTTCGCGGTGCGTGCCGTTCTCGACAACTCGTGGAAGGCCGAGAACGTGCGATTCGGGCTGACCTCGCCCAACGACGGCACCGACTTCGTGTTGTGCAGCAAGGATGCCGGGGTAGCCGACGCCCTCGCGAAGGCGAAAACGGCCCTGTCCACCGGCGCGGTCGAGCCGTACTGACCGCGATGAGCACTCCCGCCTTGACCCTGCACGGGGTCGGTAAGCGCTTCGGTGACGTCCGAGCACTGCACGATGTGGACCTCACCGTCGGATCCGGCACTGTCCACTGCATTCTCGGTGAGAACGGTGCGGGCAAGTCGACGCTGTGCAATCTCGTCTTCGGTGGCTACCGTCCGGACGCGGGCCGAATGACACTGGGCAGCGACCCCTTCCGGCCCGACTCCCCCGCCGCCGCGATGACCGCGGGCGTCGCCATGGTGCACCAGCATTTCAGCCTGGTCACCACCATGACCGTCGCCGAGAACCTGCTGCTCACCCAGCACGGACGGCGATTACGACGCAAGGACCTGACCGACCGACTCGACGAGATCGCCCAGCGCTACCGCCTGCGCATCGATCTCGATCAGCGGGTGGCGTCGATGCCGGTCGGCGCCCGGCAGAAGGTCGAGATCGTGAAGGCGTTGCTGCGCGATCCGTCGCTGATCCTGCTCGACGAACCGACGGGAGTGCTCGATCCGGCCGAGATCGACGCGCTGATCGACACCTGCCGAGCCATCGCCGCCGACGGCAAAGCGGTGGTGCTGGTGACGCACAAACTCGGCGAGGTGGCCCGGGTCGCCGACGCCGCGACCGTGTTGCGCCGTGGCACGGTCGCCGGTGGCGGGCCGATGTCGAACACCACCATCACCGAATTGCTCACCGCGATGGTCGGGCGCACCGCCGCCGACCTCGATCCGACCGTCGCGGCGACCATCGGGCTCGATCCCGCCGACACGGCCGCACCGAAGACCATCGCGAACCCGAGCTTGCCTGGCGAAACCAGTTCAGCCGCACCAGTTCTCACTGTCGACCGGGTGACCGTGCATCGCGACGACGGCAGTGCCGCGCTCGACGATGCCCACCTGCTGGTGCGGCCCGGCGAGATCGTCGGGATCGCCGGCGTCGAGGGCAACGGGCAGAGCGAGCTCGTCGCGGTGCTGGCCGGCGGCACCCCGGTGAGCAGCGGCACCGTCACCCTCGCCGAGACCGATATCACTACCGCGAGTCCCGCGACCCGAACCGGGCTCGGGCTGGGTGTTGTGCCCGAAGATCGTCACCGCGACGCGATGGTCGCCGAGATGACCCTGGCAGAGAACCTCTTCCTGGGTCGGCTCGGCCGCTTCCGGCGCTTCGGACTGCTCGACAAGCAGGCAATGGGCCGCGCCGCGCAGGCCGAACTCGACCGCTTCGACGTGCGCGCGGCCGGGCCGTGGGTACCGATGGGTTCGCTCTCGGGCGGCAACCAGCAGAAGGTGGTGCTGGCTCGCGAACTGTCCGCCGCGAACCTGCGTTGCCTGGTCGCCGCCCAGCCGACGCGCGGATTGGATATCGGCGCCGTCGATTTCGTGCTCACCCAACTGCGCCGCGCTGCCGCCGACGGCTGCGGGGTGCTGGTGGTGTCGAGCGAGGTACCCGAACTGCTCGCTCTGTGTGACCGGGTTCTCGTCGCCTATCGCGGAGCACTGGCCGGACCCGTGGAGACTTCCGATCCCACAGCGGCACAACAGATCAGCGAATTGATGATGGGAGTCGCGGGATGAGCGCACCGGAGAAGATCATGACGGCGGCGCACGACCCGGCGCCTCGACCGCGGCGCACGTCGCAGATCGTGGGCAGGTTTTCGCCGGCGAACGCGCGGTCTCGACGTGTGTCGGGATCGCGGCGGTGGGCACAGCATCCTGTCACCGTCGCCGCGGCGGCGATGATCGCCGCGGGAGGGATCGGGCTGATCCTGGCCGCCCTCGCGGGTGCGGCCCCCGCCGCTACGATGACCGCGCTGTGGGAGGGCATGTTCGGCAGCGACTACGCCATCGGCGCCTCGCTCAACGTCGCGGCCACCCTCATGCTGGTGGCCGTCGGTTTCACCGTCGCGCATCGCGCCGGGCTGGTCAATGTCGGTGGCGAGGGCCAGATCTGCGCGGGCGGGATCGCCGCCACCGCGATCGGCACCACCCTGACCGGCACACCGGCCGCGATCACCCTGCCCGCCGTACTGATCGGGGCGGCGGGGGCGGGCTGGGCATGGGCGGCGATCGCCGCGTATCTGCGGGTCAGGCGGGGAACCAGCGAGATCATCACCACGCTGCTGCTCAACTTCGTCGGCCTGGCGCTGGTACTGCTCGTGGTACACGAACCCGCGCTGCTGCGTCAGCCGGTGACCTCCTCGGAGACGTTGCCGCAGTCCGAACAGCTCACCGCGGCCGCGCATCTACCGCTTCTCGGCATCGAGCGCTCCCCCGCGACCATCGCACTGTGGATCGCGCTGGTGGCCGCGTTCGGCACCGCGCTCATGGTGCGCCACAGCGCGCTCGGCACCCGCTTGCGCGCGGTCGGGCTCAATCCCGACGCGGCGGCCCGGCTCGGCCTGCCGGTGCAGCGGTTGCGTTTCTTGAGCCTGTCGGCCGCGGGCGCGTTCGCCGGCCTGGCGGGTGGCCTGTTGGTCGCCACGGCGCCGTTCGTCCTCGCCGAGGGGTTCTCCTCCGGATACGGATTCTCCGGCCTGGTGGTCGGTCTGCTGGCGCGCGGCTCACTGGCCGCCGTCGTCGCGGTGTCGCTGCTGCTCGGCTTCCTCGTCTCCGGGGGGATCAACCTGCAGTTGGCCGCCGACGTGCCCGCGTCGACCATCGCGGTCGTGGAGTCGCTGATGATCGTGTTCATCGCGGGCGCGGCCATCTGGACGTTGCGCGGCTCCCGAGCCGAACCCGCCGCACCACCACCCCATTCCGCGGCAGACGCCGCCGAGCCGGCAGGAGCACCGCGATGAGCCTCGACACGGTCACCGATATCGCCACCAGCGGAATCGGTTTCACCCTGCCCATCCTCGTCGCCGCGAGCGGCGAGCTGGTCAGCGAGCGCGCGGGCGTGCTCAATCTGAGCTTGGAGGCGATGATGCTCACCGGCGCGTTCGCCGGCGTGCTCGGCGCCGTCACCACCGGCTCGCCGGTGCTCGGCGCGGCGGCCGCGGTGCTCGCCGCCCTGATCTTCGGTGCGCTCCAGGCGATCTGGAGCGTCGGCCTGCGTGCCGACCAGATCGTCGTCGGCATCGCCAGCAACGCGCTGGCGCTCGGCGCCACCACCTACGGTGCGCGACTGCTGCTCGCCGACGGAAAAGGGCACAGCGTGCCGGGCTTCGACGTGCTGCGGATCCCGCTGCTGCATCGCATCCCGGTCGTCGGGCCTGCCCTGTTCGGGCAGACCGCGCTCGGCTATCTGTGCATCGCGGTCGTCGCCGTCTCGGCGTTCGTGTTCTCCCGCCGCACCAAACTCGGCCTGGTGATCGACGCGATCGGTGAAGACGCCGTCGCCGCCGACCGCACCGGTCTGTCCGTGCGGGCCGTCCGTTACGGCTGCGTGCTGCTGGCCGCGTTCGCGGCCGGCCTCGGTGGTGCGCAACTGGCGCTGTCGGAAGTGCATTCGTTCAGCGACAACATGACCGGCGGCATCGGCTATCTCGCCGTGGTCGCGGTGATCGCCGGGCGCTGGCGCGCACTCGGGGTGATCTGGGCGTCGGTGTTCTTCGGTCTCGCCCAGGCACTGCAGTTCGCGTTGCCCGCACTGGGCGTCGACGTGCCGTTCGCGCTGTTGGTGATGCTGCCCTACCTGATCGCGATCGTCGCCGTGAGCGGCTTGGTCGGCAACAGCCGCTCGCCGCGCGACCTCACCGTCGCCTTCGCCCGAACTTCCTGACCTGCCGCTACTTTCGTAGGAGCCACCCTTGACCCTGATCCTGTCGCACTCCGATGTGGCCGCCGTGCTCGATCGCGGCGAGGTACTGGCCGCCGTCGAGCGCGCGCACGCCGACCTGGCGCTGGGCACCGCGTTCGTGCCCGCACCGCCGGCGATGACCGTGGGTGCGGCGGCCTTCGTGCCGATGGTCGCCGCCGCCGAATCCGCGGGTGCCGCCGCCGTGAAACTGCTCGCCGACCTGCCCGCCAATCGTGAGCGCGGGCTGCCGGTGCAGCGGTCGGTGATCGTGGTGACCTCGGCGGTCGACGGTTCGTGCGAGGCGCTGATCGACGGACGCCTCGTCACCGCCGTACGTACGGCAGCGGCCAGCGCGGTCGCGACGAAATACCTTTCCCGCCAGGGGAGTTCGGTTCTCGGCCTGATCGGCGCGGGCAATCTGGCCATCGAGCACACCCGCGCGATCGCGACAGTGCGTGAGCTCGAGACCGTCCTGGTGTGGTCGCGTACCGCGGCCACGATCGACCGATTCCGCGAGGGCATCGCCGATCTCGGACTCCAAGTACGCGTCCTGGACAACCCGGAGGCCGTCACCCGCGCCGCGGACGTGCTGTGCACCCTCACACCGTCGCGAGAACCGATCGTCCACGGCGCCTGGTTCGGCGCGGGCTTGCATGTCAACGCCGTGGGCGCGCCACCGCGTGCGGATCACCGCGAGGTGGACGGCGAGGCCATGCGGCGGTCCGTCGTCGTCGTAGACTCGATCGGCACCACGCTCACCAAATCCGGGGACACGCTGCTGGCCGTCGCCGAAGGCGCGATCACCCGGGACGCGGTGGGTACCGAGCTGGGCGAGGTGATCGCGGGCCGGGCACCGGGTCGCCACGACGACAGCGACATCACCCTGTTCAATTCGGTGGGTATCGGCCTGCAGGACCTGGTCACCGCCCGCCTGCTCATCGACAAGGCCCGCACCGGCGGCATCGGAACGGAAGTGGATCTCTGCTCATGAGCGAACTGACCGATATCGACATCACCCACCTGCGCCGTGCCATCGACCTCGCCGGGCACGCCGCCGCGCTCGGCGACCGGCCCTTCGGCGCCGTCGCGGTCGCCGCCGACAGCGCAGTGCTCGCCGAGGGAGTGAACGCGGTGCACACCACCGGCGACGTCACCACCCACGCCGAACTGGTCGCGATCACGCTCGCGACCGCCGCGGGCCGCGCTGAGCTACTGCGCGGCGCCACCGTCTACGCCAGCGGGGAGCCGTGCCCGATGTGCGCCGCGGCGATGGTGTGGGCCGGGGTCGGTCGGATCGTCTTCGCCGCGGCGGCAGCCGAATTCGGGCCGATCCTGCCCGCGGGCCCCAGCTTCGAGCTCACCTGCGCCGAGGTCGTCGCGAGCTCGAACGTATCGGTCGAGGTCAGTGGACCGCATCTCGGCGAGGAAGCTCTCGCCGTCTTCCGCGCGGCCGCGCAACACTAGCCCCGAACACACCGAGGGCGCGGCGTCGTGTCGACGCCGCGCCCTCGGTGCGCGGTTCACTTCACCGCGACGACCTCGACGGGTTCGCCCAGTTCACGCTGTTCCTCGATCGCCTCGGGAGTTCCCGGCACCTGTGTGCCGCGCAGCGAGACGCCCTTGGTCTCGATGAGGAAGAAGGAAGCGATCAGGCCGACCGCGCACGCCCCGAACATGTAGTAGGCCGGGATCATGTTGTTGCCGGTCGCGTTGATGATCGCCTCGTTGATCACCGGTGCGGTGCCACCGAACATCGAGGTGGCGACGTTGTAGCCGATCGCCACACCGGCGAATCGCACGATCGTGGGGAACATCGCGGGGAAGGTGGCCGAGATGGTCGCCAGCTGGGGTGCGTAGAGCAGGCCCAGGATCGCGAAGCCGACGATGGCGCCGGTGAGCGAGGATCCGATCAGGTGATAGACCGGGATCACCGCGATCATCATCGCCGCGCACGAGAACATCCACATGGGTTTGCGCCCGACGCGGTCGGAGAGGGCGCCGAGGAACGGCAGGGTGCACAGCATCGCGAGCTGGCCGATCAGCGGCACGAGCAACGCGTCGGATTCCTCCATACCGAGGGTGGAACCGAGGTAGGTGGGGGTGTAGCTGAGCAACGAGTAGTTGACGACGTTCAGCGCGATCACCAGGCCGAACAGGGTCAGCACCGGGCGCAGGTACTTGGTCACCAGATCGCGGTAGACGCCGGAGAGTTCCTCGGTCTCGTCCTTGCGGTCGACCTCGAGGAACACCGGGGTGTCCTCCACCCGGCTGCGCAGGTACATGCCGATCAGGCCCAGCGGCCCGGCGATCATGAACGGGATCCGCCAGCCCCACGAATTCATCGACGCGTCGTCGAGCACATTCACCAGCAACAGCGCGACCAGGTT
The DNA here is from genome assembly GCF_042717045.1 of Nocardia sp. NPDC058633. Taxonomy (NCBI): domain Bacteria; kingdom Bacillati; phylum Actinomycetota; class Actinomycetes; order Mycobacteriales; family Nocardiaceae; genus Nocardia; species Nocardia sp. NPDC058633. Next base: position 147,095 of record NZ_JBHXRA010000008.1, read on the forward strand.
GCCCAGGGTGAAGCCGGCCAGCGTGCCGACCTCGAGGAAGCTGCCGTAGAATCCGCGCTTGCGATCGGGCGCGTATTCGGCCATGAATGTCGCGGCACCGCCGTATTCACCACCGGCGGAAAGTCCCTGAATCATGCGCAGCACGTACAGCAGAATCGGGGCGGCGATCCCGATCACTTCGAAGCTCGGGATAAGGCCGACGGCCAGTGTCGATCCGGCCATCAGGATAATCGTGGTCGCGAGTACTCGTTTACGGCCGATACGGTCGCCCAGTGGGCCCCAGATCATGCCGCCCACCGGACGGATCAGGAACGATACGGCGAAACCGAGCAGCGTGTAGACCATCCCGGACTCACCATCACCGGGAAACAACGACCTCGCGATATATGTCGCCAGATAGGCATAGACACCATAGTCGAACCATTCGACCGCATTACCGATCGCCGACGCACCGATTGCGCGGTGCAACACCGTTTTCGATTCCCTTGACATCCACACACCCTCTCGTCGTCGCCATCCACGAATACCCGACCTCTTTGCGGGCAAACGTTACGAGCACGCGAAGACCTGCGGTTACAGCCACTACGCTGCGGACGAGCAATTAAACGAGGGCAGCCAGTTTAGCTGCGAGGACGGCCTTTTCACGTTCGTTGCCACAGCGGCTGATCGCCGCGGTGAGCTCCGCCTTGGCTTCGGGGGTGCGACCGAGCCGGGTGAGCAGTTCGCCGCGCACGCTGGGCAGCAGGTGCGAGGCGGACAGGGCGCCGGACGCGACGATCTCGTCGACGATCGGCAGGGCCGCGGCGGGTCCCTTCGCCATCGACACCGCCACCGCCCGGTTGAGTTCCACCACCGGTGAGGGCGCGAGCCTGCCCAGTGCTTCGTAGAGCACCACCACCCGTTCCCAATCGGTCCGCTCGACCGAGGGCGCGACCGCGTGGCATTCGGCGATCGCGGCCTGGAGGCCGTAGGCGCCGAGCCCCTGCCCCACCGCACCGGCTTTCACCAGGGCGGCACGGCCGCGCCGGATCGCCGAGCGGTCCCAGCGACGACGATCCTGTTGTTCGAGCAACACCGGCGCACCGTCGGGGCCGGTGCGGGCCGGGAACCGCGCGGCGGTCAGTTCGAGCAGCGCGAGCAGGCCGTAGACCTCGGGTTCGGCGGGCATCAGCCGCGACAGCACGCGGGCCAGCCGCTGCGCTTCTCCCGCGAGATCGAAGCGGATGAGGTCGTCGCCGGTGCTGGCCGAGGATCCCTCGGTGAAGATCAGGTAGATGACCGCGAGTACCGAACCGAGCCGGGCACGGCGCTCGGCGGCGGGCGGCACTTCGAAGGCGACTTCGGCCGCGCCGAGCGTCTTCTTCGCCCTGGTGATCCTGGCTTGCACGGTCGCGGTGGGCACCAGGCACGCCTTGGCGATCTCGTCGCTGGTGAGACCGCCGACAACGCGCAGCGTCAAGGCCAACCGTGCCTCCCGCGACAGCACCGGGTGGCACGAGATGAACATCAACGCGAGTACGTCGTCATCGATCTGGTCCGGATCCCACAGCACGTCCTCGGCCGTTCGTACGGGATCACCGCCGGTGAGCGCACCGCCCTCGCCGAGGTCGGCGGCGAGGGCGGTGTAGCGGTCGTCGAGGGCGGCGCGGCGCCGGAACGCGTCGATCGCCCGGCGTCTGCCGACGGTGAGCAACCACCCGGCCGGCTGACGGGGCACGCCTTCGCGTGGCCACGTCACCAGTGCCTCGGCCAGCGCTTCCTGGGCGAGATCCTCGGCCATCGCGAAATCGCGGGTGTAGCGCGCGAGCGCGCCGACGATGCGGGCCGATTCGATTCGCCAGACGGCGGCGACGGCCTCGCGGCCGGTGTGGTCACTCATCGTGATTCAGAGCTGGCCGGTGGCTTCACGCCAGGCGCGCTCCTTCTTGATCCAGATATTGTCCTGCGGGAATTCGTCGATGCTGGTGACCCGGCGGATCTCGGTCTTGGTGCCGGGTCCGACATACGGCATCCGCTTGGCCCACTCGATGGCTTCCTCTTTGGAGGCCACGTTGAGGATGTAGTACCCGCCGAACAGTTCCTTCGTCTCACCGTAGGGCCCGTCGGTGACGACCGGGGTCTCCGAGGAGTAGTCGACGACTACGCCCTGGGCGGCGTCGTCGAGCCCCTCGGCGGCGACGAGTACTCCGGCGCTGATCAACTCGTCGTTGAACTTGCCCATGGTTTCGAGAATCTCGTTGAAGTCGACGTCGGCCATCGCGGCCCAGGCTTCGTCGGTGGCGCGCATGATCAGCATGTACTTCATGGTTCGTCTCCTCGGATCGGTGTGGGCCCGCTTGCCGGGCCCTGCGTTCATCCCTAGGTCGAACGGGCACCGGTGCGGATCGACACCCGGGGTGAGAATTCTTTTCGCGAGTCTTCGGCAGCCTACGACGACTGGGGCGTTCACGCGCTGACGGCGGACTCGAATGCCCGAATCGGGTATTCATGATCGTCGGGCGTGATACAGATCGAACAGGTTTGTCATGCAGGCAGGCACCAACAGAAGGAGTCACCCGTGAGTGCGGTTCTCGTCGAGCAACGCGAGCATGTGCTCGTGATCGTGCTGAATCGGCCCCAGGCCATGAACTCGGTCGACGCCGAACTGAGCACCGGTGTCGGCGAGGCGCTCGAGCGCGCCGACGCCGACCCGCAGATTCGCGCGGTCGTGCTCACCGGCGCGGGCGAGCGGGCATTCTGCGCGGGCGCGGATCTCAAGGCGCTCAGCCGAGGCGAGTCGATTTTCGCCGCGGGACACGAGGATTGGGGTCTGGCGGGATATGTCCGGCATCCGATCAGCAAGCCGACCATCGCCGCGGTGAACGGGTTCGCGCTCGGCGGCGGCACCGAACTCGTCCTGGCCAGCGATCTCGCTGTCGCCGCCGAGACCGCCACCTTCGGCCTACCCGAGGTGGCCCGTGGCCTGTTCGCCGCGGCGGGCGGCGCATTCCGCCTGCCCGAACAACTGCCACGCAAGGTCGCGATGGAGATGATCCTCACCGGCGAACCGATCACCGCGGCCCGCGCGCTGGAACTGGGGCTGATCAACCGTGTCGTCCCCGCCGCCGACGTGCTCGATGCCGCGTTGGCCCTGGCCGGTCGGATCGCGGAGAACGCGCCGCTGGCGGTGCAGGCGAGCAAGCGGGTGGCGCTGGGCATCATCGACGGCAAGCTCGCCGACGACGCCGCCTGGGACCAGACCAACCGCGAGATCATGGCGGTCGCGATGACCGAGGACATGCGCGAAGGCGCCATCGCTTTCGCGCAGAAGCGCAAGCCGAACTGGCAGGCACGCTGAGCCGATGCGGATCCTGATCCTCGGCGCCTCCGGTTTCGTCGGCAGCGCGCTGCACGCGCAGTTCGCCGACAGCCACGAGGTCGTCGGGACCAGCCGGAGCGGGCACGGGCTCGCTCCGGTGGATCTCGCCGATACCGACGCCGTGCGAGAACTCGTCGGACAGGGGTTCGACGTGGTGGTCCACACTGCCGGTGTGGTGGATCTCGGTGCCGCGCAACGCGATCCCGCCGCGGCCTACGCGGCCAACGTCGCGCCGATGACCCCCCTGCTCGATGCCGTCGACGACACCGGGGCGAAACTCGTCTACCTGTCGACCGACAACGTCTTCGACGGCACCGCCGACCACTACGACGAAAGCGCGACGCGCACACCGATCAACGTCTACGGGCAGACAAAGGCGGCCGCCGAGGACCTGGTCCTCCACCACCACCGCCACCTGGTCGTGCGCCTGCCCCTCGTCTACGGGCGCAGCCCACTGTCCAACAAATTCCTGGCTCGCTTCGCCGCACCCGAGATCCGGGCACGCACCGACATCGTCTGCAATCCCCTGTATCTGCCGAGCCTGGCCCCCGCGCTCGAGCAACTCGCCGACGAGTCGGGTGTCGTGCACATCGCGGGTGCCGAGACCCTGAGTCGCTACGAACTGATGACCCGGGTCCGCGACCATTTCGCGGCACCAGCGCGCATCGTGCCGACCGATCGGTTCTCTGCCGCCCAGGACTGCCCGCGCCCATTGCGCCTGGTCATGCGCAGTATCCGGCACACCGCGTCCGGCCCCGACGTCGACACCGCCCTCGCGGATCTGCGCTGATCCCACTCGGGCGTTGACGCCCGACGAAGAGTGAGTGTACAGTCACTCACATGAACAAGCGCGGTGCCACCCTCTCCACCTCGGACGTCCGGCGTGACGCGGTCGTCGACGCCGCGATCATCGAGTTCGCCAAGACCGGCTACCACGGCACCCCGATCAACACGGTCGCCGCCCGCGCCGACATCTCCCCCGCCTACGTCTTCAAACTCTTCCCCGGCAAGGTCGCCCTGTTCGTCGCCGCGCTCGATCACTGCTTCGAACTCGTCGAGCGCGCGATGTCGACGGGCGCGGCCGATTCCACCGCGACGGACCCCGCCGAGATCCTGCACGACATGGGCGGCGCCTACGCCGAACTCATCTCCGACAAGAGCCTGCTCATGCTGCAGGTGCACGCCCAGTCCGCCACCGACATCCCGGACATCGCCGACGCGCTGCGCCGTGGCCTGGCCAGGGTGACCACGTTCGTACAACGTCGTTCCGGTGCGAACCCCGAGCAGATCCAGTACTTCATCGCCTACGGCCAGCTCTGCCACCTCGTCACCACTCTCGGACTCGACGGCGACGACAGCGCGTGGGCCACCGCTCTGACCACCGGAATGCGCCACCCGAAGGTCCACTGACCACTCGCTTTACCTTCATCAGGGTGGAGCTTTCTTTTACACCAAGAGTGATTGACCAGTCACACACTAGGAGAGGTTCACCTGATGAACACCACGACCGCCACCGAAATCGTCCTGCCCGGGCGGGTAGACCCCAGCGGCCTGCTCGTCACCCACCGCGAAATCTCCGCACCCGCCCCCGGCCGCGCACTGGTTCGAGTCGATGCCTCCGGGGTGTCGTTCGCCGAGCAGCAGATGCGCCGCGGCAAGTACTTCGATCAGCCGCCGTTCCCGTTCGTCCCCGGCTACGATCTGGTCGGCACGGTGATCGCGGCCGACGACGCGACCCTGATCGGGCAACGGGTCGCGGCGTTGACCAAGACCGGCGGCTGGAGCAGCCATGTCGATCTCGACGCCGCCGACCTGGTCCCCGTGCCGGACACCCTCGACGCCGCCGATGCGGAAACCTTTGTCGTGAACGGTGTTACCGCCTGGCAGATGCTGCACCGAGTCGCCGACGTCGCGTCGGGTGCGACGATCCTCGTCCACGGCGCCAACGGCGGCGTCGGCTCCACACTGGTCCAATTGGCCCGTGCCGCAGGCATTCACGTGATCGGCACCGCGTCGACTCGCCATGCCGGCGCCGTCACCGCACTGGGCGCGACGTGGGTCGACTACCGCGCTGATGTGCCACACCAGGTTCGAGCGCTCGCGCCGAAGGGCGTCGACGCCGTGTTCGATCACATCGGCGGTCCCGGCATCAGCGATTCCTTCGGCCTGCTCGCCGACGGCGGCACGCTCGTGTCCTACGGAACGGCCGCCACCAAGAACGACGAAGGCGACTCACGCCTACCCGTCCTGAAACTGTTCGCCCGCCTGCTGTGGTGGAACATGCTGCCCAACAAGCGAAGTGCGCATTTCTACAATCTCTGGGCCGGCAAGCGCCACATCTCCCGCTTCCGTGCCCGCCTCGCCGAAGACCTGGCCCAGGTTTTCGCCCTCGCGGCCGCGGGCACGGTGACCGCGCAGGTCGCGGCCCGCATCCCCCTCACCGATGTCGCCCGCGCGATGGAGCTCGCCGAATCCGGCACCGTCACCGGCAAAGTCGTCCTCGTCAGCGCCTGACCCGCTCACACCCCCGGAGATCGATCATGTACCAGCAGCTTTCCGATTCCGCTCGCACCGTCCTCGACAATCGCCCGATCTATCTGAGTTTCGGCCTCGCCTGGCTGATCGGCCACGGCTCCTTCGCGGTGAGTCATGGCGCGAATCCCGCGCTCGACCTGCCTGGATACGTACCCACCGCGCTCCTCGGCGGGGGCCTACTGACGGCCATGGTCATCACCATCGCTGTCTCGATGCGAGCCCAGCGAGGCGTGTCGGGTCGTGAAGCGGTGGTGGGCAACCTGCTCGGCGCGTCGTGGGTGGTCGGGTTCGCGGCGCTGTTCTTCCTGATCACCGCACTCGGTTCGACGATGGATCCCGACACCGCCGCAGCCCTCTAGCCGACCGGATCCGGACTGGTCGTCGGGCTGCTCTACCTCGCAGGCGGCGCCGCCTACCGCGACGTTCTGCAATACACGCTCGGCGCTTGGCTGGCCGTCAGTTCCACGGCCGCACTGTTTCTCGACGGCGCGTCACTGTACTGGGCGCTGGCACTGGCCGGCGGCGGCAGCTATCTGCTCGCCGCCGCGATCGAGCCGCGCAGGATCGCCGCGGCGAGCTGAGATTCTCGACGACGGCGTTCAGCCCTTCGGCTGCGCGCCGATCGCGGATCCCATCCATCGGTGCAGGTAGCGACGTAATTCTTCGTCGGACCGGGCCGGGTTGCCCGGCGACAGGAAGAACGACTGCATCGTGCGCAGGACGTATTCGACGAGTTCGCGCAGGGCGGGCTCGTCATAACCGTGGGCGGCCCAGTCGACATCGAAGCGGCGGATCATGGTCATCCCGAAGGCTTGGGCCTCGTCGGAGGTCATACCTTCGGGATGGGCGTTGGAATACGAACTCGACAGCAGAATGCCCAGATGGGGGGTGCGGCGCACGTCGGTGAGGGTGAAGACCACGGCCTCGGTCATCGCGTCCACGGGGTCGCCGATGCCGCTGACCTGACGGGTGAGCCGATCGAGGAAGTCGTCGACCGAGGCGATGGCCGAGGCGGTCATGAGCGCGTCGGCACTGGGGAAATACCGGTAGACCGTCTGACGGATGACACCGAGCGATTCCGCCACATCGGCGATGCTGATCTCCGCACCGGTCCGGCCGATGAGTTCGACTGCGGCAGCGATGATCCGGCGCGTGGCCTCCGCGTCGTCACCCGGCGGACTACCGCCCCACCCACGTCTACGCGCCACCAGGTGGACGCTAGCACAACCGCAGGTCAGAGCGAATTCCTGAAATGTGATCATACACTCGAAGGCCTCATCGTATGATTGCTTTATCCAACAGTGGCCGAACAACGAGGTAACCCACCGTGACCGACCTTCATGTCCGCAAAATGGATTTCGCGTTCTCCGACTACGACGTGCCGTTTCTGTGGAATCCACAGAATCCGGCCTTCTCGTCGATGGCCAACGCCGTCTCGTTCCTGGCGATCGGCTTCGAGAAGATGATCGTGCAGCTGATCACGCAGGCGAAACCGCAGATCACCGACCCCGAAGTGGCCGAGGAGGCAGACGCGTTCATGCGCCAGGAGGGTCAGCATTCGACGGCCCATCGCCAGCACGTGAAGGCGCTGATCCGACGGTATCCGGGCCTTCAGCAGACCCTCGACGCGGTGATCGGTGAGTTCGACAAGCTCACCGCCGAAACCCCGGTGAAGTACCGCCTGGCCTACACCGCCGACCTCGAGGCGACGTTCACTCCGGTGTTCAAGCTGATGCTCGACAACGACAAGAACCTGTTCGCCCCCGGCGACGACCGCGTCGCATCCCTGTTCATCTGGCATTTCGTCGAGGAAGTCGAGCACCGCAGCTCGGCGCTGATCATCTTCAATTCGGTGGTCGACAGCGAGCTGTACCGGATGCGGGTGGCCGCGTCGATCTTCCGGCACGTGCTGAAGGTCATCCGGGTGGCGTGCGAAGGCTTCAACGAGCATGTGCCGCTGGAGGATCGGCAGGTCGATGCGCTGTCGATGTTCGCCAACTACCGTCGGGGTCAAACCCTGCGCCGGTGGCTGCCGTTCCTCCAGCCGGCCGACAACGGCACGATGCCGCGGGCGTTCGACGATCTCGGGCTGGGCGAACAACTCGTGGCACTGGGCGGAATCGTTCGCAGTCAGATGCCACGGCACAACCCGGCACACGAGAAGCTGCCCGCACTCGCCGACGAGTGGTTCCGCCGCTATGACGAGGGCTACGACGTCACCCGCTGGTACACCGCCGATTCCGTCAGCTCGTAGAAGGTAACCCGATGGCCGACCACTGCTCACCCACCTTCGCCGAACTCGCCACCGAGCTCGGCTTCTCCTGCGAGGAGGCGGGCGGACTCGTCGAGTTCCGCAGCCCGTTCGCCCTGGAGAACTGGACCCTGCCGGTCCTCGAACTCACCATCGTCGTCGGTGCGATTCTCGCGCTCTGGTACGCGATCGTGCGGCTGCGCCGCCACGGCGACCCCACCAATCTGGTCCTGTGGTTCGGCGCCACCGCCTATCTGTTCGTCATCGAACCGCCGCTGTACTTCCCGGCCGCGTTCGGTATCGAGGACCACGTCGACACGATGTTCGCGCACAACGTGTTCACCATCGACTTCCTCTGGGGCCGACTGCCCATCTACATCATCGCGATCTATCCGCTGATGGCGACGATGGCATTCGGTATCGTCCGGATGCTCGGCATCTTCCGCCGATACGGCGTCCTGATCGGCGCCACCTGCGTGGGCTTCGTCCACCACGCCTTCTACGAGATCTTCGACCACCTCGGTCCTCAGCTGCGCTGGTGGGAATGGTCGGTGGACAACCCGCTCAACCAGCCGATGTTCGACTCGGTTCCGATGGGCAGCGTGGTGGTGTTCGCGGCACTGTGGCCGATGTCGCTCGCCTTCTGCGTGCAGTACTTCGTCGGCCGTCACGTGGACGACGGCAAGCATTTCTCCGGTCTCGCATTGACCTGGCGCACCGTCGTCATCGGCCTGGTGGCCTCGGTGGGCACCTTCCTGCTGCCCCTGCCCGCGACCGTCATCGGCATGAGCGGCACCACCGTGCGCGGCATCGTCTACGCGCTGGAGCTGGCCGTCCTCGCAGGCGTCGCCGGGTTTGTGATGGTTCGCCAGTGGACAAGACTGCGCCAGGGTTCCGAGACTCCCCCGCGCTACACGGACCCGTTCGTCCAACGATTCAGCATTGTCTACCTCGTCGTCTTCGCTTTCCTCTGGATCGCGTCACTGCCCGCCTTCTTCGACGCCGTCGACGGCCGGACGAGCAACGGCGACCCCATCGGAAACCTGTGGTACACAGCGGCTTGCTTCGTCGTCGCCATCGCGTCGGTCGTGGCCACCTTCACCGTGCCACGCTCACAGACGACTCCGGACGAAACCGTTGCTGCGGCTTCGACGGTAGCCAACTGATCCGATCCCGCGGGCCCGCGGCCGGATTGCTCGCGAGAGCAACCGATCATTCGGAGCGTCGACGGCACAGCGATGGGAAAGTGTGGTGTCCGCGCGCTATTTCGCCGTCCAGTCGCGGATCGCTGCGACGAACTCGTCAGGCGCATCGGATTCCACGTAGGTACCCGCACCCTCGACGATCACGGTCTTGTGATCGGTGAACGTCGCTTCCAGCCGCTCGCGCTCCTGGGAACGGAACGCGATGTCGGCATCACCCCACACGATCAACGTCGGCAGGTGGGCGACGTCGGGCAGCCCGGCCTCGACCTCGGCGAAGAAATCCCGGCTGGCAAGGACCCGCCCCGGAAGCACGGCGCAGGCCTGGCGCCGCTCAGGGGTGTCCAGCGCCCGGCGGTAGTGGGTCATCTCGGCCGCGGTGGGCTTGCGCCGACGGTGGCCGGTGGGGATGAAGCCGTTGACGAGCAAGTTGAGTCGCCGCACCAGAAAGCGCGTCGGGAGACCGCCGATGATGCGGGAGAAGGCCTCGAAGTGCAGAACGCCGTCGACCGGCCATGCCCAGGTGTTGGCGAGAACCAGCCGATCGAATACACCCGGCCGCCGCTGCGCGACCGCCAGGCCGATCGGGCCGCCCCAGTCCTGGCCGACCAGGGTGACCCCGTCGAGGCCGAGCGCGTCGACGAACCCGGTGACCACGTCCGCGTGCTGTTCGGGCAGGTAACGGTAACCGGGTCGCGCCGTCGACAGCCCGAAACCCGGGTAGTCGAGGGCGATGCACCGGAAGTCCTCGCGCATCGCGCGGATCACCTCGCGCCAGAGGAACGACCAGGTCGGATTGCCGTGTAGGAACAGCAGAGTGGGACCTGAGCCCTCGTCGACGTAGTGCACGGTATGTCCGTCGATTTCGACGAACCGGCTCTCGAACGGGAACAGTTCGTCGTCGACCCAGCCGGGCCGCACTCTGTTGGTGGTCTCGGCCATGGCGGCCCCCTCCGGGCTCGGCATCAAGGTAAGCTTGAGCATGTCACGCACACTTTATATTTTCAAGCGCTAAGAGGAAATGATGCGTAGCTACGGTCAGTTCTGCGGGCTCGCCCGATCCCTCGAGGTGGTCGGTGACCGGTGGAACCTCCTCATCGTCCGCGAACTCCTCCTGGCCCCCGCCCGCTACCGCGACCTGATCGACGGCCTGCCCGGCATCGCGACCAACCTCCTCGCGGACCGGCTCCGCGACCTCGAGGCCTCGGGCGTGGTCGAGCGACGCCTGACCGGTGAGGGCAGCGTCGTCGAGTACGCCCTCACGCCATGGGGCGCCGAGCTGCGCCAACCGATCGAGAGCCTGATTCGCTGGTCCACCCCGTTGATGGCCCGCGGTCCCGCCGAAGCCGACTCGTTCCGCCCCGGCTGGCTCGCCCTCGCCGTCCCGGCCCTGCTCCACGCCCGGGTCGAGGTCCACCGCCCAGCGACGGTCGGTCTCGAGATCGGCGACCCACCTTTCCACCTCCACGCGACGCCCGCCGGGTTCGAGGTCGGCGTGTACGACGGCCGCGACCTCGACGCCACCGTCCGCGCCGACCCCCTCTACATCCTCGGCCTCGCCGCCGGCGCCCTCACCCTCAACGACGCCCTCGCCCTCGGCCTCGAGATCGACGGCGAAGAGTCCGTCGTCCGCACCGTCTTCGCCGCCTGACGAACCCGTTAGGCGCCGAGCTCGACGAGGCCTCGCCGTCGCCGATGCCGCACCGACGGGTCTACCTCGGCCCTGGATCCAACCTCGTATCACCGGTTATCGGCGTGGCCGAATTCGCGGATGGCGGTCGAGCGATGCCGGGTAGCGGGAGGGCGGAGTCGGGTGATGGTGCGGGTTGCCAGGCCCGCACCGCGCATGAGCCAGGTGAAGGCTGTGGTCGAGGGGCCCGGGACGATTCCGGCCTGTTGGACGCCGTCGAGCAGGTCGTAAAGCGTTTCGCCTTCGTACATCAGATGATCGGCGTTGAAGTGGTACCGGTCCACGGCGGTGCACTGGATGAACGCGCCGTTGCCCGGGATCGTGGGGGCGTCCGCTCCGTACGGGTGAAGCTTCAGCGGGCCGACGAGGTGTCCGCTTCCGTAGTAGCGCACGACCATTCGCACTTCGCCGTCCGGTGTCAGGTCGATGTAGCCCTGTCCGGGTATCGGGTCGTAGCGCCAGTCCGGGATCGCATCGAAGAACGCGAAGTTGTAGGCCACGAATTCGTCGAGGCCGACCATGGTCGCGCCGAGCGTCGTCACATCTTTGTAGCGCAGATCAGGGGTGTAGAGCTCGTGGTTGTAGCTCATGTCCCGGGCCTGCCAGCTCCACCAGTACTTTTTCGCCCAGTCGAGGGTCCACGCGATATCGAAGCCATGGCCTGCGTAGAACTCGATCTTTCTCTCGTACTCGTCGAACCACGTGTGCGTCATCGCGGTCAGCGCGGCTTCGTCGAGGACCATGACCGGCTCGGCGCGGTTCGTCAGCACTGTCGGGATCGGTTGCGCCAGGCGCGGCTGTCGCAGTGACAGTTGGAACTGCTCGTCGGTGAACATCACCATCCTCCATCCAGAAGCACATGCTTCCCGATGACTGATGGTTCTTGTAAAGTGGTGCCGTGTCAAGAAGTTACGGCGGGCAGACCGCTGAGGGTCGCGCCGCCGAACGGCGGGCGCGCCTGATCGATGTCGGCGTCGAACTGGTTGGCACGCAAGGCGTTTCCGCGCTGGGCATGCGCTCGGTCTGCCGGGCGGCGGGACTCAGTCAGAGATACTTCTACGAAAGCTTCGCCGATACCGACGCGCTGCTGCACGCGGTGTACCGGGCGGCGCTGTCGCGCCTGGAGGAAGCCGTCGCCCCCGCGGTGACATCGGGCGATCTGCACGCGGTGTTCGAGGCCGCCGCCCGCCTCATGGAGACCGATCCTCGTATCTGCCGCATCCTGTTGGTCGAACCGGTCGCGGACGCGCGACTACGACGCCACGTGCGAGAGACCATTCCGGCGATCGCGATGGCCGCGGTCGGCGATCGCATCGCGGGTTCGCCCGATGATCCCGGGGTCCGCATGCACTTCTCCGCGCTCTTCGGCGCGATGATCTCGCTGTTCGTCGAGTGGACAGAAGGCAGCCTCGGCACCGACCGCGACGCCTTCGCCCGGCACGCGACCGCGGTGGCGACACAGCTCATGCGCGAGATCAGCTCCGCCGGAACCTGATTGAGCCGACCTGATACACACGGGCAGCAAGGTCGGACGCATACCTCTGGTTACCGTCGCGACAGGCAAGGTCGGCCGAGATCGTCGATCGATCACAGCAGCGGGCGGGAGGTCCCCTCAGGGGGTCCGCCTGAACTGTTCATGGAGTTCGGGAAGGAATTGCGCCAGATGGTTCATCTCCTGACCGCAGTGCAGCATCAGCTCACGAGCCATGTCCAGATCAGGGACGAGGTCGCCGGGGTCCGCGACCGCGCCGCGCTCGATCGCGCGGGCGATATGCACCGGCTCGGGGGCATGGAGCCCGTAGCGCCCGAGATAGAAGCGACTACGCATCTCGCTACCGCCCGGCACAGGTCGCACCTGGTGGGCGAGCCATCCGAGATCGATCGGGGCGATGCTGCTGCCGACACGACCGAGAACGACGGTGTGGTCGGCGGGGACGACGAAGCCGTGCGCGGCGGGGTCGAGGAAGGCGATGGCGAGCTGTTGGAGTTCGGGTCCGATGTACTCGTCGACATAGGAGATGTTGCCGACGTAGCGAGCTCGGTCCGGCATGGCCACAGCGCCGTGGTCGGTGTGTAGTTCGCTGAACAGGTGCGCGTCGGGGTGCCACAGTTTGTAGCGAGCCGAATCGCTGGAATGCCAGCCGAACCACCAGTCCCACATCGCGGCAGTCACGCGTGGCATCTCGGTCCGCACCGCCACCCACACCGCCCCGGAAGCCGAGTAGCCGTAACCGGTTTCGACCGCGGAATATCCCGTCGGGGCCAAATCCTCGGTCCAGGCAGCGAAGTCGGGTATCCGGTCGGCGGATGTCGGGCCGCTGGAACAGGCGAGGGTCACCGCGTCCTGAGGGGGCGCGGTGTGCTCGGCCATGAAGCGAGAGAACGGTTCAGCCCAATCCTGCGCGGCGTAGCCAGGGTAACGGCGGTTGTCGGCGGCGGGGACGGGCGCGGCCGACGCGGTCACGGGCGCCGCGGCGGCGGTGGCAGCGACGGAGGCTCCCAGGATGAGGGCGCGGCGGCGACTCACCCTTGCTGGTCTCAACATCTGTTGAGAATAGCCGATTCGCCTCCGCTGCGCCGCCCCCTGGGACCGATCTCGAAGCCGCAGCTGTCAGGACACCAGTCCACGGCCGGTGGTGAGGGGAAGGTCGACAGCGGTCAGTAGACCTGGTCGGGCTTCGACCACGGCGGGAACAGCACTCACCAGGCGGGCGGCGGTGCCGACCACACCGGCGAGAGCGTGGTCGCCGTCGCTGGTGAGCTGCAGATCCAGTTGATAGTCCGGCTCGCCCTGGATTTCGACGCGATAGCAACCCGACCCCGTCGGCTGCGGCCACTCAGGAGCCAGGTCGGGGTGCAGGCGGGTGACGTGTTCGAGGGTCAGAACCTCTCGGCCGGCGCGGATGCCGTGGACCTGGAATCGCAAGGCGGCGGCGGTGCCGGGGGCGATGGCCCGACCACCCACAGTGAGTTCACCGATCGCTGGTAGCCGTTCGAAATGCTGGGTCACCGAGTCGAGTTCGATGTCGAGGGCCGCGGCGAGCTGGCGGACGACGCTGCCCCAGGCGAGGGTGAGGACTCCGGGTTGCAGCAACATGGGCAGGGCGTCGAGGTCGCTGCCGAAACCCATGATGTCGAACACGACCTTGGGATTGTCGTAGGTGGAGTAGTCCATGATCTCCGAGCAGATGATGCGGTCGATCCGTTCCGAGCCGCTCGAGAGCAGCAGCGGGAGCCAGTCGTTGGCCCAGCCGGGGTCGATACCGTTCACCCACAGGGACGCACCGCCTTCCTCGGCGGCCTCGACGATCGGGGCGATGGCCTCCTCGGGCAACGTTCCGTAGGGGTACTGCAGGAAGACGGGGCTACTGGAGACCACGTTGATCCCGGCGCGCAGGAACCGTTTCAGGTCTTCGACCGATTCCATCAGCCGGTCGTCGGCCATCGCGGTGTGCACGATGCAGTCGGGTTTCATAGCCAGCAGAGCATCGGCGTCGGTGGTGGCGGTGATGCCGGTGTCGACGGCGAGCCCGGCGAGGTCACCCGCGTCCTTGCCTGCCTTGGCCGAGCTCGACACCCAGACGCCGACAAGTTCCAGCTCGGGCCGGGCGATGATGGAGCGCAGCGCGCGTGCACCGACATTGCCGGTGCTCCATTGGATTACGCGGTAGGTCATAGCAGATCCTTCGTACGGGAGTGGCTCACAGGTCGGGCAGGCCGAGTTCGAGGTTGGGGCTTTCGATTCCGCCGTCGACCTCGAGAATCTTGCCGGTGATATAGCCGCCCGCGGGTGAGCTGAGATAGACGATGGCGGCGGCGATTTCCCAGGGTTCACCGAGCCGACCCAGCGGGGTCGCGGCCTCCATGGTTGCTCGGATTTCCGGTTGCCGCGCAACGACATCCAGCGCGGAGGTGAGTACCGAGCCGACCGCGATGGCGTTGACGCGGATGCGCGGGGACAGGTCGGTGGCGGCCATTCTGGTCCAGTGCGCGAGCGCGGCTTTGGCAGTGCCGTAGGCAAGGAAACCGCGGCCGGCGGTTCGACCCATCATCGAGGAGATGTTGACGACCGAGCCGCCCTCCGACGCCAGCAGGTGCGGTACCGCGGCCTGGGTGAGGGCATGCGCGGTGGACACGTTGAAGCGAAAGGCGTCTTCGAGAAACTCCGGGGTGGTGGTCATGAAGGTGTTGGGCATGGTGCCGCCGACATTGTTGACCACGATGTCGATGCGGCCGAGTTCGGCGGCAGCGGTGTCGGCGAAGCCTTTCACCGCGGCCAGATCGGAGAGGTCGGCCGGGACGGTGATCGCACGGCGGCCGAGAGCGCGGATCTTCGCGGCGACATCGTCGAGTTGCTCGGCGGTGCGGGCGGCGATGGCGACATCGGCGCCGGCTTCGGCGAGCGCGAGCGCGGTGGCCGCGCCGATGCCGCGGCCCGCGCCGGTGACGATGGCGACGCGGCCGTCGAGCCGGAAGGTGTCCAGGATCATGGCGAAAATTCCTCTCCGAGAGAACCGCTGGTGGCCGCGGTCACAAGCAGTTTTAAGCCACAACGCTTAACTGTCAAGGCGAAGTTCTCAATCGTGCCGCTGAGCGGCTATTGTGCAGACTGTGGCAGCAACACAGGCGCGGGAACGCATCATCGTCGCGGCGGAGCGGCTGATCGCGCAGCAGGGGCAGGCGGTACCACTGCGCGATATCGCCGCCGCCGCAGGTCAGCGCAATAATTCAGCGATCCAGTACCACTTCGGGTCCCGCGACGGACTCATCGAAGCGGTGGTCGAGCACCGGCTGGCGATCTTGGAGGTGCGGCGGCTGGAATTGCTCGCCGAACAAGCGGGCTCGGGCCGGCCACCAGGCGTGCACGGACTACTCGAAGCACTGGTGGT
Source organism: Nocardia sp. NPDC058633 (assembly GCF_042717045.1). Lineage (NCBI taxonomy): Bacteria > Bacillati > Actinomycetota > Actinomycetes > Mycobacteriales > Nocardiaceae > Nocardia > Nocardia sp. NPDC058633. The sequence continues at coordinate 163,020 of NZ_JBHXRA010000008.1, forward strand.
GCCGATGTTCGAGCTCGGCGAACGGCACGGGATTCGGTATTACGCGCGGTTTCTGGAACAGATCCACGCCCATCCGGCGGTCACCGACGCCGCCAATCTCGGTGATGCGGGGCGCACGTCGGTGCGCGTCATCATGCAGGGGCTGGACCGCGAACTCACCACCTTGCCCCCGCGGTTGCGGGTGCGGCGGTTGCGGGCGTCGACGACTATGCTTTTCGCGCTCCTGGCCGATCATGAACGCGCGCTCGAGGCGGGCGATGCCCGGGCGTCGGACGCACGAGTGTGGGCAGAGATCATCGATATGCTCGCGGGCGCACTCACCGCACCCGTCGGTACACGTGGCGTGGTATCGCGCGACGCTCGGGCCCACTGACTCAGCCTCGACGGCCGCGGCCGCAGGCTGTTCTCAGTGGCCGGGTTCGTCCGGCCTCGACGGATCGGCGTCGCCCTCGCCCCGCGCACTCGCGGTAGGCCCGATCCTGCGCGGCTTCACCATCCGCCGAGCGCCCCGGGACCGACTACCCCCGTCGCCACGTTGGCGACGCGATGCGTCGAGATCGATCAGGTTCGCCTCGTGCCCGGCGTTTCCGCTCGCTTCGCTCCCGGCCCACGCCGCCTCGTCGACCGGCAACGATCCGAATTCACGCTGCAGTTCCGCTCGGGTCACCGGGCGGGTAGCCGCCGAATCGTAGCCGTCATCGGGAACCGGAGGCAGGCGCCGAGCCGCATCGGCCTCCTCCGGGCGTCGCCGCGGCCGTCTCGGCAGCCGCACGACATTGGTTGTCGCGTCGTCGGGCTCTCGACGGTCCGTCTCGGGAGACCTCGTCTCCGCCGTCCTCCGACGCAACCGCTCGACCACATCGAATTGACTCTCACCGGGTCGTCGCGCGAACCCCGGCCCTTTTTCCTGGTCCGACATCGAACTAACCGCAGGCAGGCGCCGCGACACCCGCCGACAACACAGCGTCCAGCGCCCCGAACCTCGGCCAACTTCTCTCGATCACCTTCACATTCTGCCTCACGTCCCCGTCGTCGGTCTCAGCCCGTCGCACCCGCCACCGGTGACGGGTCGACTCGGCGAGGACCGGCCAAGCCCTCGATGTATTCCGCACCCCACCGGTTCAACTCGGTAACGAAGCCGCGCAGGGCTTCTCCGGTCGGTGTGAGCGAATACTCTACGCGCGGTGGGACTTCGGCGAAGGCGTGTCGGTGGACTATGCCGTCTTGTTCCAGCTCGCGGAGTTGACGGGTGAGCACCCGCGGGGTCACTTCGCCTACCTTGCGGCGCAATTCGCCGTAGCGCAGCGGCTCGTCGAGGAGGTATTTGACGATCGTCATCTTCCAGGCGCCGCCGAGCACGGCGATGCTCACTTCAACGGGGCAGCTCCGCATCGCTCGCACGATCGGTGCCCTGACTTCGTCCGCGATGGTCATACGATCGATGATATCCAATCAGTCCATATGGACAATATTGTGCATACTGTCGATCTCGATCGCCGATTGATAGAAACGAGAGTGAGGACGTCGACCAACGCGAAGGGTTCCGGTGAGTATTTCCGCAGTCGATATCGGTCAGCACGCCCTCCGGCGGACGCCACGAATTCATCCAGCGTGGACGATGGTGGCCGTCGCCGCCCTCGCGCTGATCGCGGCGGGAAGCTTCACCACTATCGCGGGCCTGATCACCGAACCGCTGGTCGAGACCAAGGGGTGGAGCCGCACCGGAATCGGTGCCGCGGTGGCGGTGAACATGGTGCTCTACGGGGTGGTCGGACCGTTCGCCGCGGCCATGATGGATCGCTACGGCCTCCGCCGCGTCACCTCGTACGCGCTGCTCGCGCTGATCGCGAGTTCGGGCCTCACCGCGATGTTCACCCCGTCGGTGTTCTGGTTCGTGCTGTGGTTCGGCTTGGCCGTCGGTGTCGGCACCGGGTCGATCACCACGGTGTTCGCCGCGACGGTGGCGAACCGATGGTTTTATCGCAGGATCGGCCTGGCCACCGGATTGCTCACCGCGGCAGGCGTCTTCGGGCAGTTCGCGATGCTGCCGCTGCTCTCGGTGCTGCTCGAGCGGGCCGACTGGCGCGCGCCCGTGCTCGCGTGCGGCGCCCTGGCGACCGCGGCGTTGCTCGGGGTGCTGCTGTTGCTGCGCGAGAGCCCCGCCGCGGTCGGCGCGGTCAGGTACGGCGCGGATCACGGCACCGAACCAGCCGACACCGATGGTCGAGTCAACCCGTTCGCCCGCACCGCCACCGCCGTGCGCGATGCCCGGTTCTGGGTCCTGGCCTCGATGTTCGCCCTGTGTGGAGCTACCACGAACGGTCTGATGTGGAGCCATTTCACGCCCGCCGCGCACGATCACGGCATGGCCGCCACCACCGCGTCGGGCCTGCTGGCCGTCATCGGCGTCGCCAATATTCTCGGCACCGTTTCCGCGGGGTGGCTCAGCGACCGGATCGAACCGCGGCTGCTACTGGCCGTGTTCTTTCTCGGCCGCGGCGTGTCGCTCGCCCTGCTTCCGGTGCTGTTCACCAGCGGATGGTCACCCGACCTCGTCGCCTTCGCCGTGGTGTTCGGCATTCTCGACGTCGCGACGGTGCCGCCGACCCTGACCCTGTGCCGCCGCTACTTCGGCGTCGACAGCGCCCTCACCTTCGGCTGGATCAGCGTCTTCCACCAGCTCGGGGCAGGCGCGATGGCCCTCACCGGCGGTCTGATCCGCGACATCAACGGCTCCTACACTCCCCTCTGGATCACCGCCGCCCTCGCCTGCCTCATCGCCGCCGCCCTGGGCACCATCGGATCCCGAATCAGATGAGCGCCTTCTGCTTCCGGATTCGGCGACGCACATCGCGGATCATCGCGTAGGTGCCCGCGAACCTGATGAACTTCGGGATGAAGCGGTTGACGAAACCGACGAACAGGAACAGGTGCTCGAAGCGTCGCTGGTCGGAATCGGTCCACTCGATCCCCATCTGGTCGCGGAAATGGGGCGGGAGGAAGCCCGCGGTCAGGAACTGCAGGAGGCTGCCCAACGTCACCCGCAGAGACCAGTGGATCATCCGCAGGTGGAGCAGATCGTCGATGTAGGCACGGAATTCGTCGTCGCAGACGACGTGTTCGCAGGCATCGAGCCAGTAGTCGTCGAATTCCGCGCGCGTTGTCGGCCACATGTCGGGATGGACCTGGAGAGTGGTGCCGAAGGTGTCGGCGCCCTGAAAGAATGCCTCGAGTTCATCGGGGGTCATCTTGCCGTGCAGGAGCTGGTGCGAATCCTCGAAACCGATGTAGATCGCCGCCGCGACATACATCTGCAGGTTCCGGTCGAAGGCGTTGTACTTCACCTTCGAGTCCGGTCGTGACCTGACCTGACGGTGTGCGACATCGACCGCCTCACGCATCGCCTTCTTGTCCTCGTCGGTTCCGAGCACGGCGACCGCGAGGTAGGCGGAGGTGGTCCGCAGCCGCTTCCACGGATGCACCATCAACGCACCGGATTCGACCTGGCTCTCCATCACACCGGCCGCGACACCTTGGTGCGCGAACTGCATCGCCACGTTCGCCGCCGCACCGGCGAACATCCAGAAGTCCAGCGCGTCGGCCAGTTGCGCCGGCTTCTTGCGCGGTGACCGGTAGGTGTCGGGAATGTGGAGGCGCACCCGCTCGAGAGTCAGCGTGGGCTCGGCACCCGGTTCCGTGGACGGGCGCCGAGCGGTGCGCCATTGCGGTGCGGGCCCCTCCTCGACGTACCCCGCGCTGTTCGGGTTTCCGTAGTCGGGTTCGCCGGGCCTGGTTGCCGTGCTCATCGTCGTCCTTCCCAGAGGTGCCCGCCCTGGATCTCGCGAACGCGGATCGACGCCATGAGCGACCCTCCAGCACCCTATGTTACTGATAATTCTCTCCGCCGGTTCATGGAATCACCCAAGATCGCCGACCAGATGTCGATGCTTGTTCACGAGCGGTCCACTCCCCCCGCGAGCGGACCGCTCAATGCCCACACGAGATGCGACCCTCCCTCGACACCTGTACAGATGAGCAGGGCGACACGCAAAGAGCTGCATGCGGACACAGGTGAGCGCGGTCAGGCCGCGCTCGACGTCCCACAGTGAACCACAGGGCGCCGGATGGAGCGGGTCGGCTCATCCGGCGACTCCCGACAGTAAGTTACTTCCTATTCTCTCAAGCGCTATGATCGCCAGTGATGCGTCGGCACTCATACCGACCGCTAGTCCCCATCGACCCACTTCTCGGAGGTATCCGTGCCGTCCGCCCTTTCCCCCGCGCCGACCGCGGTCGTACGAGCCGTCGCCGACGCTCTGTCCGCCGCCGTCGTCCTGTACCGGCGGGGCGCGATCGAGCTCAGGCATCCGATCGAACTGGTCCGCACAGCACGCGAGGCGACCGCCCTCGGCCCGGTGGCGACGACGCTGGCGCACGCGACCCGCGGCGCGAGCTCGGCTGTCGCGCTGATCGACGATCGCGGACCGATCACCTTCGAACAGCTCGATCAGGCATCCAACCGGTTGGCCAACGGACTGGCCGCACAGGCCATCACGGCCGGCACCGTGCTCGGCGCGCTGTGCCGCGATCACCGCGGCTTCGTCTTGACCATGCTGGCGGCGGGCAAGCTCGGCGCGCGCATCGTGCTGCTCGACACCGGCATCTCCGGTCCGCGGCTGACCGCGACTCTGGAGCGCGAGCAGATCGACATGCTGCTGGCCGACGCGGAGTTCGTCGACCGGTTCGACGAACTCCCGGCCCAGATGCCGATCGTTCTCACCCGCGCGGGGGCCACCAATCGGCGCGGGCTGCCGACGATCCACGGTATCGCCGCATGGCGCTCGGCCCTGCCGCTGCCCGTCCCGGTCGACCCCGGCGGCATCGTGATACTCGCCGAGGGCGCCGAAACACCGAAAGGTGCTCCGAGCGGCAAGGTTTCGCCGCTGCAGTCGGCCCAGTTCCTGGACCGCATCCCGCTGCCGAAGGCGAACACGATCGTGCTCGCCGCGCCCCTGTCGCACGGCATCGGCCTGTCCCAGCTGATCCTGGGCTGGGCACTGGGCAATACCGTGGTGGTGCTCGCGGATCGATTCGACGCCCGCCGCACCTTGGCCGCCGTAGCCCGACATCACGCGAGCGCGCTGGTCCTGGTTCCGACCATGCTGCGACAGATCGTCGACCTGGGCCCGACGGTGCTCGCCGAGTACGACACCTCCACCCTGACGGTGATCTTCTCGGCAGGCTCGGCGCTGCCCCCGGATCTGAGTCGGCGCACCGCGCTGCATTTCGGCGATGCGCTCTACCACCTCTACACCTGCGCCGATGTCACCGTCGCGGCGGTCGCGACACCGCAGGATCTGCGCGAGGCGCCGGGCACCGTCGGCCGCCCGCCGGTCGGCTGCCGGGTCGCGGTCTACGACGAGCAGCGCCGCCGGATCACCACCCCGGGTGTGGTCGGCACCCTGTTCGTCGCCGGGGGACTCAGCTTCCTCGGTTTCACCGACGGGACGGACAAGGAGGTCGTCGACGGCATGCACTCCAGTGGCGATCTCGGCCATTTCGACGATGCGGGACGCTTGTTCATCGACGGCCCCGACGACGCCATGATCGGCGAACCGCTGCCTGCGCCTGCACACTCCGAATAGCCCCGCCGCGTGGCGCCGACGCCCGACTTGCCGGTGGAATTGCCTGCGGTGCAGGCTCTGCCACCGGCTGAGCGTCAGAGCCGTTCGATGATGGTCGCGTTGGCCAGCCCGCCGGCCTCGCACATGGTCTGCAGACCGTAACGGCCACCGGTTTGTTCGAGGTGGTTGACCATCGTGGCGAGTAGCCGCGTACCCGAGGCGCCCAGCGGATGCCCGAGCGCGATCGCGCCACCGCGCGGGTTCACCCGCTCCGGATCGGCGCCGAGTTCGCGCTGCCAGACCAGCGGGACGGGCGCGAACGCCTCGTTCACCTCGAAAGTGTCGATGTCGTCGACGGTCAGCGAGACGCGCTCGAGCGCTTTGCGGGTTGCCGGGATCACGGCGGTCAGCATCAGCGTCGGGTCGTCGCCCAGGACGGCGAAGGAGTGGAAGCGGGCACGCGGGGTCAGGCCGAGCTTCGCCGCCATCGGCTCGCTCATGATCAGCGCGGCCGAGGCGCCGTCGGTCAGCGGCGAGGAGTTGCCCGCGGTCACCGACCAGTCGATCTCCGGAAAGCGTTGCGACATCGCGGGATCGGTGAACGCCGGGCGCAGGCCACCCAAGCCTTCCACGGTGGTGGCGGTCCGGATCGTCTCGTCGGCGGTGAGCTCACCGGCGGCCACCAGCTCGGCATCGAAGCCACCCGTCGCGGCGGTGGCGGCGGCGAGGCGGTGCGAGCGCGCGGCGAACTCGTCGAGGGTCCCCCGGTCCAGCTTCCAGCGCGCAGCCAGAATCTCCGCGGCGATACCCTGGCCGATGAGGCCGTCCGGGTAGCGCGCGGCGAGGGGGGCGCGCAGGGAATCCTTGCCCTGGGTGTTGGAGAACATCGGTGCCCGGCTCATCGACTCGACACCGCAGGCGATCGCCACGTCGTAAGCGCCGGCGAGCACGCCTTGGGCGGCGAAATGTACGGCCTGCTGGCTCGATCCGCACTGCCGGTCGACTGTGGTGGCCGGCACCGACTCGGGAAAACCGGCGGCCAGAACCGCTGTGCGGGAGATGTTGTTGGCCTGTTCGCCGCTCTGGGTGACGCAGCCACCGATCACGTCGTCGACCAGGGCCGGATCGATCCCGGTGCGCGCGACCAGCTCGGCCAGCACGCCGGCCAACAGAGTAGCCGGATGCACGGCCGACAGCCCCCCGCCGGCCTTGCCCCGGCCCGAGGGTGTGCGAACCACATCAACGATGACTGCGGACATTGTGTTCCTCCTGCACAGTCGCCGACCCTCGGCAACCTCGCAATAAGTTACTCACGATTCTCGCAGGTGACAACCGTCGTCATTTTTCCGGGGGCGGCCTATAGGCAATCCCCGATACATGAGCTATGTTACCGGTAATTCTCGTCACATCGACGAGAACTAGTAGTAACTTAGACCAGGTGCTCGCCGCGATTGCCCGCAGGCAACACTGAATCGAACCCGAGATCACGGGGATGATCCACGGGCGTCAAGCACCATTCCCCAAGAATGCTCGACAACATCATCCGGACCGTAAGCGATGCTGGCTCGCGCCGCACGCCCGGCGCGGTCCCCCGCAGGAAGGAATACCGGTACCGCCATGTTGCGACGGCTGGACAGGTTTCTCAGTTACGAGATGAAGGTGTCGGAGTTCATCGGCACGTTCATCATCATCGGCATCCCCTACGGTCTCGTCGGAGTCTTCTGGGCTTTCACCCACACGAGCCACCTGCGTGGTCTACACGGCGTCGACCTGGTCATCTCGTTTCTCGGGGCCATCGTGTGCTGGCCGGTACTCACCTTCGCGAATGTGACGATGACCTGATGATGGCGGTGGTCTGGTTCATCGACATCGTGGTGATCGTCGTCAAGATCCTGGGCGGGCGTACGCAGGTCAATCCGGTTCTCCGCGTCGGCATGTGGATCGTTGCGCTCTGTGCTGTCGTCCTCGGCGTCGCCGCGATCGGCGCACTTCTGGTCCTCCTCGAACATTGGCTGAGCGCATGACGCGACCCGCTACCGAGCCGTCGGAGCTCGACAAGATCGTCGACAGTGCCACCGGCCTCTGGCGACGCCACCCCCAGCAGTCGATCGAGACCCTGGGCAGGCAGGTCCTGCTCGCCAGGGCCACGATCACGCAGTTGTTCCTCTCCCTCGTGCAGCGGCGCTTTCCGTTCCAGGAGTTCATCAAGCAGTGCGCTTTCATGGCCAATGTCTCCGCGCTGCCGACCGTGTTCGTCGCGATCCCGGTCGCGGTCGTGGTGTCGATCCAGGTGGGCGCCCTGGTGAATCAGGTCGGTGCGACCACCTTCATCGGCGCCGTGGCCGGGCTGGGCATCATCCGCCAGGGCGCGCCGCTGGTCACCTCGCTGATGATCGCGGGCGCGGTGGGTTCGGCCATCTGCGCCGATCTGGGTTCGCGCACCATCCGCGAGGAGATCGACGCGATGCGGGTGATGGGCGTGGACCCGGTCCGCAGGCTCGTCGCCCCGCGACTGGCCGCCGCCGTCCTGGTCAGCATGCTGCTGTGCGGGTTCATCGTGTTCGTCGGCTTCGCGACCGCGTACCTGTTCAATGTCTACGCCCAGCACGGCACACCCGGGTCGTTCATCGGCTCGTTCGCCTCGTTCGCGGTAGCCAACGATCTGATCGTCGCGCTGGTCAAGGCAGCCATCTTCGGCGTGCTCACCGCGATCATCGCCTGCGACATCGGTCTGCACACCAAAGGCGGGCCGGGCGGAGTCGCGAACTCGGTGAACTCCGCGGTGGTGTCCTCGGCGCTGATGCTGTTCGCCACCAACATCATCGTCACCCAGCTGTACAACACCTTATTCCCGTCGAAGGTGGTCTGAGATGGCTGCCGAATACATCCCGCCTGCGCTGCGCCCGGTGCACATGGTCGGCGCGGCGGCCAAGGTACCGGTGCGGGTCAACCAGCGCGTCGGGCATCAGGCCATCGTGTTCTTCCAGGCGCTGTTCGCGATTCCGTTCGTGCTGCGGCACTACCGCAAAGAAGTCGCGCGGCTGGTCGCCGATGTCGGGTGGGGCAACGGCTCGTTGATCGTCGGCGGCGGCACCGTGGGTGTGGTCGTGGTGTTGTGCGCGTTCGGCGGCATCACCGTCGGTGTGGAGTCCTACACCGCGCTGAACCTGCTCACGATGGGCCCACTCACCGGGGCCATCTCCGGTTTCGCCACCACCCGCGAGATCGCACCGATCCTGGGCACGCTGGCTTTCGCCATCCAGTCCGGCTGCCGCTTCACCGCCCAGCTCGGCTCGATGCGGATCTCGGAGGAGATCGACGCGCTCGAGTCCATCGCGATCCGCCCGTTGCCCTACCTGGTCACCACGCGCATGATCGCGGCCACGGTGACGATCGTGCCCCTCTACACCCTCGGCCTCGCGGTGGCCTACATCGCGACCAAGCTGTCGGTGCTGTTCCTCGGCGGCACCACCGCGGGCACCTACGACCACTACTTCTTCCAGTTCCTGCTGGGCGGCGACGTGTTCTTCTCGGTACTCAAGGTGGTGATCTTCGTGCTGATCGCCACGTTCATCCAGTGCTACTACGGGTTCGTCGCCACCGGCGGTCCCGAAGGCGTCGGGGTAGCCGCCGGGCGGGCGATCAAGATGGTCATCGTCGTCATGGTTTTCACCAATCTCTTTCTCACCCTAGCTATCTGGGGCATCGACCCCGGATTTCGAATCTCGGGATAGGTCGATGATTCTCGATCCAAGTGGCCGCGGGCCCAAACCCTTGCAACTCACCCTCGCAGGCCTGGCGGTGGCCGTCACCGTCGCGGTGGCGCTGTATCTGCTCGCCATGCGCTACAACGGCGAGTTCGAAGACACGGTGGTGGTCGGCGCCGAGCTGACCAGTACCGGTGACGGCCTACCGCAGCGCGCCGACGTCAAGTACCGCGGGATGCTCGTCGGCGCGGTCTCGTCCGTCGACATGGTCGCCAAGGGCCGACTCCAGCACGCGACGCTCGAGCTCGAACCCGGACTCGCCGAGACGATTCCGGACACAGTCACCGCGCGGGTGATTCCGGACAACATCTTCGGCGTCACCTCGATCCAGTTGGTGGACAACGGCGACTCGGCCACCACCCTGCGCGCCGGCGCCACCATCCGCGAGGACACCAGCTCGGCGACCGTCCAGCTGCAGACCACGCTCAACACCCTGCGCGACGTACTCACCACCATCCAGCCGGAGAAGCTCGGCCGGGTGCTGGCCACCCTCGCCGCCGCGCTCGACGGCGGCGCGCGCGTGCCCGGCTCCACCATCGAACGCCTCGACACCTGGCTCACCGAAGTGCACCGGATTCCCGAAATCGGCGGTCTGCTCGGCAATCTCGGCCGTGCGTCGATGGCGTTGAGTCAGTCCGCGCCCGAACTGGTCGGCATGCTCGGCGATTCGCTCACCGCCGCGAACACCCTCAACGAGCACCGCACCCAACTGGTCGCGCTGCTCACCGACGGCAACTCCACCGTCGAAGCGGTGAACAGCCTGTTCGCCGCCAACCCCGATTCGGGCAAGGAACTGGTGTCCGGCCTGGACACGGTGTTCGGTGCGCTGGCCAAGGATCCCGGCGCGCTGCAGTCCACCGCGGCCAATCTCAATGCGTCGCTGCACAAGTTGCAGCAGGCGTTCCACTTCGGGCCGCGCAAGCAGATGGTGTGGAAGATGGATGTGTCGTTCACGCCGTTCCAGCAGTACACCGCGGCGGATTGCCCGCGCTACGGCGATATGGCCGGGCCGCGCTGCGGTGGGCCTACTGTGCCGGAAGTCGCTCCGCCGCAGCAGTATCCGGCTCAGCAACTGCCCCGGCGCGTCGAAGCCGCAGGCCCGGCGCCGACGGTGCAGATCCCCGACCTACCCGGCGTCCCGGCGCTGCCCGGCCTGCCTGCGATTCCGGGACTACCGTCGATTCCCGGTCTGCCCGCCGTCCCCGGTCTCACCGCGCCGGCCGCCGCGCAGCTGCCGAACACCGGTGCGGTCACGCCGATCTCGCTGCGCGGTCACGCCGCGGTAGCAGCCCTGGTCGGCGGGCGCCCCACCTTCACCCAGCTCCTGCTGCTCGGTTCGGTGCTGGGCGATGTCCCCCTCGTTGCCGAAAGTGTGGTGTAGCGCGATGAAATCGACCAAGGCACTGTTCGGGTTCAGCTTCTTCGTCGTCCTCACCGTGGTGCTCACCTACACCGTGTGGTCGACGCTGCAACGCAGCGTGCCCGGCACCACCCACAGCTACTCGGCCCTGTTCACCGACGTGCTCGGGCTGCGCGTGGGCGATGACGTCCGGATGGCCGGTGTCCGCGTCGGCCGCGTCGACAAGATCGATTTCACCGACGACTACACCGCCAGGGTCGACTTCCGGATCGAGGCGCGCCAGCACCTCACCGATACGACGAAAGCCCTTGTCCGGTACCAGAACCTGATCGGTCAGCGCTATATCGCCCTGGCCGCGGGTGAGGCAGCGGGGGTGACGGTGCCGCCGGGCTCGCAGATCCCGCTCACCCGCACCGAGCCGTCCTTCGACGTGTCCGCGTTGCTGTCGGGCTTCGAACCACTGTTCAGCGTGTTGCAACCCGACCAGATCAACTCGCTGTCGGAGACCCTCATCCAGGCACTGCAGGGCAACGAGATCTCCCTGTCCGCGTTGATCACCCAGGCGGCTGAGCTGGCCGACACCTTCGGGCAGCGCGACGAGATCCTCGGCGACGTACTCGGCAACCTCAGCGCCGTGATGTCGGGCCTGGCCAATCGCAGCGGCGAACTGGAAACCCTGATCACCCAGACCCGCAGCCTGATGGACGGGCTCTACGCGGAAGGACAGTCGTTGAAGAGCTCCGTCGACCGAGTGGCCACGGCCACCGACTCTTTGGTCACGCTCATCGGCCAGGTGAAACCCGGCATGGGCGAGGCTCAGCGCACCGCCACCCAGGGCGTGATGATGCTGCTGTACAACGGCGCCGCGCTCGACCGGGCGGCGGTGGAACTGCCCGACTTCCTCAACGGTGTCGCCCGGTTCACCAGCTACGGCGCCTACGGCAACGCCTATATCTGCCGACTCGACGTCTCGCTGTGGAACGTGGTGCTGCCGCCGGGCCTGTTCTCCCAGGTCGGCGGGGAATCGCAGTCGGGGGTGTGCCGATGATCGGCAAGTTCTCGTTCCTGCGCGACAACCGCAACCTGCGACTCGGGCTCGGTGCGGTGCTCGCGGTGGCGGTGCTGCTCGGCGGATCCAGCCTGCTCGCCCAGCTCCGGCTCGGAGACAAGACCGTCCATGTCGAGTTCGCTCAGGCGGCCGGGTTGCAGGCGGGTGCCACCGTCGACGTCTCCGGGATCGAGGTCGGGGCGGTGCGCGCGGTCGACCTCGTCAACGATCGGGTCGATGTGACCTTGGCGGTGCGCCGCGACCTGCGTCTGAGTGCCGACGCCACGGCGGCGATCAAGATGTCGACCATCCTCGGCCGCCTCCATATCGACCTCAAGCCCGGCAAGGGCACCGCACTTCCCGGAAACCGGATCACCGTCGACAAGACCTCGGTGCCCTACAACTTGAGCAAGGTGATCCAGGACCCGCAGTACACGTCCTCGTTCGAGCGGATCGAGCGCCTCGACCCGAGCAAGCTGCGGACCGCGCTCGATCTGCTCGACAAGCAGATGGGCGACTCCCCCGCGATGGCCGTCCAAGCGCTGGACAGTATCGGCGCGCTGGCCCAGGTGATCAACGCCCGCCGCGACGAAGTCGACCTGCTGTTGAAGAGCATGGACCAGGTGTCGCAACTCGTGTCCGACAACCGCAACAGCGTGCTCGTGCTGCTCACCCGCGGCGAGGCGATCGGCGCGGCGGTGCAGACCAGGCAGACGCTGCTGACCCAGCTACTCGACAACGTCGCCGCACTGTCGAAACTGTTGCAGGACATGGGCATCGAGAACAACGGCGAACTCGGTCCGCTGATCACCAACCTCGACACGATGGCCGACGGCCTGACAAAGAACAAAGAGAACCTGGACCGGATCTACGAGATCGCCCCGGTCACGCTGCGCCAGTTCAACAACGTGATGGGCAACGGCCCGTACGGCGACGTGTGGGCACCGTGGATCTTTCCCGACAACTGGCTGTGCTTCGCGCAGGCCGTACAGGGGTGCAACTGATGAGAAGCAGAGCGAAACTGGCGGCGCTGTGTGTGGCTGCCGCCGTCGCCTCGGGATGTTCACTGCTGCCAAGCAGTGTGTCGAGCCCGGTCGACCGCTATTTCGGCGAGAACAAGCGCATCAGCGCCGATTTCGAGAGTGTGGCCGGGCTGTATGTGGGCAACGAGGTGGCGGTGCTCGGCGTTCCGGTCGGCGTCGTCGAATCGGTGACACCGCGCGGTAGCTACGTCGAGGTGGTGATGTCGGTCGAGGGCGACGTGCGGATCCCGGCCGACGCGATGGCCGCGCTGATCTCACCGCAGCTGATCACCAACCGCCACGTCGAGCTCGCGCCCGCCTACACCGGGTCGGGTCCCGAATTGGCCGACGGCGCGCATCTTCCGTTGGCGCGCACCAGGACCCCGGTCGAACTGGATCGCATTCTGGAGAACTTCGACCAGCTCGGCGCCGCGCTCAAAGGTGACAGCGAGGGTGGCCCGATGGCCAGCCGGGTGCTGTTCCCGCTGCTCGACGGTAACGGCGACCGGCTCCGCGAGACCCTCGACTCGTTGTCGTCGGCCTTCGAGCTGACCCTCGCGAACAAGGACCAGATCGCGAACACGGTCGTGCGACTCAACGAAATCACCCAGATCATCGCCGAAAACGACCAGACCGTGCGCGATTTCAGCGGCCGGATCACCGAACTGGTCGGGCTGCTCGGTGCGCAGGCACCCGGCTTGCAGGCCGTGCTGGCTCAGCTCGACGACTTCGTCACCAACACCTCCACGGTGGTGGGGCAGAACGAGGATCAGCTGGCGGGCGCGCTGTCCAAGTTCGTCGCGATCTCCACCCAGATGCGGGCCAACGCCCGCGGACTCACCGAGATCATCGATGTCGGGCCGTTGCTGTTCCAGAACGTCGACAACGCCGTCAGCCGCGAACGCCAGGCGCTGCGCCTGCACGGGCTGCTCGACAAGGCGGTGCTCGACGGCGAGGCGCTGTCGTTGTTCTGCGAACGCGTGCAGATGCGCCTGGACGGCTGCCGTACCGGCAAGATCGCCGACTTCGGTCCGGACTTCGGACTCACCGCCGCGCTGTTGGGAATCACCGAATGAGCCTGCGCACCAGTGTTTCGGCGGCCGTGTGCGCCGCGGCGGTGATGTCGGCGAGCACCGCCTGTTCGCTCACCGTGCGGGAGCTCCCGATGCCCGAACCAGGCATCGGCGGCCCTGGCTACACCCTGCACGCCACCTTTCGCGATGCCCTCAACCTGCCCGACCGGGCCCAGGTGAAGATCGGCGGCACCGATATCGGTGTGGTGACCGACATTACGGCCACCTCGTTCCTGGCCGACATCGAGATGCAGATCCGCGAGGACATCCGGCTGCCGCGCGGCACCACCGCCGAACTGCGTCAGGCAACCCCACTCGGTGACGTCTTCGTCGCGATGACGCTGCCCACCGACGCCGACGCCGGCGCACCGCTGCGAGCAGGCGAGACCATCGGCATCGAGCACACCGGCTCGGCCGCCTCGGTGGAACAGCTGATGATGTCGATCTCGATGCTCATCAACGGTGGCGGGATCAATCAGGCCGCGCGGATCACCTCCGAACTGGATTCGATCTTCGCCGGGCACGCGCCGCATCTGCGTCATCTGATCACCGAGATGACCGAGGTGATCGGCGCGCTCAACCAGCGCACCGGCGACCTCGACGCCACCCTGCACGGCTTGCAGGTGCTCACCTCCGAGCTCGCGGGCCGCAAGGCCGAACTCGGCGCCGTCGCCGACAGCTTTCCGCAGCTGATCGGCCTGGTCGCGGAGAACAACCAGTCGATCGTGGATCTGATCGGCAAAGTGGCGGTCACCATGGACGCGCTGGGCGACTTCAGCACGAGCAACGGGCCACAGTTCGTGAGCCTGTTCCAGAGCGTGCAGAACCTGATGTCGGGGTTCACCAGCATGGGCGACGATCTCACCGGCACCCTCGACGGTCTGCACGAGCTCTACCCCTCGCTGATGGCCACGCTGCAGGGCCCGACCCTGGCGGTGGCAGCGACGGTGTCCTATCTCGACATCGGCGCACTCACCGACCCGTCGGGCAGCCGCTGGCCGGAAGGCGCTGATGTGCCGGCGTTCATCGGCAGTCTCGCCGACGTCCTCGCGAAGGTGTTCGGTCGTGTGACCAGCGTCCCGCAACCCACACCGCAGGAGGGTCCTCGATGAATTCACCGCTGTGGCAATGGTTGGTAGGCAGGCGGATCGCGGTCGCCAATGCCGGCCTCGTCGTCGTGCTGGTCGTGGGTTGCCTGTATCTGGGCGGCGCGGTGCTGCGGATCGACCCGACCCGCTCGCAGTACGCGGTGACCGTGGAACTGGCGACGTCGGGCGGGTTGTCGGTCGGTAGCGATGTCACCTTCCGTGGCTGGCGGGTGGGCCGGGTCACCGCGGTTCGCGTGTCCGGTGACGGTGTCGCGGCAGTGGCCGAGATCGACGGGGGGACAAGGATTCCCGTCGGCGGCACCGCGGCCGTCAATCGGCTCTCCGCGGCGGGCGAGCAGTATCTGGACTTCCGGCCGGTCTCCGAGAGCGGGCCCTATCTGCGCGACGGCTCGCTCGTGGGGCGCGCGCAGACTTCGGTGCCGGTACCGATGCAATCGGTGCTGGCGAATATGAGCGGCCTGGTCGGGGGAATGAATCCCGAGCGGCTCACGGTCATCGTCGACGAGCTCGACAAAGCTCTCGCCGGCGGCCCGGATCGATTGCGCAATATGATCTCGGGAATCAGCAGGGCGATGGCCGGGCTCACCGATCTGCTCCCGCAAACGCAGCAGTTGATCCGCAATCTCGAGGTCATCGCCGAGACGACCTCGCACGCGCAACCGGACCTCACCACGCTCACCGGGTCGGGCAGTGCCCTTTTCCGGCAGTTCAGCGCCGCCGACGCCGAATTGCGGCACCTGCTGGAGCAGGGGCCCGGACAGCTGGCGACGCTGGGTGGGTTCATCTCGCGCACCCACGATCCCATCACCGACCTGGTGACGAACTTCGTCGCCGTCACCAGGGCCGCCAAACTGCGGCAACCGGCGCTGGAGGCGCTGTTTCCGTCACTGAGCCGCTTCGCCGAAGCAGTCGGCGTCCCGGCACACGACGGTGGTTTCTTCACCCTCGTCGACCCGTGGCCGCGCCCGACGTGTGACTACGACACCGTCCCGGTGGTGCCGACCACCGAGACCACCGATACCAGGGTGCGTCTCTACAACTACTGCGTCACCTCCGATCCGGCTCTGCAGGTGCGCGGTTCGGCCAACGCGCCGAGGCCGCCGGGGCCCGACAACGGCGCGGGGCCCCCGCCCGGCGTCACCGGCAACGAACTGTCCCAGCCCGCCGTCCCCGCACCACGTTGAGGAGCTCGACCATGAGCAACGAGCAAACAGTTACCCCGAACGCATCGGTCCCGGATTCGCCCGACGCGACGGTGTCCGTGGACAAGCCCGCCACCGACGCGGCCCAGGCACCGACGTCACGGTGGCGCGGAAGACCCGCCGCTGCCGCCACCCGTGCGGGCGTGGCGTTGCTGCTGTGCGCCTCGCTCGCCACCTCGGTGGTGTTGTTCGTGCAGAACCAGCACAACAAGGACCTGTTGCGCGCCCACGAACAGGCGCGCGAGGCCGCGTGTCACTACGGGCCGGTGCTCGCCGACTACGACAGCAAGGAGCTCGACACCTACTTCGACGCCGTGCTCGACGGGTCGACCGGCGACTGGAAGAAGCAGTTCGAGTCGACCAGCGCCGAGTTGCGCGAGGTGCTCACCCAGGGCGAGGTCATCTCGCAGGTCACCGACACCCAGTGTGCGATCCGCACCGCCGACGAGGACTCGGCCGAGGCGATCGTGGTGATCCGCCAGACCATCACGAGCCTGGGCACCCAGCACAAGCCCAAGCCCGGCCAGCTCTCGATGGTGCTGAGCCTGCGCGACGACAACGGCCGGTGGTTGGTCGAGAAGGTGAACTCGCCGACGCCGACGGCGCCGGCCCAGTGAACCGATCCGATGAGCCGCCCCGCGGCGAGCGGGCGATAACATGACAGGCGAGATGGGCAGGACGACGAACGAACGCGCGGCACAATCGACGGCGGACGCGCCACCACGGGTGGTCAAGCGCAGGCCGAAGAACCGGCGTGCGCAGATCGCGGCGGAGTCGGCCGCCGCGTTCGGCGCCCACGGCTACCACGGCGTCAGCATGGACGACATCGCCCGCAGGCTCGAGATCAGCTCCACCGCCCTCTACCGTCATTTCCCGAGCAAGTACGCGCTGTTCCGGGAGGAACTGCTGCGCTTGTCCGGGTTGGCGCTGAGCGCGGTGGAACTGCCCGACGACGCTGTCGACTGGTCGCCGCGCGAGCGCCTCGATCACGTTCTGGACGCGATCGTCGTGCTGACCATCACCAACCGCCCGACCGTCGCCCTGGCCCGGTGGGAGCGCCGCTACCTCGAGCCCGCCGACTTCGCCGAGTTCACCGGCCAGTTCACCACCGCGATCGCCGCCGTGCGCGCCCTCATTCGCGACGTGCACCCCGAACTCGACGGCTACGACCGCGTGATCCGGGCCGTGTCGCTGTTCGCGGTGGTCAGCAGCATCGGCGACCACCACGCGACCGTGTCGGCGAAAGCACTTGCCCCACTGCTCAAGGCGACCAGCTGGGCACTGATCGACGCCGATCTGACGAGCGAGCCGAGCGCCGCGCAGACCCGCCGGGCCGCTGACCGGCCACAGCCGTTCAAGCACGAACTCCTGCTGCGCAAGGCGGTGGAACTGTTCCACGAGCGTGGCTATCCGAACGTCAGCATGGAAGACATCGCCGTCGCCGCCGATCTGTCGGCCGCTTCGGCGGTGTATCGCTACTACCGCAGCAAGAGCGATCTGCTGGCCGCGGCCTTCCGGCGCGCGGCCGATCAGGTGTCCGGGGCGATCACCCCCGCGGTGGCCGCCGCCGACACCCCCGCCGAGGCGCTGGGGACGTTGATCGATCTCTACGTCGCCGGGTCCTTCGACGAACGGGCGCTGACCTTCGTCTACTACGCCGAGTTCACCCATGTGGACCAGGCTGATCAGGTGACCCTGCGCCACCTGCAGCAGTTGATCATCACCGAATGGGCCAAGCTCGTGGCACAGGCCAGACCGGAACTGTCGATCGGCGAGGCCAGAATCCTCGTGCACGCGGCGTTCAGCCTGGTGGTCGACCTCGGTCGCACGTTCGGCGATGACGGAATCTGCCCGCAGGAGACCGTGATCCGGCTTCTCCAGACCATCACCCTGGGTCAACCGCTGTCTCGCTGACACACGAGTATTTCCCGATATCGTGGCACCGCAATGTAGTCGGACTACGCTGACCGCCATTGCCGCCCATCGATGAATTGAGGGGACACGCGTGACCAGCAGCGAATTCGCGTACACCGGGTGCGACAACCTGGAGGCGATGACCGAAGCGGTCAACTACAACAGATTTCTGATCGACTGCGTGCACAAACATGTCACCTCGCCAGATCTACGCATACTGGACTTCGGTGCTGGTCGGGGCACCTACGCCGATATGCTGGCCGAGCGGCGGATCATCCCCGATTGTCTCGAACCCGACGCCGAGTTGCAGAAATTGCTGCTGTCGAAGGGCTACAAGGTCGTCGATTGCGAGGCCGAGCCGTCGGAATCCGAAATGTACAGCCTCATTTATTCTTTCAACGTTTTCGAACACATCAAGAACGATCAGGAAGCGGCGGATCACCTGACCGCGCTGCTGCGTCCCGGGGGGACGCTGGTGATCTACGTACCGGCGCTCGAGATGCTGTTCACGTCGATGGACACCAAGGTCGGGCACTACCGGCGCTACCGCCGCACCCAACTCGACCGCATCCTGCGCAATGCGGGCCTGGAGATCGTGGAGTCGCGCTATTGCGACCCGATCGGCTTCTTCGCGACCCTGGCGTACAAGCTCGTCGGCAGCGACGACGGCACGATCAACACCCGGGCCCTGAAGTTCTACGACCGCGTGGTGTTCCCGCTCAGCAGGCTGCTGCAAGTCGTCACCGGCAAGCTGTTCGGGAAGAACATTCTCGTCGTCGCCACGAAGTCCTGAGCTCGCGGGAAATCTTCGCAGAATTCGACTCCGTCGGCAGCCATCCGAGGCGGTGTGCCAGCCGAACTCCGTTGCGTCCACAACACCGCGGCATCGCGCCGCCTCGATGGAAGTGACGGAAAAGACGATGCGAACTCAGCGCAGCGCCCTCATGGCAGCAATTCTCCTCGGCTCGGTGCTCGGCGCCTCGGCCTGTTCGGACGACGACTCGAGCTCCACCGCGCCCACCTCCTCCGCGCCGATGACCTCGGCATCGACCACCACCGGCATGCCCGCCGCGGCCGATCTGGTCGGTCCCGGGTGCGCCGAATACGCCGCCCAGGTCCCCAGCGGGCCCGGCTCGGTCAGCGGCATGGCACAAGACCCGGTGGCCACCGCCGCGTCCAACAACCCGATGCTCACCACCCTGGTGTCGGCGGTCTCGGGCAAGCTCAATCCCGAGGTCAACCTGGTCGACACGCTCAACGGCGGCGAGTTCACCGTGTTCGCGCCCGTCGACTCGGCCTTCGCGAAGATCGATCCGGCCACCGTCGAGTCGCTGAAAACCGACTCGGCCACGCTCACCGAGATCCTCACCTACCACGTGGTCCCCGGCCAGATCGCCCCGCAGAGCATCGCGGGTACGCACAAGACGGTGGAGGGCGCTGATGTCACGGTCAGCGGGTCGGGCGACTCCATCAAGGCCGGCGACGCGAATGTCATCTGTGGTGGCGTGCGCACGGCCAACGCGACGGTGTACATGATCGACAGTGTGCTCATGCCTCCCGCGTCCTGATGTATTCGGACATCCCGTTCCCGGCCACGACATCGTGGCCGGGAAGGCGAGACACGAAAACCTCTCGACCGGAGGGAATTTCCGATGAGCGGGAAGAATCGGCGGATCCCCTGGTCGTGGATGGATGACGCGTATCCGTACGCACTGGACGCGCTGGAGCCATGGCAGCGGCGCGCTGTCGACGAATGGCTCGTCGCCGCCCCCGATCGTGCGCCGGAGTTTCACGCTGCCGTTCACCACGTCCACGAGATCATGGCGGCGCTGACCGTCTTCGACTCGGTGGCCTCGCCCGTGCGGCTCGAGTCCGCGCTGTTGCGTGCCCTGGATCGACAGGATCGGCGTCCGCATCCGCTCGCTCGACGTGACGCGCCGGCCCGGCGGTATCTGCGATGGTCGGCCGCGGCGATCGTGGCCCTCGGAGCCGGGTTGGGCATCGCGGCGGCAATCACGCGCCGCCGCTCGACAAGGCAAGGGTGACAGCATGTTCGGCCGTATCGGAGTCACACATCGACAGTCGAGCCGCACCGCGGCGGCGGCCGCGACCATCGCCGCCGCCGCCGTTGTGCTCGGGGTCGGACACCTCGTGGCCGTCCTGCTCGGGCCGACCTCCTCGCCGTTCTTCGTCCTCGGCGCGACGGTGGTCGACAACACGCCGAAGTGGTTGAAGGACAGCGCTATCGACTGGTTCGGCACGAACGACAAGCTGGCGCTGGCGATCACGATGGGTGTGGTCATGGTGGGGGTCGCTGCGCTGATCGGGCAGCTGACCCGCCGCAATCTCGCGCTGGGAGCGTGCGCGCTGGGCGGTCTCGGTCTCGTCGTCGCGGTTCTCGCGCTGTCCAGGCCTACCGCCACACCGTTGTCCGCCGTCCCCGCGGTGTTCGGAACGGGTGCCGGGATCGTGGCACTGTGCGTGCTGTTCCTCGTTCCGGTCGATGACCGTGGGCAGGCCGGGCCCACCCGTCGTGGGTTCCTGCTCGCACTGGCGGCAGTGCTCGCCGGCGCCGCCGCGGCGGGCACCCTGGGGCGGGTCATCGGCAGCCGATTGCGCGATATCGAGGCCGACCGAGCAGCTTTCACGCTTCCGCGGGTCGCCGAACCCATCCCCCCGGTCGCACCCGAGATGGATCTCGCGGTGCCCGGCCTGACCCGGTTCATCACCCCGGCATCGGATTTCTATCGCATCGACACCGCGCTACAGCTCCCGGCGCTCACCCGCGCGCAGTGGCGGCTGCGCATCCACGGAATGGTTCAGCGCGAAATACATCTCGACTTCGACCAATTGAGCGCCCGACGTGCCGTCGAATCCCTCGTCACGCTCACCTGCGTCTCCAACGAAGTCGGCGGCGACCTCGCCGGAACCGCGACCTGGACGGGCTACCGCCTCGGCGATCTGCTCGCCGAAGCGGGCCCGGCTCCCGATGCCGACATGATCCTGTCGCGCAGTATCGACGGATTCACCGCGGGCACTCCGCTGGCCGCTGTGCTCGACAACCCGGACGCACTGCTCGCCGTCGCGATGAACGGCGAGGCCCTACCGGTGACCAACGGTTACCCGGCACGGATGATCGTGCCCGGCCTCTACGGCTATGTCTCGGCCACCAAATGGGTGGTCGACCTCGAGCTCACCCGTTTCGACCGCGCCGAGGCGTACTGGACCGAACGCGGTTGGGCCGACCGCGCACCCATCAAGACCGCGTCCCGGATCGATGTCCCCGACGCGTTCGCGAAGCTCGCCGCCGGGCCCGTGACCGTCGCCGGGGTCGCCTGGGCGCAAGGTCGGGGAATCACCGAGGTGGAGGTCCAGGTCGACGACGGGCCCTGGCAGCGGGCCACCCTCGCCGCCGCGTACTCCCTCGACACCTGGCGCCAATGGACCTGGACGTGGGATGCCTCGCCCGGGACGCACGCGCTGCGAGTGCGCGCGGTCGACGCGACCGGCACGGTACAGACCGACGCGCGGACCACACCGTTCCCCGACGGGTCCACCGGACGGCATTCCCGGGTGGTGACAGTGCGCTGACCTGCGGGTCATGCCGGGCTGATCGCAGCCTGCTCGACGCAGCGCCTCACCCTTGCGACACGAAATCCCGATGACCGTGGATCCGGTCATCGGGATTCGTCGCTGTGCCGGGTCAGGCGACCCGCGGTGCTCGGGAACGCGGGTCGGCTCAGTTCGTTCGGCTACCGACCGACCGTGCCAGGAACGGCCAGGACGTTTTCAGGTCGTCCTCCCAATATCCCCAGGAGTGTGTGCCCACGGGACGTTCGTCCAGCGTGACCGGAATGTTCAACTCCCGCAGGCGGTTCGCGAGGTTCACGGTGCAGAAGTGCACCGCCGCTTCGATGGGTCCGCCGAAGGCGATCTGGACCGGGAGCGGGATCCTGCCGTCCTGGACACGGGCGTCGGCCGGTGTGTCGTGGGGTGCGGCGGGAATGCCGGTACCGGTGCTCAGATAGACCTCGGTGCCGCGCAGGCCCTCGGCATTGACGAGCGGATCGTTGGCGCGCCACAGGGGGCCGTTGCGTGGTCCCCACATGTTCTCGATGCTCTGCCCGCCACCCCAGGTCTCGACCGTGATCCGGACGAATTCCTGGCCGATGGGGTCCGACGTCTGCGCGCAACCGCTGTAGGAGGCCACGCTGTTCCAGAAGCCGGGTTTGGCGATCGCCAGATTCAACACCGACGTGCCACTCATCGACACCCCGACCACGGTGCGGTTTCCGTCGGCACGGAGGAACTCCTCGATCACCGACGGCAACTCGTCGTTGAGGAACGTCTGCCATTTGTTGCGGCCGAGCACCGCGTCGTCGCGCACCCAGTCGGTGTAGTAGGAGCTGGCGCCCCCGACCGGGGTCACGACATTGACGTCCTTGTCCTGCAGGAAGCTCACAGCGTCGGTCTGCGCGTCCCAACCGCTCTGATTCGGGCCACCCTGGGAACCGTTGAGCAGATACATCGTCGGGCGCGGGTTATCGATGTCCGCGGCCCGGATGACCTGCAACGGGATCTGCTTGTCCATCGCAGGCGAGAAGACGGTCACCACGTGGCGCCTGCCGTCGATATCGACCGCCGAGACCACCCGGGCCGTCTCGGGGTCGGCGACAGCGACACTCGTGGGAAGGGCCAGACCCGCAAGGGCCAGCGCGCTCACCAACGCCGCGCGCGCTGACACCGTAGGGATCGATCGCCGTGTTCGTCTCACCAGGAAAACCTCTCGTCTACCGGATGCACTGTGGCAGTGCGGGTCACCCCACGGCGGGCGTGAGGCATGAAGAGAGGTTCGGGCTGCTCCCGTCCACGGTTTGGTGGATCAGCCGACAGATCGCGGCGCCTGGCCCCGCGGCGGTGGTCAGCGGCTGAGGAACTCCTCGATCGCCGGCCAGGTGGTCTCGGCGGCGGCCGCACTGGCGACCATGCCAAGGTGGCCGCCGCTCACCTCCACGAACTCCACCTCGGCGGCATTGGGCAACACGTCGAGGCCGCGGCGCACCGAGGCCGCGGGCACCACCACGTCGCTGCGGCTGCCCGCCAGCAGCACCCGGCAGGTGACCTTCGACAGTTCGATCACCAGGTCCGACCGCAAGCGGATCGAGCCGCTCGCGAGTTCGTTGTGCAGCACCAGACTGCGGTAGATCTGCCAGTACGTGCGGCCGGGGTAGCCGGGCATGGTGGCCATGAACCGGTCGGTGGCCTCCATCCTGGCCAGCGCCTCGGTGTCGAAGGCATTGCGGGCCAAGAACATCGGTTTCGCGAGCTCGCGGTCCAGGGCCTGGATCCGGAAGCCGAGCCGGACGAATTCCTGGGGGATCCCGCCCATGACCTTGGTCGCCAAGGCCATCTCCCGGCCGCCGGTGACCTTGGCGACCAAGCGCAGCGGGATCAGGAACGCGGTGCGGGCCTGGTCGATCGGCGCGGCCAGGCAGGTGATGGAGGCGATCGGCAGGTCGGCGTGGGAGGCCGCGGTCAGCAGGGCCAGCACCCCGCCCAGCGACCAGCCGATGATGTCGACACCACGGCCGTCGTGCTCTTCGGACACCCGCGAGATCGCCTCGGGCACGATGTCGTCGGTCCAGTCCTCCAGGCCGAGATCGCGGTCGGCATAACCGAATTCGCCGTAGTCGACGACATAGGGCTGCCTGCCCTGTTCGAGCAGGTAACGCACCAGACTCTGCCCCGGGCGCAAGTCGAAGCACGCCGTGGTCACCGCGAGCGGTGGTACGAGCAGCACCGGATTGCCCTTCGCCGGCGTGGTGCGGTCGTAGCGCTTCACGTGTCGGTGGGCGCCCTTGTACACCGTCGTCGACGGCGCGGGGCGGTAGGACTCGAGTCCCCCGCCGACCGACACCGACCACACATTGCGCACCGCACGCGGCAACGCGGCAACGATCCCCATCGGTAAACCCCTTACCTCACCAGTCACTGCCTTCCGGCAGACCCACTCGCGCATATATTACCAGTGAGTAAGTTATTTCTTCACGCTGCGTGACGCGCCTTGCTCGCCGTCCGTTCACCGCGGTGACCAGCCGACGAGGCCGTGATGGGTCGTCCGAAGAGAACCCGGAACACGGCGCGGCCGAGGGCTCCGAACCCTCGGCGACCCGCGGGCAGCGTGAGCACGCTGCGCACCGTGCGGGTTCGCGACGGTGTCACCGCCACGCCGGCGAATCGATCGCCGAGCCAGTTCAGGCTCAGCGGTGTCGACAGCGGCAGCAGAGTGAGGT
Organism: Nocardia sp. NPDC058633; assembly: GCF_042717045.1. Lineage (NCBI taxonomy): Bacteria > Bacillati > Actinomycetota > Actinomycetes > Mycobacteriales > Nocardiaceae > Nocardia > Nocardia sp. NPDC058633. Next base: position 187,432 of record NZ_JBHXRA010000008.1, read on the forward strand.
GTTCGCTGGTCCGGTCACGGAAATAGGTCACGTGCGCGCCGTGCTCGCGATAGCGCTGTACGAGCGCGTCGATATCGGCCACCGCGATGATCTGGTCGTGCACGGCCTGCACGACCAACAGCGGCACCGCGGGCGCCCGGTCGCCGAGCGCCAGATCGGCGAAGACCGCCAGCATCGCTTCCATCGCGAGCAGTTCGGCGATCGGAGTCCCGGTGTGCCGGTCGACGTTGTAGCGGGCCAGCCGCAATACCGCGGCGGCCGTCGTCGACTGTGCGGCCTTGTCGAGCACCGCGCGACCTTCGTCGCTGAAATGGGTGTCGACGAGCTCGGCGAAGGCCGGGTACACCCGGCGCAGCGCGGCGACGACGAGCGTGGGCAGTCCGGCGTGCAGGCCGCCGTTGAGCCGATGGAAGGTAGACACCAGATCGCCCACCGGGGAGCCGAGCACGGCACCGACGATGTCGAGTTCGGGCGCGTAGCTCGGCGCCATTTCCGCCGCCCAGGCCGTGGCCAGACCGCCGCCCGAGTAGCCCCACAGGGCTACCTGCGCCGACGGGTCGAGGCCGCCGGGCTCGAAGGCCAGTGCCGCGCGAATGCCGTCGAGTGCGCGGTAGCCCGGTTCGCGCGGTGCACCCCACGCGCCGAGCATGCCTTCGTGATCAGGGATCGAGACCGCCCACCCTCGCGACATCGCGTCGGCGAAGCACAGCAGTTCGACGTGGGTGAAGGTGCCGATGGCGCGGGAGCCGCGCTGCAACGCGTAGGACGGAAACGCGCGCGGCGAGATGGCGTCGATCGCGCACTGGAACGACAGCAGTGGCGCGCCGGGCGAGACACCGCCCATCGGCGCCACCACGGTGGTGACCGACGCCTCGGGCATACCGTTGAGATCGGTGGTGCGATACAGCAGCTGCCAGGCCTGCGCCTTCAGCCCGATCAACCCGAACGCGGCGAGTTCGACGGGCCGCCACCTCAGGATCGTGCCCTCGGCGAGGCTTTCGAACCCGGGCCGAGGGGCGAAGAACGGATCCTGGTCCGGGAGCACGGCTCGCGTGGGCACCGACCAGCTTTCGGCCCTCATACGGCCCTGCGCGCGGGCTCGCTGCGGTAGCGCGACACCGGTCCGTCGATGCCGAGCAGACGCCACACCCGTGCGGCGACCGGGTTCATCAGGCCGATGTCGGTGGCCAGCGCGCGAACATCGGTGAACACATCGCGCTTGACGTGCTGCGATCCGGGGCTGCGCCAGTACGCGTCGCGCATCACCTCGGCCGGGATGGCGAACTTGTCGACGAACTGCTTCGGCGGGGTCGCGATCATCGCCAGCATCACGCGCATGGTGATCGGGAATGCCACGGACAGTACGGTTTTCGATACCGGGTTCATCGACGGCACAGTGCGGCGCAGATACTCGTGCGCGAACGAGATGTGCCTGGCCTCCTCGGCCACATGGATCTCCATGATCCGATGCACCATCGGATGCAGGTCGGTGCCGCTGCGCAGCAACGCCTTCTGCAGATGATCGATCGGCTCCTCGCCACCGAGCACCATCGTGAAGAAGAACCCGGGGAAGTACTTCACCGAGGGCCAGATGATCATCGTGAGCTTGCGATCGATGGTGCCCATGCCGATCACGTCGCGGTAGCCGATGCGGTTGATCATTTCCTGGAACATCATCGTGTGGTTGCACTCTTCGGCAGCCTCGTGGGTGATGTAGCGGAATTCCGGGTCACCGTTGGGCACCGAGGGCAGGTACTGCATGAGCCCGCGGATGAGCAACTGCTCGAAGTCGATGCCCACCTTCGCGATGCCGGCCTGGCGCCACAACCCCATCGCGATCTGCCGTTCGATCGGCTGCGCTTTGTACCAGGGGTGACGGCCCAAGGGATCGGCCTCGGGCAGGATCCAGCGCGGGTCGTCGGAGTGCACGGCGAACTCGGGCGAATCCCAGTCGATATCGACGTAGGGATCGAAGTGTTTGGTCACCGAGCCTTCGGACAGGCTCTGCAGGGCGTCGTGATAGCTGGACAGCGTCATCGGTGTCTCCTCGGTGTGGCTCCTCTCCAGTTTAGTGGTACCGGAGGTACCACACAAGAGTTGGCGCTACCGCGTGTTACATCTAATTCTGCGCCGTCAGATCGGCGATCGAGGTCAGCGGATCGAGCGTGACGCCGACCTCGCGCAGACTGGCGTCGATGATCGCCCAAATGGCGACTTGCAGGTAGGACGATAATTCGTCGGCGTCCATCGGCTGCATCGACCGGCTCAGCCATCGGTTCACACTGCCGTCGACGAAGCTGACCAACCCGAACGCCATCGGTTCGGCGACCGCCACCGGCGCGGACTGCGCCCGCAGCGCACTCACGAACACCTCACGGACGGTACCCGCGATAGCGATCTTGGTCCCGGACACGATCGGCGAGTGGTGATCCTTACTGCCACCCGATCCGGCGCCGAGGAAGTAGTGCAGGCGCGGATTGGCGACTATCCAGCCCACATAGGCGTCGATGGAGCGCGCGATCGCCTCGGTGACGGTGCCCTCGGGGTTGAGCGTCGGCGCGAGTACGGCCATCAGATCGTCGACGATGCGCGTGCGCAGCTGTTCGTCGAGGTCCTTGCGGTCCTTGAAGAGGCGGTACAGGACCGAACGGGGGACGCCGGCGAGGTCGGCGATCTCCTGGACTCCGACCGAGGCACCCTGGGCTTGCACGGCCGCGAGGGCGGCGGCGAGGATCAGTTCGCGGCGGTCGGCGCGATGCCGGTCCCAACGGCTCGCTCTGCCGTCGGTGCGCTGTGCGGTCACTTCTCTCCTAACCGGACCCGGGGTGGTACGCCTTGCTGTGTTTGTTGGAGCGCTGACGCGCTCGAGTCGGGGCCCTTCGGGCCCGGAGATCTTCCCTCCCTCCGGGCACTCCTTCGTCGCACCCTCCGCTCAGTCCAGATCGGGGCGGGCCCCTCCGGGTAAAGACACACATCGGGGTTGCGGTCCGAGTGGGGGTCACTCGGTACAACGGCGAACTGTAGTACAGCGATTCCGGGGATTCCGCTTCGCACGGCACGGGAGCGGTGCCCGTGCCGTGCGAAGCGTCAGGCGATCGCCCCGGCTCGGCGGAGACGGTCGGTCTCGTCGTCGCTGTAGCCGAGCTCGCGCAAGACCTCGGCGGTGTCGGCACCGGTTGCGCTGCCCGGCCGCGGCACCGGTGCGGGCGTGCGCCCGAACCGGGGGGCGGGCGCGGGCTGCCTGATGCCGCCGACCTCGACGAAGGTGTCACGGGCCTTGTTGTGCGGATGCTCGTGTGCCTGCCACGGCGAGAGCACCGGCGACACACAGGCATCCGAGTCCGCGAACACCGCCGACCACTCGTCGCGCGACCTGGTGACGAACACCTCGGCCAGCGCCGCCCGCAGCTCCTCGGCACTGTCGAGGTCGTACTGCGCGGGCAACTCCGCCGACGCCAAGCCGAGCCGGTCGAGCAGTTCGGTGTAGAAGTGCGGCTCCACCGCGCCGACCGCGACATACCCGCCATCGGCGCAGCGATAGGTGTCGTAGTACGCGCCGCCGCCGTCGAGCAGGTTCTCGCCTCGTTCGCCTTCCCACAGGCCCGCGGCGTGCATGCCGTGCAGGAAGGCGGTGAGCAGGGCCGCACCGTCGACCATCGCGGCGTCGACCACCTGACCCAGGCCGGATCGCGTCCGCTCCTGCAGTGCGGCGAGCACACCGACGACGAGCAGCATGCCGCCACCGCCGAAGTCGCCGAGCAGGTTCACCGGCGGGGTCGGATTCTGTCCGGCCCGGCCGAGCAGATCCAGCGCGCCCGCGACACCGATGTAGTTGATGTCGTGACCGGCGGCGTCGGCCAGGGGTCCGTCTTGGCCCCAACCGGTCATCCGGCCGTAGATCAGCCCGGGATTGCGGGTGGCGCAGTCATCGGGACCGATACCCATCCGTTCGGCCACGCCCGGCCGGAACCCTTCGACGAGAATGTCGGCGGTTTCGGCCAGGCGCAGGACGACCTCCCGGCCCTCGGGCGATTTCAGGTCCACCGCGATCGAGGAGCGGCCGCGGTCGAGCACACCCGACGGGGCGAGCAGCCCGGCCGAGTCGCCGACCCGATCCACGCGGATCACCTCGGCGCCGAGATCGGCCAGCACCATGCAGGCGAAGGGACCCGGTGCGAGACTGGCGATCTCGATCACCCGCAGACCGGTCAGTGGTCCGCTCGCGCGAGAGCCGGGAGTGCTCACCCGTTCACCGCCGCATCCCGTGGCAGGCCGAGCATCCGCTCACCGATGACATTGAGCTGGACCTCGGTAGTTCCGCCGTAGATCGTGGTGGCTCGGCCCGCGATCAGCTGTTCCATCGCGTGATCGCTGCGCTCGCCGGGCACCGACACCACGCCGGCGACACCGAGTTCGGCGACGACGTACTCCGAAATCGCTTGCCCCAGTGCCATTCCCAGTAGCTTGCCGACGCTGGACGTGGTGGACACGTCGATCCCGGAGAGCTGCTTGAGCACCACCCGCGAACCGATCACGTCGACCGCGCGGCTCTCGGCCATCAGTTCGCCGAGCCGGTAGCGCGCCACCGGGGAGAGGTCGCGACCGATCGCGAAACGCAGCAGGTCGGTGTCGGTGGCGTAGGCCTCCATCTTCTGGCTCAGCGCCACCCGCTCACCCGCGAGGGTGGTGCGGGCCACGTGCCAGCCATCGTCCACGGCGCCGACCACGTTCTCGTCGGGAATGAACACCTCGTCGAGGAACACCTCGTTGAACAGCGCCGATCCGGTCATCTCCCGCAGTGGGCGCACCGTGATGCCGGGCGAGGACATGTCGAGCACGAAGTAGGTGATGCCTTCGTGTTTGGGCTTGTCGGGGCTGGTGCGCGCGATCAGCATCGCCCAGTCGGAGAACTGGGCGACCGTGGTCCAGATCTTCTGCCCGGTGACCCGCCAGCCACCCTCGACCTTGGTGGCCTTGGTGGTCAGGCTCGCCAGATCCGAGCCCGCGCCCGGTTCGCTGAACAGCTGACACCACACCAGTTCGCCGCGCAATGTCGGCACGACCAGTTCTTGCTTCTGCCGGTCGTCACCGTGCGGAACGATCGCGCCGACCGCCCAGGTGCCCATCAGCAGCTGCGGCATCTGGATGCCGGAGGTCTTGATCTCCTGGGCGATCACCACCTGCTCGAGCGGGGCGGCGGAGCGGCCGTAGGGGCGGGGCAGGTGCGGAAGGTTCCAGCCACCGTCGCCGAGGGCGACGAGCTGGTCGTCCTCGTCGTCGATCGCCGCGATCTGGGCGAGCTCGGCGCGGACCGTGGCCCGGATCTGTTCGGCCTCGGCGGGCAGTTCCAGTTCGCTGGACAGGGTCGACCCCGACAGCGCGTACCCGGCCACCGCTTCGGCCCGTTCGTCGCGCGGGCCGAGCAGCCCGCGCAGCGCGAGCGCACGCCGGTAGTACAGGTGCGCGTCGTGCTCCCAGGTGAAGCCGATGCCGCCGTGCACCTGGATGCACTCCTGGGCCACCTGCACCGCGGCATCCGGGATGATCAGCGCGGCGACGGCCGCCGCGTAATCGGCGGTGTCGTCGTCGCGATCGAGGGCGAACGCGGCATCCCACAGCACAGCGCGCGCCTTCTCCAGCGCGATGCCCATCTGGGCGCATTTGTGCTTGACCCCCTGGAACTGACCGATCGGCCGACCGAACTGCACCCGGGTCTTGGCGTATTCCGACGCGGTCGACACACACCACGACATCACGCCGACCGCCTCGGCGCCGAGAACCACCGCGGCCACCGAACGTACGCGCGTCGAGCTCACGTCGAGCACCCGATCGACCGAGACCTCGACCGAATCCGCCTGCAGCCGTGCCGAACCGCGCAGCACATCGATGCTGTCCTGCGCACTGATCGTCAGCTCGATGTTCTCGAAGACGACCCACCGCTGTACGCCGGCCACTGTGACCGGCGCGATGACGACATCGGCCGATCGTGCCCCCAGCACACCGTCGGCGGTGCCACTGACGGTCAAGGTCGTGTCGGTCAGGGTGCCGGTCAGGTTCGATGTCAGCGCCACCGCACCGGTGCGCGATCCGTCCGACAGACCGGCGAGCCGTGCCGACGCGGAATCCGACGTGCCCTCGGCACGTTCACCGCACGCGGCGGCCAGGACCGCACCGGCCAGGACGGTCGGCACGAACGGGCCGGTGTGCAATCCCCGACCGAGCGGTTCGAGTGCGACGGCCAGCGTCAGCAGGCCCGCCCCCTGACCGCCCAGATCCTCGGCGATGTGCAGGCTCAGCAGATCCTGAGCGACGAGAGCGTCCCAGTACGGCAGGACCTTGCCCGGGTCGGTGGACTCCACCGCGGCCCGGACGACCTCGGCCGTGATGGTCCGCTCGACGAATCCGGCGACCGCGTCGGCGAGGGCCAGGTGGTCCTCGCTGACGCCGACCCCGAGCTCATAACTGTTGCGCGCCATGGCTAGTTGGCCTCTTTCAGCTGGGCGGCCACCTCGTCGATGGTCCACGGTCCGTCGGTTTCCACGGTGCGCACGTCGTGCCAGCCGGCCAGTTCGACGATCGCACCGCCCTGGACGGCGAAGACCTTGCCGGTGAGCGAGCAGTCGGCCGCGGCGAGATGGGCCACCAGCGGCGAGATGTTGGCCGGAGCGAAGGCGTCGAACTCGCCCTCGGGCACCTCGGCCGCGAACAGCGCGCCCATGCCGGGGGTGGCCAGGGTCAGCCGGGTCCGCGCGATCGGGGCGATCGCGTTCACCCGCACGCCGTACCGTTCGAGTTCGTCGGCGGCGACCAGCGTCAGCGCGGCGATGCCCGCCTTGGCGGCACCGTAGTTGCCCTGACCCGCGTTGGGCATGAAGGTGCCCGAGGCCGACGCGGTATTGATCACCGAGGCCGACACCGGGGTACCGGCCTTGGACTGCGCCTTCCAGTACGCCGCCGCGTGATGCAGGGTGGCGGCGTGGCCTTTGAGGTGCACCGCGATGACCGAGTCCCACTGCGACTCGTCCATGCCGGCGATGAACGCGTCGCGCAGGATGCCCGCGTTGTTCACCACGATGTCGAGAGTGCCGTACTCGCTGATCGCCTGGTCGACAAGGGCTTTCGCCCCGTCCCAGGTGGCGATGTTGTCGGTGTTGGCGACCGCGGTGCCACCGGCGGCGACGATCTCGTCGACCACCTGCTGGGCCGGGCCCGCATCGGTGCCGGTGCCGTCGTTGGCGCCGCCGAGGTCGTTGACCACGACCTCGGCGCCTTCGCGGGCGAACAGCAGCGCGTGTTCACGGCCGATGCCGCGACCGGCGCCGGTGATGACCGCGACGCGACCGTCGAGTTTTCCCATGAGTCTTGTCTCCTAGTTGATTTCGACGCGGCCGTCGGTGATCGCGATCTGGCCCGCGGCTTCGGTCTCGAAGGCGTAGGCCCGCACGCCGGGATCATCGGATTCGGTGGACCAGAAGGTGGTGGTGATGTCCTGGCCGGGCAGTACCGGCTTGGCGAACCGCACAGCGAGCCTGCGCAGTCGCGCGGTATCGCCGTCGGCGAGTTCGGTCAACGCGGCCCACGACGTGAACGCCATGGTGCACAGACCGTGGTTGATGATGCCGGGAAGCCCTGCCATCCGGGCGATTTCGTCGTCGAGATGAATCGGCATCGGGTCACCCGAGGCCGGGGAATAGCGGAAGGTCTGGTCCTGGTCGACGTGCGCGTCGACCTTCGCGACCGGATCGGCTGCCCGATCCTCGTCGGTGATCCGGTGTGCGGGCGCAGGCTCCCCTTCACCGGGACCGGCATCGACTTTGCGGAAGAACGCGGTCATCCACTGCTCGTTGACGAGTTCGCCGGTGGCGTCACGTGTTTCGGCGTACACGACCACGGTGGAGCCGTTCGGACGGCCCACGTAGCCGATCGGCTTTGCCCGCACCACCAGCTCGTCACCGGCCCGGATCGGCCGATGGAACAGGAAGTCCTGTTCACCGTGGACCAGCTTCATCAGCAGTTCCACCGGCGCGACCGACAGTGCGGCGGGCGCCATCGAGGTGAACACCGGCACCACCGCGAACACCGGCGGCGCGATCTCGCCCGACAGGTGCGCGGCGATCGGATCATTGGTCGCCGCGGCGTATTCCGCGATCCGCTCGGCGGTGACTGAGAATCGTTCTTCGTCGGTCCACTCCCCCAGGCCGGAGCCGTCGAAGACGACTCCGGCCGACTCCGAGGTGGTCATGCGGCCGAACCGACGAGCTCGGTGAACTTGTCCATCGACTCCTTCAAGTCGGCTTCGGCGTGCTTGGCCACGGCCTTGCCGATCGGGCCGACGATCATCGCGCCCTTGAAGCTCGCGTCGAACGCGGCCGAGGACCCCGTGTCGGTGGGTTCGACCTTCAGCACGAATTCGATGGTGACACCGGCCATTCCGGCGCCGGTGATCCGCAGGAAGGAGTTCGGCACGACCTCGGCCACGGTCCATTCGATCTTGTTGGCCATGTTCATCACCGAGACCACCTCGGTGAACCGCGAACCCGCGGCGAGCTCGGCGGGCAGATCGCCGCGCCAGCCCTGGTGAATGGTCAGCCATTCCTCCCAGTTCGCGAGATCGCTCAGCCGGGCCCACGCCAGCTCGGGGGCGACGGGGAGTGCGGTGGAAACGGACACAGATGCCATGGGGTTACTCCTTGTGTGATGCGGAAGGGGAAAGTCAGCGGACGGCGGGGCGATAGGCGGTGACCACGACCGCGCCGCCCAGTCCGATGTTGTGCTGCAGGGCGATGCGCGCGTCGGTGACCTGGCGGGCGTCGGCGTCGCCGCGCAGCTGCCAGGTGAGTTCGCTGCACTGGGCCAGACCGGTCGCGCCGAGGGGGTGCCCCTTGGAGATCAGGCCGCCCGACGGGTTGACGACCCACTGGCCGCCGTAGGTGGTGGCATTGTCGTCGACGAGTCGACCGCCCTCGCCCGGCGCGCACAGGCCCAGCGCCTCGTAGGTGAGCAGTTCGTTGGTGGAGAAGCAGTCGTGCAGCTCGATGACGTCGATGTCGGCGGGGCCGATGCCGGCCTGCTCGTAGACCTTGCGCGCCGCGGTGCGCGACATGTCGGCGCCGACCAGATTGATCGCGCTGTTGGTGGAGAAGGTGGTCTGCAGGTCGGTGACCATGGCCTGCCCGACGATCTCGACCGCACGATCGGCCAGGTTGTGCCGGTCGACGAAGTCCTCGCTCGCCAGGATCACCGCGCCCGAACCATCGGAGGTCGGCGAGCACTGCAGCTTGGTGAGCGGACCGTAGATCTGCTTGGCGCCCAGCACTTCTTCCAGGCTGTATTCCTTCTGGAACTGCGCGTAGGGGTTGTTCACCGAGTGCTTGTGGTTCTTCACGCCGATCTTGGCGAACTGCTCGGCCGTGGTGCCGTAGAGCTCCATGTGCTCTTTACCCGCGGCACCGAACATGTACGGCGCGGGCGGCATCGCGAACTCCTGGAGTTCGGCCAGAGCCAGCAGGTGCTTCATCATCGGCTGCTCGCGGTCGTCGTAGGTCGACCCGAGCGAACCCTTCTGCATCTTCTCGAAGCCGAGGGCGAGGGTGCACTCGGCCAGACCGCCGCGAATCGCCTGCGCCGCGAGGTAGAGCGCGGTGGATCCGGTGGAACAGTTGTTGTTGACGTTGACGACCGGAATACCGGTCATCCCCAGTTCGTAGACCGCGCGCTGCCCCGAGGTGGACTCGCCGTACACATAGCCGACGTAGGCCTGCTCGACCTGGTCGTAGTCGATTCCGGCATCGGCGAGCGCCTTGGTCCCCGCCTCGCGGGCCATTTCCGGATAGTCCCACTCCAGCGAGCCGGGCTTCTCGAACTTCGTCATACCGACGCCGACGACGAACACCTTCTGTGTCATGAACGCACTCCCGTGTGCCGTGTGTCCCGAATACCTGAGACACGGTGTCCATGTAATTTATGTTGGACACCGCGTCCAGGTCAATACCCCGGCACCTGCGTTCCGAAATTCGGCGAAAGGCACGCCGGGGCCCACCCATCGGTCGTGGGAAATCTCTGTGAACTAACCAATGTGTAAATTCCGAATTGGTCAATTCAAAGGGCCGCCGCCGTGGCAACCCCGGGAACTGGTCACTACCCGAACCGCACCGAAAACAGCCTCGACGCAGGGGCGATGAGGCCCCGCGCAGCTACCTCAGGTCTGCTGGCCGAACCGGCGCGGCTTCCTCGATCCCATGATGTCGGTCCACCAGGACTGCAACGGGCTCGGTTCGGGCCAGTGGACGGTCGGGTCTTCTTCCTCGGGTTCGGCGGGTGAGATGTCGGACGGATCGTCGTCGAGATCGCTGGTCATGCAGGTTTCTTCCTCGGATCGATCGACGGCGCGCTGCGGCAGACGAGAGAGGGAATGACAGCCGATGACTCGAGGCCGAGTGCGGCGACGACGCGTTGATCGCCGCTGGTACACGGGCGACCTGTATACGTTCAACGGTACACGGCGGGGATGAACCGCCGGTATCGAATCATGCCCTTTACACCACAGTGCGAGTTACGTTCTGCAGCAACCCGTTTGGTGCACTCGCCGGTTTGCACTGCTAACGTGTCCGCATCACCGAAGCGCCGGGCAGCGAGCCCGGACTCGTCTGAGCTCACGCGCGTGACGCCGAATTATGGTGCGACGCAGCCCCTGTGAGAACAGAGCATCGGCGAGAAGTCTCGTCGGAGAGACCGGCGAGGACCCGGCCACCACGGCTCTTCGGTCGGTACAAACGACAAAGGAACCGATGACTCCGACGCTCGCGGTCTTCTTGTTCTCCCTGGCGACCCTGGTCCTGCTCGGCGCCGTCGCTGTCGCGCTACAGGCCTTGCGCAACGAACGTCAGGTCCGCGGCCGCCTTGCGGTGGCCGAACGAGACCTGCACGCCAAAGACACAGCGATGGAGCAGATGTCGCTCGCCCACGCCGAGGATTTGCGGGCCCGAGACGACGAGGCGGCACTGGCCGAACAGGCCGCACGCGAGCACGCCGCGGCGCAGGTCGAGGCGGCACAGGAGCAGACGCGCGCGCAGGTCTCCGCCGACGCCCGCGCCGCCACGAGCAACGCGGTCCGCGCGTTCGGCACCACCGTGGTCAGCCTCGGCGCCGACGTCGGCCAGGTGGTGAGCAACGCGCTGCGGGAAAACCGCAACGACGAGGTCTACGCGACACTGACCCGCATCGACCACACGGTCCAGCAGATGATCCGCCAGGCGCAGGCCTACGTCATCGTCTCGGGCGGGCTGCCCGGCAGGCGCTGGCCACAGCAGACCGTCGGCGACGTGGTGGGCGGCGCCACCGGCCGGGTGCGCGACTATCTGCGCGTGCGCGCGGGCAACTGTGACCTGGTGGTCATGAGCCGGGCCGTCGAACCGCTCGTGCACACGGTCGCGACCCTGCTCGACAACGCGCTGCGCTACTCGCCACCGTCGTCGTTCGTCGACATCTCCTACCAGCAGGGCCACCACGGCGTGACCGTGATCATCGACGACGCCGGCGTGCGGATGAGCCACGAACAGATGGAGGAGGCGCGCCAGGTGCTCTCGGGTGAGCGCGTCGTCGACATCAACGCGCTCGGTCCCTCACCGCGAGTGGGATTCCCCGGCGTGGCCGCGCTCGCGCGCCGCTACGGCTTCGCCGCCTATGTCGACGGGCCCAATATCTACGGCGGCACCAGGGCGATGGTCTTCGTTCCCGCCGCCCTGCTCGTCGCGGCCACCGAGGTGCACCGTCCCAAGCACGCCGAGGCGCCCGAGCCGACACCAGCACCACCACCAGTGGCCGAGATCGCCGCGGCCGCGCCCGAGCTGGATGTGGTCGAGCACGACCGCACCACGGGCGGACTACCCAAGCGCACCCGCCGCACCGTCGCCCCGGCCGACGAGCGCGCCGACACCGGTGAGGTGCTCGCGCGGCCCGAGCTCGCGGCGGCATGGCACAGCGGCTCCAGACACGGCCGCGCCGCGGCCGCACGCTCGACGAAAGGGCACGACAGCTGATGAGTACTCCGATCGCGAACAGCACCAACCGCCTCGCGTGGCTGCTCGACGACCTGGCGCTCGACGGCGTCCGCTTCGCGGTGTTGTTATCCGAGGACGGCCTACGCGTGGCGCATTCCGGCTCGATCACCATCGACGACGCGGAGCGTTTCGCGGCCGCCGCGTGCGGGCTGCGCTCGCTGGGCAAGGTCCTCGGCGAGTTCTGTGGTGGGCTCGCGAACTCGGTGCGCCAGAACATGACCGAATACGACGAGGGCATGGTCCTGATCACGGCCGCGGGCGCGGGCACCCTGCTCGGCGTCGCCACGGCCCCCGATGTGGACCTCGCGCTCGTGGCCCATCGCATGAACGAGCTGGCCGCCCGGGTCGGCCACGAACTCGGCGCGTCGCCGAGGCACCGATCCTCGACTCAGGAGTACACGCTGTGACACTGGACGTTTCGCCGGACTCGCGCAGCGGTCAGGACCGGGTGCCGCTGTACTCGCCGGAGTTCGCGGCCGATCCGCAGAGCACCTACCGCGCCATGCGGCACCGCTTCGGCTCGCTGGTGCCGGTCGACCTGGTGCCCGGCGTTCCCGCCACCCTGGTGATCGGCTACCGCACCGCGGTGCAGATTCTCAACGATCCCGACCATTTTCCCGCCGACCCGCGGATGTGGCAGCGCGACATCCCCGCCGACTGTCCCGTGCTTCCGATGATGCGCTACCGCCCGAACGCGATTCGGACCGCGGGCGTGGAACACACCCGCCACCGGCAGGTCACCGTCGCGGGACTGGCGGGGGTCGACCTCTACCAGCTGCATCGCACCGTCGAGCAGATCGCGATGCCGGTGATCAATTCGTTCTGCTCCGACGGTAGCGCGGACCTGTTGAGCCAGTACGCCTTTCCCGTCATCTTCGCCACCATCAACGCGATGCTCGGTGTCCCCGCCGACATCGGCGGGCGGGTGGCGACCGGGATGGCGCAGATGTTCGAGGGCGGCGACACCGCGGCCACCGGCACGCAGATGATGGAGGAAGCGCTCTACGACCTGGTGCGTCTCAAGCAGAGCGAACCCGGCGACGATGTGACGACCCGGTTGGTGCAGCATCCGCAGCGACTCACCGACGAAGAGTTGATGAACCAGGTGCTCACGATGTACGGCGCGGGGATCGAGCCGATGCTCAACCTGATTCTCAACACGGTGCGGCTGATGCTCACCGATCAGCGTTTCGCGGGCAGCCTGCTCGGCGGCAGCCTGTCCACCCGCGACGCGCTCGACGAGGTGCTCTACACCGATCCGCCGATGGCCAACTTCTGCACCACCTATCCACGTCAGCCGATTCTGGTCGACGACGTGTGGCTGCCCGCGCATCAGCCGGTCGTGATCAGCATGGCCGCGTGCAACAACGATCCCGCGATCGGGACCGGCGATTTCCTCGACAACCGCGCACACCTGGCGTGGAGCACCGGCCCGCACGGCTGCCCGGCGAAATCGCCCGCCTACCTGATCGCCCAGGAGGCCATCGACCAGCTTCTCGACGCGTTGCCGGAGCTCGAGCTGGCGGTGCCCGCGAACGAATTGGTCTGGCGGCCGGGGCCTTTCCACCGCGCGTTGGCCGGGCTGCCGGTGGTGTTCCCGAGCACTGCCCCGCTGGTGGTGCCCGGCAACTGACGTTCTCGGTCGGCCGAGGCGCACGGGTCGGCCGACCGAGTTCGACACTATGCGCCGTGGACGTAGGCCGGCAGGCTCCGGTGACCGTTGGAGATGAAACTGGGCACCGTGCCGAGTTCGGACACGGGAGCGGCCAGCGTCAGATCCGCGAACCGCTCGAACAGGGCGGGCAGCGACACCAGCGCCTCGAGCCTGGCCAGCGGCGCACCCAGACAGTGATGCGCCCCGTAGCCGAAGGCCATGTGCGACTGCTTCTGCCGCTGGGGGTCGAATTCGTCGGCGGTCGCGCCGTGCAGCTTCGGATCGCGCGCGGCACCGGCGTAGCTCGCCAGGATCGGATCGCCCTTGGCGATCCGCACACCGTCGATCTCGATGTCGTCCACCGCGAAACGCAAGGGCAGATGCGCGACCGGCGACTCGAATCGCAGCGTCTCCTCGACCACGTCGGGCCAGGTGATCGTGCCCGCGCGCAGGCCCTCGCGCACCTCGGGCCGGGTGAGCAGCGCGGTGATGGCCTGGTCGAGCAGGTTCACAGTGGTCTCGTGACCCGCCGAGATCACCAGCAGCAGCGTGCCGACGAGCTCCTCCTCGGTGAGCTGGCCCTCGTCCTCGTCGCGCTGGACGATCAGCAGGCTCGTGATGTCGTCGCCGGGCTGTTCGCGCCGCAGCGCCACCAGTTCACCGAGGATCCGGTACATCTCCATGTAGTTGGCCTGCGACTGCTCCGGCGTGAGCGAGGTGTCGAAGATCCCGTCGACGCACGTGCGCAGGCCGGGGTTCAACGACTCCGGCACCCCCATCAGTTCCGAGATCACCTGGATCGGCAGCGGATACGCGAACCGCTCGCGCAGGTCCACCGTCTCACCGGGCGGAGTCTGCGCCAGCCCGTCGAGCAGTTCGGCAGTGATGCGCTCGACCTGTGCGCGCATGGCCTCGGTGCGCCGCGCGGTGAAGGCCGGCGCCACCAACTTGCGCAGCCTGCGGTGATCGGAGCCGTAGGCGGTGAACATGTTCGGCGCGGAAACCCACAGGTACAGCGGCCAATCCGGCGGAATCTCACCCGCGACGAACGCGGGCCAGTGCTGGCTCGCGTCCTTGGAGACCCGGGGATCGATCAGCAGTTTCTCCAGCAGTGCGGCATCGGTGATCGACCACGCCTGCACCCCGCCCGGCAACTCGACCCTGGTAGCGGGGCCGTGCGACCTGATCTCGACGATCTCACCTTGAATATCTTGCCCGGTCGGATCCATCACGACCCGATTCGTCACCGTTTCCACTGTGAAACCTCTCGATCACCCGGTGCCCCGCAGACCCCGGTTCTCCGCGACGCAACGAAACATATTGCTGGACTAGACCTTACGGTCCGTTAGCGATGCTACCGGCCGAACGTGTCTGTCGCAGTGAACACTTGAAATGGGGGTCACACAGTGAGATCGGACTATCGTCGCCGCCGAAGTGGTTACCCACGGCCCCGCCCGCGGGTCACTTGGGCACGAGCACGCCCGTGAGATCGGCCTCCCGGATGGGGGTGTCCGGATTGGCTTGCGCCCCGCACATCAGATCGATGGCGGCCATCGACAGGTCGATGGTGTTCGGATCCGGCTTCGCCTCGTCGCCACGCTCCTGCTCGAGGAACTTGGTCACCGTCGTGCGCCGATCGTCCGGGTCCTGGGCGGTGTATTCGCTACAGGGCGTATCGCCGCCCTTGTTGACCGCCTTCTCCACCTGATCACAACCCGTGCCGAGCACGGCGATCGCGGCCGCGGTGAGCGCGGTAGCCACAACATTTCTGCGCAGTGTCATCATGTGGCAGCTTTACCCGATTCCGGCGAAAGAACGCAACGGTGAGCGTTCGTGAATAGGCCTGACTGTTTGCGCGTGAATCTTGTACTGTCGCAAACAGATCAGTTGCCAAGTCACTGGTGGTTCACCCTGGGCGGGGCGCGCCACTGTCAAGTCGCAGGAGGAGCAAGGCTCATGGCCGACGTGCAGACCCCGATGATCAGGACCGATATCCCCCATTCGGCACGGATCTGGAACTACTGGATGGGTGGTAAGGACCACTACGAGATCGACAAGATCGCCGGCGACGCCGGACTGGCGGTCGACCCCGACATCTCCACCATGGCCGTGCAGTCGCGGCAGTTCCTGATCCGGGCCGTGCGCTTCCTGGCCAAGGAACGCGGCATCAAGCAGTTCCTCGACATCGGCACCGGGCTGCCCACCATGCAGAACACCCACGAGGTCGCCCAGGGCGTCGCCCCGGACGCCAAGGTGGTCTACGTGGACAACGACCCACTGGTGCTCGCCCACGCGCGCGCGCTGCTGACCAGCACCACCGACGAGGGCGTCACCACCTACATCGACGCCGACTTCCACCACCCCGAACAGATCGTCGCCGACGCGCGCAACGTGCTGAACTTCAACGAGCCGATCGCCGTGATGTTCATGGGCGTTCTCGGACACGCCGAGACCTACGACGACCTGCTGCGCATCGTGCGCACCGTCGTCGGCGCGGTCCCCTCCGGCAGCCACCTGATCTATTGGGACGGCACCGACGACAGCCAGGCCTACGTCACCCTGTGCGAGAACTACACCGGCACCGGCGGCACGCCGTACGTCCCGCGCACCCAGGCCCAGATCCATGGCGTTTTCGACGGCATGGAAGTGGTCGAGCCGGGCGTTGTCTCGATCACCCAGTGGCGTCCGGAGACCACCGAGGTGGGCCAGGTCCTGCCGATCTCGGCCTACGGCGCGGTCGCCCGTAAACCCTGATCCACGCCGTGCACGGCAGCGGGCTCCGCTGCCGCCGAAGCCGCGTGCGGCGCCCCGTTCGACCGGTCGTCGAACGGGGCGTCACCTTGTCCGGCCACCGCCGAGCAGCGACCACCTGCCGATTCGGACGAACCCGCACGGACAGATAAGCTGATACAGGGAGTTACAGCTAGTTCTCTCCTACCGCCGCGACGTATCCGGAGAATTACATGGGCCCCCTGTCGGTTGCACTGCGCAACGTGGTCGCGCTCTTGAGCGACGGTGTCGAGCCGTACGCGCCGACGCCGTCGGACATCGTCTACGACGAACCGCACCGCAGGCTGCTGCGATACCGGCGCGCCACCTCCGCCACGGGCGATCCCGTGCTGCTCGTTCCACCATTGGCAGTGACGATCTCCTGCTACGACATGCGGCCGAGCCAGAGCCTCGTGCGATTCCTCCTCGATCTCGGGCGCGAAGTCTATGTGCTCGACTACGGCGAGATCACCTACGCGGACCGCGATCTCGGCTTCGAGGAATGGGTCGACGACATCGTGCCGACCGCCGTCGACGCGGTGAGCGCGGACAACGACCACTCCCCCGTCGACCTGATCGGCTGGTCGTTCGGTGGCACGATCAGTGTCCTCACCGCCGCGGGGCACCCCGGACTGCCGATCGGGTCGGTCACCGCGGTGGGGACCCCGTTCGACCAGCGCCGCAACGGCCAGATCTCGCTGGCCCGCAGGTTCGGGCAGCTCACCGGCGGCCGCGAGGTCACCGTGCCGGTACGCGTGGCCGGTGGCGTGCCGAAGTACGGGGTACGTGCCGGATTCCGCATCCAGTCGATCGACCGTGAACTCACCAAGCCCTGGTACATCGCACGCAATATCGCCGACACCGAAGCGTTGGCTCGCATGCAATCGGTGGACCGGTTCATGGACACCATGCCCGGCTACCCCGGTCGGTTCTATCGCCAGGCCTATCGACAGTTGATCATCCGCAACGAAATGTTCAAGGGCACAGTACATCTGAGTCCAGAGCGTGCCATCGACCTGACCGAGCTCACCGCACCGACCCAACTGATCGGCGGCACCAAGGACGCCCTGGCCTCCTCGGCTTCCGTCGCGGCAGGCGTCGGAGTACTCACCGGCACGTCGCAGGTTCGCTTCACCGAGGTCCCGGGAAGCCATCTCGGCATCATCGCGGGGCCGAATGCCCGCGAAACCACCTGGGCGACGATCGCGGACTTCCTCGACAGCGCGCGGGTCTCCGGTCGGACACCCTCGCCGACCCACTGAGCGGCACCGGGTCAGCGGGGGTCGACGAAGGGTCGTGCCCCTGTTCGACCGAGACGCACCACGGTCACACGGTTCTCACGCACCACGCATGGCGCGATAGACGGCCGAGCCGACGAAGGCACCGAGATCGTCGGGATTCCAGTCGCCCTCGTGGGCGAACAGGGTCCTGACCGCACTTTCGGCGGCCGAGACCCACAACTCCACCAGGGCGGGCAGTTTGCGCTCGGCGTCGTCGATGCCCCAGGCCTGCAAGGTCGGACGCAGCAGCGCCGTGCAGCGCTCGACAGCCAGCCGCCGCCCCCGCCCGAAGGAACCGGCGACCGCGGGGTCGGGGTTGCCGTAGATCAGCCGCCAGGCATCGGGGCGCTCGGCCGCCTTGTGCAGCAGGGTGCGGAAACCTTCGACGAAAACCGTCTCGTCGGCGTCGGTCGCGCGCGGCGGTAGCACGTCGAGGACACCCGATATCAGAAAACTCTCCTCGCGCTGGATCAGCGCGTCGATCAGCTCGACCCGATCGGGGAAACAGGCGTAGATCACCGGGCGGGTGACCTTCATGTAGTCGGCGACCGCGCCCATCGTGACCGCGGCGACGCCGTCGTCGGCGGCGATGGCCAGTGCCGCGTCGAGCACCTGCGGCCTGCGCCGCTCGGGGCCGAGGTGCGCGGCCCGCCCTCGCCGCGGCACGACCGTCTCGCTACCCATGCGCCCACAATAGCAACCCCTGCAATGTTCCTACACCAGTGTACGAAAATGCTACAGTGGCGAATGAAGCGTCCTACCGTGCTGGACGCCCGCAGGAGGAGCGACGATGCCCCAGGATTTCTTCAACCCGAACACCGCCGACTTCGCGCAGTTCGATCCACAGACGCGCAAGCTGCTGCGCGCGATGGTCGACTGGTTCGAGTCGCGCGGCAAGACCCAGCTGCTCGACGACGACCGGTCCCGCGTCTGGCCGTCGGATTTCCTGGACTTCGTCAAGCAGGAGCGGCTGTTCGCCACTTTCCTCACCCCGGCCGCCGAGGCGGGCGGTGACCCGAACAAGCGCTGGGACACCTCACGCAACGCGATGCTGAGCCAGATCTTCGGCTTCTACGGCATGACCTACTGGTACATCTGGCAGGTCACCATTCTTGGCCTCGGCCCGATCTGGCAGAGCAGCAACACCGCGGCCAAGAAGAAGGCGGCCGCACAGCTCGAGTCCGGTGAGATCTTCGCGTTCGGCCTGTCGGAGAAGGAACACGGCGCCGACGTGTACTCCACCGACATGATCGTCGACCCACAGCCCGACGGTGGTTACACCGCCACCGGCGGCAAGTACTACATCGGCAACGGCAACCTGGCCTCGATGGTCTCGGTGTTCGGTCGTCGTTCGGACAAGCCGATCATCGACAGCGCCGCGGCGTTGCGGGGCAAGCCGACTCAGCAGGATTACGAGGGGTATCTCTTCTTTGTCGCCGACTCCCAGCACGACGCGTACAAGCTGCACAAGAATGTCGTCAACAGCCAGATCTACGTCGCGGCCTTCGAGCTCGAGAACTACCCCGTGGCCGAACAGGACATCCTC
Organism: Nocardia sp. NPDC058633; assembly: GCF_042717045.1. Taxonomy (NCBI): domain Bacteria; kingdom Bacillati; phylum Actinomycetota; class Actinomycetes; order Mycobacteriales; family Nocardiaceae; genus Nocardia; species Nocardia sp. NPDC058633. The sequence goes on from NZ_JBHXRA010000008.1 coordinate 206,740, forward strand.
CATCGCGGCGAGGACGCGTTCCACGCGGCGATGAACACGGTCAACGTGGGCAAGTTCAACCTCGGCTTCGGCGCGGTCGGCGCCTGTGAGCACTGCTTCTACGAGGCGATCGACCACGCCGAGAACCGAATTCTGTTCGGGCACAGGGTCACCGAGTTCCCGCAGGTCCGGGCGCTGATCACCGATTCCTACGCGCGCATCGCCGCGATGAAGCTCTACAGCGCTCGCGCGGTGGACTACATGCGATCGGCGTCGCCCGACGATCGGCGCTATCTGCTGTTCAACGCCATCGAGAAGATGTCGGTCACCCGGCAGGGCCAGCGCGTCATCGAAGACCTCGCCGACGTGATCGCCGCGCGCGGGTTCGAGAACGACATGTACTTCCCGGTCGCGATGACGGCCATGTTCGGTCTCCCGAGACTCGAGGGCACCGTCCACGTCAACATGGCGCTGTCGCTGAAGTTCATGGCCAACTACATGTTCCACCCCGCCGATGCGGGCCTGGCCGCGATGGGGTCGCTGCCGGGCGCTTCGGTGGCATCGAAGGCGACCACGCGCGCGGTCGCCGGCGCGCTGTCGTGGTCGAGTCGCAAGGTCGCCCCGCGCCTGCGTGCGGTCGTGAAGCCGCTGGCCGCCGAATTCGCCGGCGCCGCCTATGAACCGGTGCCGTCGCGGCACGACACCGCCGACGACGAATTCCTGTTCCGACAGGGCCCGAGCAGTGGTCTGGGCCGGATTCGCTTCGCCGACTGGCGCCCGGTCTTCGAGAGCTTCAGTGACGTGCCGAACGTGGCGGTGTTCCTCGAGCAGGTGCTCGCGCTACAGGCCCTGCTCGCGGTGGCGGCACCGACCTCGTCGCAGCAGCAGGACGTGGACTTCCTGTTCGCGTTCGGTGAGCTGTTCACCGCGGTGCCCTATGCGCAGCTGGTCTTGGAGCAGGCGGTCATCGACGGCACCGACCCGGTGGTCATCGATCAGATCTTCGACGGCTTCGTGCGCAGCTTCTCCGCGAACGCGCTCACCTTGCACAACAAGCCGACCGCTACCCCCACCCAGCAGCGCAGGGCCCTCGACCTGGTTCGCCGACCCGCCTTCGACAAGGCCCGATTCGAGCGTGTCCTCGGTAAGGCGCGCGCCCTGGCGGGGACCTACGAGATGAAGGCCTGACCCAGTGGTGACGGCGGTCTCCGCGGGCCGAGCGGAGGCGACCGCGCGTCAGTCGAGTGGCGGCGCGTTCTCGGTGATGACGGCCAACGTCGCCGCCACCGACATGTCGGGCTCGATGACCAAGCCCTTCTCGCGAAGAAAGCCGTCGAACAGCTGGACGACGGCATTGGTCGTCCGTTCGACGAACAGGGCCGTCGGTTCCGGGAGCGGGACGGGATCGGTGTCGAGCCACAGGTCGGTGACGGCCATGACGAAACCGACGATGCCGCGCAACAGATGGTCGATACCGTCGGTATCGAGCGCGACCGAGGACAGCACACTGCGGCTGCGCTCGGCCAGATCGCGCGAGAGGCGCCGACCGATGTCCAGGGGCCGAGCAGACGGATCGGCGCTGGAGACGCTCTGGGTGAGGACGAGAAACCGGAACACATCGGGGTGCTCGGCGATGACCCCGGCATAGGCGGTGAGGAACCGATGGATAGTGGCCCGTGGCGGCTGCACGATCAGCGAGAGATCCGGCGCGACGGCCGAGTAGACCTGCGCGACAAGCCAATCCGAGACCGCGCCGTCGAGCTCGGATTTATCGGCGAACATCCGGTAGAGACGCGGTTTTGCCACGCCCATCTCCCTGGCGAGCGTTTCCATGCTCACCTGTGGTCCGTCACGGTCGATACACCGCACCGCACCGGCGATGACCTGCTCGCGAGTGAGCGACCGCGCGGGCGACCGCCGAACCGGCCTCGACGATGTAGTCACGATGTCCTCTCTGTTCGCCCTTCGCGTACGGCCAGGATAGCGGCGCCCGGAGGCGGTTCCACTACCCCGCCGCGCATGGGATCGACGTTCTGATCGAGAGCGGCGCGCGAGATCATCAGAATAATCCGGTACCCCCCGTATCATTAATAGGTACCGTCGGTACTATCGAATACGCACGGAGCAACGTGGCCCGTGTCGAAAGGAGTCCCGTATGACGCGCGAAACCGGCGTCGACATCCCCGCAGCACCGACATCCAGAACCCATCGGGTGCGCAACGGTGACATTTCGCTCGCCGTCTACGAATCCGGCCCCGTCGACGGCATCCCGGTGGTGCTCGTCCATGGTTGGCCCGATACCCATCACCTGTGGGACGGCGTCGTCGCGCTGCTGTCGGACAGATATCGCGTGATCTCCTACGACACCCGCGGCTACGGACAGTCCAGCGCGCCGACGGAGGTCTCGGCCTACGAACTGAACCGGCTCGCGACCGACTTCTTCGCCGTGGTCGAGGCTGTGAGTCCCACCGAACCCGTGCACGTCGTGGCCCACGACTGGGGCTCGGTGCAGGTCTGGGAAGCGGTGTGCGAGCCGGGTGCGGACCAGTACGTCGCCTCGTTCACCTCGATCTCGGGCCCGAACCTGGACCACCTGGCCACCTGGATGCGCCGCGGTGTGCTGTCGGGGACCCCACGCGGGATCTTGGGCACGCTCAGCCAATGCCTGTCCTCGGCCTACACCACCTTCTTCATGCTGCCGCTGCTGCCCGGCCTGTTCTTCCGGCTCGTCGGCACCGAGAAGACCTGGAAGTTGTTCCTTCGCGTGGTCGAGGGCACGCCCGCCGAGCAGATCTCGCTGGCGCCGACCCTGAAACAGGACATGATCTCGGGGCTGCGCTTCTACAAGGCCAACATCATCGCCCGCATGTTCGGGCCACGGGAACGGCGCACCACCGTCCCGGTGCAGCTGCTGGTGAACACCCGCGACATCGCCGTGCGCCCCGCGGGTTTCGACGACACCGCGCAGTGGGCTGATCATGTCGTCCGCCACGACCTGGCACGCGGGCACTGGTTGCCCTATTCCGACCCCGCCGCGATCGCCGACTACGCCGACGCGTTCATCCAGGCCCAGCCCGAGTAACGACGAGGGAGAGAAACGCCCATGCTCGACTTCGACATCGTCATTACCGACGGTCTCTGGTTCGACGGCACCGGAGCCGCGTCCGCCCGGCGCAATATCGGCATCCGGGACGGCGTCGTCGAGGCCGTCACGCCCCACCCGCTGCCGGTCGGCGCCGCCACGGAGGTGATCGACGCCGCGGGCAAGTGGGTGCTGCCCGGATTCGTCGACGTGCACACCCACTACGACGCCGAGCTGCTGATCAAGCCCGCGCTGTCGGAGTCGCTGCGCCACGGTGTCACCACCGTCGTGGTCGGCAACTGCTCGCTGTCGACGGTGCTGGCGTCCAACGCCGACTGCGCCGATCTGTTCAGTCGCGTCGAAGCCGTGCCGCGAGACGCGGTGCACAGCGCCCTCGACGAGCACCGCACCTGGTCGGATCCCGGCGAGTACGCCAAGGCCCTGGACTCGTTGCCGTTGGGTCCCAATGTCGCCGCGTTCCTCGGTCATTCCGATCTGCGCACGCACGTGCTCGGGCTCGGCCGCGCGGTCACCCGCGACACCGAACCCACCGCCGCCGAAATCGACCGGATGACCACCCTGCTCGACGCGGCGATCGACGCGGGCTTCCTCGGACTGTCGTCGATGTCGAACAAGCTCGACAAGATCGACGGCGAGCAATACCGGTCGCGGTCGCTGCCCTCGACCTACACCCGCGGCAAGGAGGTGCGCGCGCTCAACAGAGTGCTGCGCAAGCGGGGCCGGGTCCTGCAGAGCGCCCCGACCGTCAGCCTGAACCCCAACATCGCGAAGTTCTTCCTCGCCAGCGCGGGCATCGGCCGACCCCCGCTTCGCACCTCGCTGCTGTCGGCGGCCGACTCCAAGGCCTACCCGCCGCTGGTGTGGTTCATGCTCTACGCCGCGCCGCTGCTGAATCGCTTCGCGCGCACCAACTTCCGGTGGCAGCACCTGCCCGTGCCGTTCACCGTCCACGCCGACGGTATCGACCTGGTGGTGTTCGAGGAGTTCGGCGCCGGCGCCGCGGCCCTGCACCTCAAGGATCAGGTCGAACGCAACGAACTGCTCCAGAGCGAGCCGTACCGGCGTTGGTTCCGCAAGCAGTACGACAACAAGTTCACCCCGCGCATCTGGCACCGCGACTTCTTCGACGCCGAGATCATCGCCTGCCCCGACGAATCGGTGGTCGGCACGTCGATCGGGCAGGTCGGCAAGGACCGTGGCCTGCACCCGGTCGACGCCTACCTCGACATGGTGGTCGAGCACGGTCCCGCCCTACGCTGGCGCACCACGATCGCCAACGACCGCCCCGAGTACCTGAACAAGCTCGCCGCGAGCCCCGGCGTGCAGATGGGGTTCGGCGACGCGGGCGCGCACCTGCGCAACATGTCGTTCTACAACTTCCCGCTGCGCCTGCTCGAAAGAGTGCTGCGCGCACAGGAATCCGGTACACCGTTCCTGAGCGTGGAGCGTGCGATCCACCGCCTCACCGGCGAGCTCGCCGACTGGTACCAGATCGACGCCGGTCACCTCCGCGAAGGCGACCGGGCCGACCTGGTCGTGATCGACCCCGCCGGGCTCGACGACGCGGTGCACCAGCTCCACGAAGCACCGCTGCCCGAATTCGGCCTCGACCGCATGGTCAACCGCAACGACCGTGCGGTCGTGGCCACCGTGGTCAACGGCCGCCGGGTCTTCGGTGCCGGCGAAGTGACGCCCGGTATCGGCGCGGACTGGGGTACCGGACAGTTCCTGCGCGCAGGCCACGACAACCGCGCTCCCCTCACCCAGGGGGCACGATGAAACTCCCATTCCGTCGTGCGGCCGCGCCGATGCGCGCTCCTGACGTGGCACTCCAGGCACGCAACGTGAAGTTCGATTGGACTTCGGCACCGCTGCACTGGATGCCGTCCGAACCGATCGCCTCACACGTGGTGAACTCGCTGAACCTGCTGCTGCCCGAGGGCGAGCGGATGTTCTGTGCCACCTACCGCGACGCGCTGCCCTACGTGCGCGATGCCAAGGTACGCGAGGCCATGCTCGGGTTCATCGGCCAGGAATCGATGCACGCCGAAACCCATGCCAAGGTGCTCGACCAGGTTTTCGCCGCCCACCACATCGACACCGCGCCCTACACCCGCCAAATGGAATACGTCTTCCGCAACTCTCTCGGCGCGCGCGAGGACAGCCCGCAGGCCGCGCAGACCCGCCTGGTCGAACGATTGACGTTCATCGCCAGCCTCGAGCACTTCTTCGCCTGGCTCGGCGACTGGATCCTCAACGCCGACTTGGAATCCCACGGCGCCGAACCTCGCGTGCTCGACCTGTTCCGCTGGCACGGCGCCGAGGAGGTCGAACATCGCAGTGTCGCCCACGACGTGGCGATCTACTTCGGCGCCGGATATCTACGGCGTGCGGCGATGATGCTGGTCGTCATCCCGATCCTGCTGAGCCTGCTCGTGCGAGGCACCAAGTTCCTGGTCAATCAGGATCCCGAACTGCCGAACATGGGCTATCCCACGCTGATCCGCAAGATCCTGGGGGCGATGTGGCGCGGCGCGCTGCCCGGTGTTCCGGCACTGCTGATCAGCGCCGGGTCCACGTTCAACCCGCGCTACGACCCCGCGTCGGTCGGGTCGACCGAGCAGGCGATCGCTTACCTCGCCAAGTCCCCGGCGGCAAGGGCGGCGGCCCAGTGACCGTGTATCCCGCGCCCCGGGTGATCCCGCCGGACCTGTACGGCAAGCACGATCAGGACCCGACCACCAAGGCGATCGACGCCGTGGCCAACCTGCGGATTCGCTGGTCGACCCTGATCAACCGCCGCCCCATCGTCACCAGGGCCGACGATGCCCGCTTCCCGGTGGTCGTCACCGACCGGGTGCTGGTGGCCCAGGACCAGGCCGTCATCGATCTCGGGTTGCGCGCACCCGACGGCGCTCGGTTGCCCCGCTGGGCGCCGGGCGCGCACATCGACCTCGAACTTCCGTCCGGCCGTCTCCGTCAGTACTCGCTGTGCGGCGACCCCGCCGAGACCGGCGAATATCGCATCGCCGTGCGGCGCATCCCGCACGGCGGCGGTGGGTCGATCGAGGTGCACGACGAACTTGCGGTCGGGACCGAGGTGGTGGTCCGCGGGCCACGCAACGCGTTCCCGTTCGCACCGCCCGGGCGTGGCTCGTCGGCGAAACGCCTGCATTTCGTCGCAGGCGGCATCGGCATCACCCCGATTCTGGCGATGGCCCGAGCCGCCGACCGGCTCGGGACCGCGTGGTCGCTGGTCTATTGCGGGCGAAGCCGCGACACTCTGCCGTTCCTCGACGAACTCGCCGACCTCCGCGGGCACGTGGTGATCCGCACCGACGACGAACACGGGATACCCGGCGCCGCGGACCTTCTCGACGGTGTCGACCACGACACGGCGATCTACTGCTGTGGGCCGACCCCGATGACGGCCGCCCTGGTCGCGGCGGTACGCCTGATGCCGGGCATCGAGTTCCACTCCGAAAGGTTCTCTCCCGCACCGGTTGTCGATGGCACCGCGTTCGAGGTGGAGTTGGCGAGTACCGGCGAGGTCGTATCCGTGGCCGCCGACCAGACGATGCTCGACGCGCTGCTCGCAGTCCGCCCCGACCAGCCCTACTCGTGCCGGCAGGGCTTCTGCCGCACGTGCGTGGTCCGGGTGGCCGATGGCACACCCGACCACCGCGACACCGTGCTCACTCCCGAGGACCACGCCGCGGGAGTAGTGCTCGCGTGTGTCTCACGCTGTGCGGGACAGCGCCTGGTCCTGGACCTCTGAGCGCGCGGCGCGACGATCCTCGCCCCCCACCTAGGTGTTGTGTCGGTGGCCGCCGAGCACTCTTCGCGAGTCAGCCGGCCAGCCCTTCCGGGTCGACCAGCAGCCGCTTGAGCACCTTGCCGGTCTCGCCACGGGGAAGCGCGGTGAGGAAGGTGACATCGCGCGGGACGGAGAAGCGGCTGAGGCGGTTTCGGACGTAGGTGCGCACCATCTCGGGGTCGAGGCCGGATCCTTCGTGCTTGACGAGGAACGCGGCGAGACGCTGGCCGAATTCGCGATCCGGCACGCCGACCACCGCGACGTCGGTGACCTGCGGCAGGTAGGCCAGCGCTTCCTCGACCGGGCGCGGGAAGACGTTCTCGCCACCGGAGATGATCATCTCGTCGTCGCGGCCCGCCACGAACAGCCTGCCTTCGGCGTCGAGGTAGCCGAGGTCGCCGGTGTCCATCATGCCGTCGGCTTCCTCGGGAGGGGAGTCGCTGACATAGCCGTCGAAGAGCATGTGATTGCCGACGAAGATGCGCCCCACCACGCCGATCGGGACGGCTTTGTGCTCGGGATCGAGAATGGCGATCTTGGTGCCCAGCGGCGGGCGCCCCGCCGTGGTCGGCGCGGCGCGCAGGTCGTCGGGTCCGGCCACACTGGCCCAGGAGACCTCGGTGGAACCGTAGAGGTTGTAGAGGACCTCGCCGTAGTCGTCCAGGAATCGGTCGACGGTGGCCGCTGCCAGCGGTGCGCCGCAACTGATCACGTGTCGCAGGCTGCTCAGGTCGTAGCGGGATCGAACCTCGGCGGGCAGGTCGACCAGGCGCTGCACCATCGTGGGCACGGCGATGAGCGTATGCACCCCGTGCTCGGCGATGCGGCGCAGGCACTGCTCGGCGTCGAAGCCCTGCGTCAGCACCACCGTGGCGCGTACGGCGGTGCTGAGTTGCAGCGCCGACAGTCCCCAGGTGTGGAACAGCGGCGCCGGGATCATCATGGTGCTGCCCGCGTGGATCGGGATCAGCGACAGCAGCGCGACCAGCGTGTCGAAGCCCTTCGGATGTGGGCGCCTTGCTCCCTTCGGAACACCGCTGGTGCCCGAGGTGAGCACGATCTGACGTCCTGGCACCGTCGGGACGGGGAATTTCGTGTGACGGATCGCGATGAGGTCTTCGATCGCGATCCGCGTCGGATCGACGGCCGCGTCGTCGGTGAAGAAGCGGGGCAGATCGGCGTGCAGATACTGCACGAGATGGGCCAGATCGGTGTCGACGAACAACGCCGACAGCCGGTGCCGCTGCACGATGTCCTCGATCTGGCGGCCCGACAATCCCGAGTTCAGCAGCGCGACATCGACCCCGAGCTTGCCCGCCGCGACCATGGATTCGACCATGCCGCAGTGGTTTCCGGCCAGCAGGCCCACCGCGTCGCCCGCGCGCAGCCCGAACTCGTACATCGCGCCCGCGAGCGCGGTGGTTCGTTTGTCGGTCTCCTCGAAAGTAGCGGTGCTGTCGTTGTCGATCAGCGCGACCTGATCCGGGCTGTGCGCGGCGCCCGCGGCGTATCCGCCCGCCAGGTTGAAGCCCCATCGGTACAGCGACCGCAGCTGCCTGGCCGAGGTCAACGGTGGCGCGACCTGCCCCGACTGCACCCACCATCGAACGAGTTCGGACTTGCGCCGGATCGGTGCGCGGTTGCCGTTGGCCACCACCGCGGTCTGCGCGCCGCCCACCACGTCGGCCGCGCGGCGCACGCCGTCCTTGACCCAGCCGACGATCGCCGAGTTCGTCACCCCGGCCAGCGCCGGGTGCAGGCGGGGCGCGCCGAAGACCGTCACGGTCACCCTCGTGCGCTGCTCGTCCCCGGTGAGTCGGATCATGGCGAAGCTGCCGGATTCGGGATTGTGCAGTTCGAAACTCTCGTACCAGCGCCCGATCGTCACCACCAACCCGGTCCGCCGCACGCCGACCGCCCGATCACCGATTCTGACCTGCCATACGGTGCTCCCGTCGGGACCGAGCAGTCGATCGCACCCCCCGATCCCGGCCCACAACCGCGGATAACTCTGTGGTTCGAGCAAGACGTCCCACAGCGCCCGGCGCGAGACGGAGAACTCCACGGACACATCGACGACATCACTCGGCATTGCTGCGCGCTTTCCTCGGTCCGGCCACACTGCCGGGCAGTGCCTGCTCGCCTCGGCCCCCGTGCCGCGACGGTGCCCGTCGTCAGGCACTGCACCAGAAGCCAGCTTCGTCCCCCGGTGCGTGGGCGAACGAAATATCTACGGATTCTGGCGACCGAACGAACAACTACACCCGCCGACTGTGAGAGTTGCCAACGTGATGGCGCACCCACCGCACGAGGCGTTCACCAGGAGAACGGCACAATGGAGTCGATGAAACCTTGGCAGCGCGACCCCAGCACCGATGACGGCCCGCTCGGCAACGGGGACGGCGTCGGCTTCGACGACCTGCGGATGCTCAGGGAGCAGTTCGTCGACTTCATGCTCGGCTACAAGTTCGCGATAGACGAGGTGACGACCAAGATCAACATTTTGCGCGAGGACTTCAACAACACCCACGAGTACAACCCCATCGAGCACGTGGGGTCACGACTCAAGTCGCCCGAAAGCGTCCTGGAGAAGGTCCGTCGCAAGAACTACGCGATGAACCTGGCCGCCATCCGGGACAACGTCCTCGATATCGCCGGGGTCCGGGTGGTGTGCAGCTTCATCTCCGACATCGCCACGATCAGGGACATGCTGGCCGGTCAGGAAGACATCACGGTCCTCGAGGAGCGCGACTACATCACTCACCGCAAGCCCAACGGGTACCAGAGCATGCACCTGATCGTGTCGATCCCGGTGTTCCGGTCCGACCGCACCGAACGCATTCCGGTCGAGATCCAGATCCGCACGATCGCGATGGACTTCTGGGCCAGCCTCGAACACAAGATCTATTACAAATACCGCGGTGAGGTTCCGCCGAACCTGCGCAGCGACCTCGCCCAGGCCGCCGAGGTCGCCACGCAACTCGACGAGAAGATGGAAGCCCTGCACCGCCAGGTCGACCGCGGCGCACAGACCACGAAGAAGCCGCCCTCGGACTCACTCGACCTCAGCGGTCTGTACCACAACCTCACCGCCGGCCACCCCGTCTACCTGCGGCCCAGCGATCCACCGCACTGACCCGCCGACCTGTCGGCGCGTTTCGGTGGGTCATCGATCTCGACCCGAACCAGCGTCCCCGGCCTGTGCGCCACGCCTGGCGAGGGTGCGTCGACGGGTGTCCTCATACGCCGCGCGCAACAGGCGAACCGCCTGCGGGGTGGTTTCCCCCGGGTCGATGATCGAAATCCAGCCCTGCGTTCGGTAGACCGGATGAGGTAGGACGGTGTCGGTGGCCGCGTAGTCCCACGAGGACGGTTCGAACCGGGGATTCTCGCCGATGAGTTCGATGAACGCGCTTGTCCCGACGTGGATGTTCAGTCGCCGACGACCAGGGATGTCGAGATCGCTGAGGGTGTCGTCGGGGTAGTTCTTCGTCACGATGGTCGCGAAGGGCTGCTCGCGCCGCGGCACCAGCCCGTCGGGTGCGTAGTAGAAGAAGTGATCTCCCCAGGCGATCTCGGGGAACTCGCTGCCGACAGCGGGCGCGAGTTCGAGAACTCCGTCGAAGGTGCGGACCGTCTCGAGGATGTGTTCCATACTCATGGTTCGAGTGTGTACTTGAACCGCTTATGGAGGGTTTCTCGATGAACATCGCCGACGTGGTCGCGGCGACCGGTTACTCGGCGCAGCAGATCCGCGACCTGGAGGGCTCGGGCGTCATCCCCACCGCGCGGCGCGAGCCCAACGGCTATCGGCAGTTCTCGGAAGTTCACATCCGCAACCTGCACGCCTACCGGGACCTGGCCTCGGCGGTGGGACCGGTCGACGCGCGTCGGGCGATGCGAGAGATTCGAACGCTTGCCTACGGTCGAGCGGCATCGTTGGTCTGCTCGTTGCATGTACGCCTCGACAGCGAGCGTGAGCAGGCACTCATCGCTCGCGCGGCATTGGAGGCCATCCGCGCCGAAGCAACGACTGACGCAGCGCCTGTCGAGTCCGATTCCATGACCATCACGGAGTTGGCACAGGCGTTGGGCGTCAAGGCCTCCGCCCTGCGCTTCTGGGAGAAGGTCGGCCTGGTGGCGCCTGAACGGACCGCCACCCGCACGGGCGCCGCGCGGCGCTACCACCTCACGGCGATCCGCGAGGCCCGCATCATCACAGCCCTGCGTGCGGGCGGCTACCGAATCCCGGACGTGCGGGCCGCGATCACGGCAGTTCGAGAACTCCACGATGTCAGCCACTCACTCGACGCGCTCGACCAGCGACTCGAGTCCATCGCCGAACGCACCATCGCTCTTCTGCGAGCCGGAGCCACACTGTCGGAGACCATCGAGCGGGCCCGCGAGCGTGCAGGCCGAGCGGACATCCTCGTTCGGCCGCACGGGTAGGCGGGAAGAAACACGCGCGTCGTCGGCCGGAACCCCTCCACGGCCCGCGATCTGCGGCACACTACCCCTGTGTCCGAGCACAGCAGCCCGGTGTCGCTCTCGCGTCGACGGTTCCTCACCGCCGCTACCGTCGGTGGCGCGCTCGCCGCGGTCGGTGTTCCCGCCGCCCGCGCCGATGAGCACATTATCGGTCTGGGCGAGCCGCAGTACCAAGCCCTCACCGAGCGCGGTTACAACCGCCGCTTCCAAGCGCGACCAGCGAGAATCTATGTGCCGACGTCGCCGGAGGACGTGCGCGGCGCGGTCGCCAGGGCGGTCGCCGAGGACTCGGGGATCGCGGCGCGCTCGGGCGGACACTGCTTCGACGATTTCGTCGACAACGCGCGGACGCGGTCGATCATCGACCTCGGCCGGTGCACCGCCGTGTTCTGGGACGAAACCCATCGCGCCTTCTCGGTCGACGCGGGCGCCGACATCGGGACGGTGTACGACGCCCTGCACCGCTGGGGTGTCACTGTGCCGGGTGGGATCTGCCTCGGTGTCGGGATGGGTGGTCATGTCTGCGGTGGTGGCTATGGTCCGTTGTCGCGGCGATTCGGGCTCGTCGCCGACCATCTGACCGGGGTGGAAGTAGTCACCGTCGATGCCGACGGCGCCGCGAAACTCCGGGTGGCGACCAAAGACGGGCCCGACCACGACCTGTGGTGGGCGCACACGGGTGGCGGGGGCGGCAATTTCGGTGTGGTGACCCGGTTCCTGTTCCGTTCTCCCGAATCCGACGGCTCCGACCCCGCGCACGCGTTGCCGAAATCGCCCGCCACCATGCTCAGCGCACGACTGATCCTGCCCATCACGACCGAGGATTCGTTCGTTCGCCTGCTCGGCAACTACCTCGGATTCTTCGAACAGCACGCTGCGCCCGGCAATGAATTCGCCGGTCTCTACGCGCCGTTGATGATCAGAACGACCGGTGCCGGCACGGCCGAGATGCTGATCCTGTTCGACGCCGACGCACCCGACGCGCGAAACCGTGTCGACGAATTCGTCGACACTGTGCGCGACGGCGTGTTCCCGCCGCCCATACTCACTCCGGTCGCACGGCTGTCCTACCCGGACACCGTGCGCCAGGTGTATTACGCGAAGGGCGTGAACACCACCCGTGTCAAGGTGAAGGCCGCGTACCTGCGCAAGGCCTACTCCCCCGACCAACTGCGCATCTTCTACCGCTACATCACCGATCTCGGTTTCCTCGGCGAATCCCAGCTCGAATTCCTCCCGTTCGGCGGTGCCATCAATGCCGTCGCCGCCGATGCGACAGCCATGCCCGCGCGCGATTCGTTCATGAAGATGCTGATCCACGCATCATGGCGGCTGCCCTTCGACGACGAGCGGTATCTGCGCTGGGCCCGCGAGATGTACCGCGACGTCCATGCCGACACCGGCGGTGTTCCGGTGCCGAACGAGACCTACGGCGGCAGCTACATCAACTATCCGGACCCCGACCTGGCCGACGCCGCGTGGAACACCTCCGGCCTGCCGTGGCACGCCTTCTACTATGGCGACAACTATCGGCGTCTGCTTCGAGTCAAGGCCGCCGTGGATCCGGGAAATGTCTTCCAGCACCGACTCTCGGTCGGTCGACCGGACTGGTAGCGGCGCTCAGGTGAGTGCGAGCACCCGGCACGGACCGCCGGTTCCGCCCGCGTGCTTGGGTGCGCCGACGATGACGGTCGCACCCGTCGCCGGTACCGCCGCGAGGTTGGCCAGCATCTCCACGCCATAGCGCCCCGCACCGAGGATCGCGGTGTGCGCACCGTATTCGGGGTCGGCACCGCAGTCGAGGCTGAGCGTATCGACGCCGACACCGACTACTCCACACCGCGCGACGAGGTGGTGCGCGGCGTCGGCGGAGAATCCCGGCGCGTGCGGCGTTCCCCGTTCGTCGAGATTGAGAAACGTCGACGGGTCGGCGATGCGCCGTTCCCACCCGGAGTACATCGCGACGAAAGCCCGCTGCGGAATGTCGCCGTGCTGGGAGCGCCAGTGGTCGATGTCGGCGACGGTCACCACCGCGTCGGCGTCGGCGGCGGCCTTGGCGCTGATATCGATGACGACGAGCGGGGCGACGAGGTCGTCGACCGCGATGGCCTCGGTGGTGGTGGCGCCGGGAATCCGGTGTGCGGGCGCGTCGACATGGGTTCCGGTGTGCTCCCAGTACCCGAGCGCGTACTGCCCGAATCCTCCCGACGCGTGCCAGGCCACAGGGACCATGACCATCGGCGGACTACCCGGCCACACCGGCAATCGGGGCGTGAGCGTGTGGGTGAGGTCGACGACGCCGGAGCGTGGCGCCGCGACCGCGGGCGCGGGCGCCACCGTGGTCAGCGCGGTGAGCCCCGCGAGGCCGAACAGAGCCCGCCGACTCGGCTGCGGCGCACTCTCGTGGGCGAGACGAACGATCTCGGGCGAGCACATCGGACTCAAGATAGCCGAGCGAATCGGGTCCGGCGCTCGATCGGGCCGACGACGCGGTTCGAATTCGGCAGACCGCGACCCCGTGCGAAAATCGGTTTCCCCTTCGGGGGCGTCTCGGTAGATTGCCGTTCGTGACCACTGCTACCGAGGCGGACAGACTCTAGCCACCGGTCTGCCGGTGGCTGCCCCGAGCGAACGAGACCGTGCCGACCAGGCGCGGGATTTCGTGGTGCCCTGGGCGTCCGGCGGGACCGCTGCCTGTCCGTTCCGGCGCGACCCGCTACGGGGATGCGCGCCGTCTACTCGGTAACCAGTGGGAGTCCCCTTATGCCTTGGTGGTTGGTGGCGCTTTTCGCCGCCTCGTTCATTTTCTATACCGACGACTACGTGATCGCCGGAGTGCTGCCCGAGTTGGCACACGATCTCCACGTCGGTCAGGCCGCGGCCGGGCAGCTGGTCACGATCTTCGCGGTCACCGTGGCGATCGTGGCTCCGGTCGCCGGCGTTGTGCTCGCCCGGGTCGCTCGCCGGACGCTGCTCGTGACCAGCATGTGCGTCTTCGTCGCCGCCAATTGCGGTGCCGCGCTCACACCGTCGTTCGATGTGCTGATGGTGTTGCGTGTGGTGGCCGCCGGTGCCGCGGCGACGGCGACACCGTCGTTGTTCGCGACCGCGATCCAGCGCGCGCCCGACGGGAAGGCAGGCCGCTATGTCGCCGTGGTGACGCTCGGCGTGACGGGCTCGATTGCTGTCGGCGTGCCCATCGGTACCTGGATCGGCGGTGTATTCGGTTGGCGCGCGACGTTTGCCACGATGGCGATCGGCGGCGCGGTCGCTCTCGGCGGTGTGCTGGCGACCTTCCCACGTCGGCTTCCCACGGGCGCGACCCCCGACTGGAGAGCTCAACTGCACAGCCTCACCCGAAGGACGGTGGGTCTCGGACTGCTGGCGAACGTGGCACTGATGACGGGTTCGATGATGATGCTCACCTACCTCGCCCCGTTCCTCTCTGATGTCTCCACATCCGGTGTCGATGTTCGCGCGCTGTCGTTCGGACTCGCCGGCGCGGCGGGCATGGCAGGGCTGTGGGGCGGTGGTGTCGCGACCGATCACTGGGGGCCCGACCGGGCACTGACGATCGGAGTCGGCGTGATCGCCGCGTCGATGGGCTGTCTGTGGCTGATGTGGGTGCTTCGCCCGGTCCCGCTGTGCGCCCTGCTGCCGGTGCTCGCGATCTGGGGCGCGGCCGCGTTCTGGAACTCGCCGCCCATCCAGGCCCGACTCGCTGTCGCGTCCGGCCCGCTGGCTCCGCAAGCCATGGCACTGAACACCTCCGGCACCTATCTCGGAGTTTCGCTCGGTGGCCTACTCGGCGGACTCGCCCTCGGCACTGCGGGCAGCGGCTCGTTGCCCCCGACAGCAGCGGCCTTCGCCTTGCTCGCGCTCCTGCTGGTTCGGATGTTGCGGTGACCGCGCCGATCGCGGTCAGCGAATCGAGCGCCGCCGCCCCGGGCGAGCTTCGCGCGACACCGATCGGGCGGTCAGGCCGATGTCGACAGTGTCGCGGCATTGCCCTGACGGTGGTCTCGGGGACTCATCCCGAAGTGTCGTTTGAACGCGGCACTCAGGGCGAACGCGCTGCTGTAGCCGACCCGGCGGGCGATGGCCTCGAGCGTGGCGTCGGATTCGGCCAGCAGATCGGCGGCCAGTGACAGCCGCCATTCGGTCAGGAAGGTCATCGGGGGTTCGCCCACCAGGTCGGTGAATCGGCGGGCCAGCGCGGCCCTGGACATGCCGACGGTCTCGGCGAGCGAGACCACGGTCCACGGGAGGGCCGGATCGTCCTGCAGCAGGCGCAGGGCCTTGCCGATCAGCGGATCGCTGTAGGCGTGATACCAGGCCGGGGCGTCGTCGCGGGCGAACCAGGCGCGCAGCGCGGCGATGAGCAGCAGATCCAGCAGGCGATCCAGCACCGCGGTCTGCGCGGGCAGGTCCTTGTTCGCCTCCTCGACGAGCATGTCGAGCAGGCGCGCGTCGAGATCGCCGTGCCCGACGATCGCGACGTGCGGGAGCGCGCGCAGTAGTCGGCTGCTCACCGCGCCGGCCGACTCATAGGTACCGCTGACCAGCACCGTCTCACCGCAAGAATCGGTACCCCACTGTCGCAAACCCAGCTTCATTGTCTCGCACAGGCTTTCGCCGTCAGGCGCGGCGAGACCCTGACCGGGCTTGACGACAATCTGAGGTTGGCTCGCCGGATCGTCGGCCACCACATAGGGCTGTGGTCCACGGAATATCGCGACATCGCCCACGGTGAGTTGACGCGGAGCCATCGAATCCGCACTGACCCAGGCATTTCCCCGGATCACCGCCACCACTTTGAGCGGCGCTCCGTCTTCCACCCGCACCGACCAGGGGGCGGTCAACAGCCCGCACGAGAGGAACGCTCCGCGAGCGCGCGGACCTTCGAGTAGCCCGGCTAGCGCATCCACCCGTCCACACTAGACGAAAGCTCCCAGACGACTGCATGTTTCACCGACCATGGTCGGTGACCTCGAGCGCGAGACCGCCCGGCGCTTTCAGCAATCCATGCATACGGCTCGACCAGCAGCACAAGGCCGACTCCGTAAGGATGCCGACAGCTTCGAGGCGGCGGCCTCGGTGGTCTCGGACACACGGTATGCGCCGGGGACCTACTCGGGGGTGTGCCGCTCTCCATCCTGACCGACGACAGACAGCCCGCTGTCCTTCGGTGCGAGGGCTTGGTGCAGGCAGGTCGGCCCGAGACCTCGGAACAGGCCGAGAATCACTACCGCGCAGCCGAGTCCGGACAGGACGAGATCGAGCAAGCGCACGGCTCGGTCAGAGTGTGGGTCGCGCGCATCGAATGTGTTCGAAGACCAGACTCGTCTCGGTCGAGGCGAATTCGCGGGTCGCGCTGAGTTCCTGGGTCACGAACTCGCGCAGCGCGTCCGGCGAGGCCGCCGAGACCTGGATCAGGAAGTCGACCGTACCGGCCAGGAAGTACACGTTCAGCACACCGGGCAGCGCGGCGAGTTTGGCACTGAGCTCACCGATTCGAGCCCGAGCCGCCTGCTGCACCTGGATCGAGATCATCGCTTGCAGCGGCAGCCCCAACGCCTCCGGGGCGATATCGGTGTAGAAACCGCGGATCGCGCCGAGTTCGCGGAGCCGCCGTAGTCGCAGCGAACACGTCGAGGCGGCGATGCCCACACGCGCCGCCAGGACATTGTTGGGAACGCGGGCGTCTTCGGCGAGTTCGGCGAGCAGCTGTCGGTCGATGTCGTCGAGGTTCGACGGCGATCCGCGGAACGGCCGCACGGGTTGCGAGCTGTGCTGCTGTCGCGGGGCCATGAACGCAGGATACTCGACCAGCGAACCGATACTCGTCGATCGTGCAGGTTCTCTCGCCAGTTGTCGGATCGATCATCGATGCTCGATTGACAACTCGATCATCCTTGAGGAGAAGCATCATGCGCGTCGGCGTCCCCAAAGAAGTCAAGAACAACGAATTTCGCGTGGCGATCACGCCGATCGGCGTGCACGAACTGGTGTCGAACGGTCATCGAGTATTCGTCGAAGCCGGGGCCGGGGTGGGCTCGTCGATTCCCGACGAGGAATACCTCGCCGCGGGCGCACAGATTCTCGCCGACGCCGACGACGTCTGGGGTAGCGCGGAGCTGGTGCTGAAGGTCAAGGAGCCGGTCGCGCAGGAATACCACCGGTTGCGCGAAGGGCTGATCTTGTTCACCTACCTGCACCTGGCGGCGGACCGGCCGCTCACCGACCAACTGCTGGCCCACCGGGTGACCGCCATCGCCTACGAAACCGTGCAGCTGCCCTCGGGCGCACTACCGTTGCTGTACCCGATGTCGGAGGTCGCCGGCTGCCTGGCACCGCAGGTCGGCGCACACGCGCTGATGAAGCCCTACGGCGGCCGCGGGGTCCTGCTCGGCGGCGTCGGCGGCGTCGACCAGGCGAAGGTTGTCATCATCGGGGCAGGTGTAGCGGGCCAGAACGCCGCGAACATCGCCTTGGGGATGGGCGCACACGTGACGCTGCTCGACACCGACCTCGACAAACTGCGCATGTCGTTCTGGCGCTACGACAACCGGGTGCGTGGGTTGGCGTCGTCGAAACTGGCGATCGCCGAGCAGGTGCGGGCGGCGGACATGGTGATCGGGGCGGTACTGATCCCGGGAGCAGCCGCGCCGAAGCTGGTGAGCAACGAGCTCGTGGCGCAGATGAAACCGGGATCGGTGCTGGTCGACATCGCGGTCGACCAGGGCGGATGCTTCGAGGACACCCGGGCCACCACCCACGCGGATCCGACGTACCAGGTCCACGACTCGACGTTCTACTGTGTGGCGAACATGCCGGGCTCGGTGCCCCACACCTCGACCTACGCGCTGACCAACGCCACGCTGCCCTATGTGGCGGCCTTGGCCGACAAAGGCTGGGAACGCGCCTGCGCCCAGGACCCCGGCCTCGCGCTCGGACTGAACACCCACGTGGGCAGTGTCACCAGCGTCCCGGTCGCCGCCGCGCACGAGCTGCGAGCCCACGCAGTAGTGTGAAACGTTCATCTGCGGGGACAGGTGGCCAGCCGGAGGAGAGACTGACTACGTATGAGCGACGAGCAACACATCCTCACCCCTGGGCAAACCTGCTGGCAGATCGCCCCGGCTGATCGCCTGGCCTGCATCGTCGACGCGGCCGACTACTTCCGCCATGCCAAATCCGCGATGCTGCAGGCCCGCAAGCGCATCGTGCTGATCGGCTGGGACTTCGACACCCGGATCAAGTTCGAACCGCAGGAAAAGACCCTCGAAGGGCCGAATCAGCTGGGCAAATTCCTGTCCTGGCTGCCGAAACAACGCCCGGAACTCGACATCTACCTGTTGAAGTGGAATGTCGGCGCGTTCGCCGCGATCAGTCGTGGAATGACACCGATCTTCGTCGTCAACTGGATGACCGATCGACGCCTGCACTTCGAGATAGACGGCGCACACCCGATCGGCTCGGCCCATCATCAGAAGATCGTCGTGATCGACGACCGACTCGCCTTCTGCGGCGGCATCGACATGACCGTCGACCGCTGGGACACCACCGCCCACGAGGACGACAACAGCCACCGAACCGAGCCCAACGGCAACCACTACGGTCCGTGGCACGATGCCACCACTGCCGTCGACGGTGACGCGGCGCGAGCGATCGGCGAGCTGGCCAGGGCCAGATGGAAAGCGGCCACCGGACAACAACTGGATGCGGTGGACGAGATCCCCGGCCACGCACCATGGCCGGTCGGGCTCGAGCCGACGATGCGGTCTGTCGAGGTGGGCATCGCGCGAACTCTGCCCGGGCTCGCCGATCGCCCCGAAGTGCGCGAGATCGAGGCGCTGTATCTGGCGGCGATCGCAGGCGCCACCCGATCGCTGTACATCGAGAGCCAGTATCTGGCGTCGCGCACCCTCGCCGAGGCGATCGCCGCCCGCCTGCGTGAGCCGAACGGCCCGGAGATCGTGCTGGTGCTCCCGCGTCATGCCGACGGCTGGCTAGAGCAGCAGGCGATGGACGGGGCCCGCCGCCGCCTCCTGCACCTGCTGTGGGAGGCCGACACCGGCAACCGCCTCGGCGTCTACTACCCTGTCACCGCCGCCGGTGCGCCCATCTACGTGCACGCCAAGGTGCTGGTGATGGACGACCGGCTCCTGCGGGTGGGATCGTCGAACCTCAACAACCGTTCGATGGGCTTCGACACCGAATGTGACCTGGCTGTGGAGGTGACCCCCACCACCACCGACGGCGAACTGCTGCGAGAAACCATTCTCGAAATCCGCCGCCGGCTGATCTGCGAACATCTCGACACCGAACCCGCAAAGTTCGATGCCACCCTCGCCGAGACATCCTCGCTCGTACGCACTGTCGAGGCGCTGCGCGGCGACGGCCGGACCCTGGTGCGATTCGAGTCCGACACCGTCGAGAACGAGGACAGCCCCTTGGCCGAGAACGACCTGATGGATCCGGAGCGGGCCCCGACACGCCTGTTGGACAACCTGTTCCCGAGCCGGGGTATCCGCGCCGACTGATTCCCGATCAGCGATCGAGCGGATTCGCCGCGATGGCCGTTCGCATTCCCGAGCGCCACAGTGCGGCCGCGGTCGAACGCGGCCGTACGCGCGCTTCCGTTCGCATGGCGTCGGCGAACTCGCGGCCGAATCCGTCCCGGCTGTGGCGGGCGGTGATCGCGGCGATCCGCCGCGCATCCACCTGGTAGGCGCGCAGTCCGATGACATCCAGGTGCGCGGCGTCGTGCAGCAGACTCGCTTCCGCGCCGCAGTCGCGCGGGGTGCCCGGATCCATGTGCCGCGCGATTGCGGTGTGGACGCACTCCCCGAGTTCGACCGTGGCGCCGTGGGCGAGCACGAACGCGCGGGCCCGGTGGGCACCGAGCAGGGCGAAACATCCGGTCGTGGAGTCGTCGGGCCCGCCCAGGGCGACGTCGTGCAGGACGCAGGCGACGTAGAACGCTTCGGGGTCGGGCGTGAGCTCGTCCACTCGCGCCAGGGCCGTGCCGAATTCCCAGCAGCGCAAGCTGTGGGCGAGCAGTGACGGCGTGAGCACCTCGGTGGCTTCTTCGAGCGCGGCCCGACACAGCCGCGAATCCGGCGGCACCGGTGCCCGATGATGCCGACAGTCGACATCGCGGCGCAGCCCTCGCACAAGATGGGGCAGCGCGGCGGTCTGCGCGCCCAGCGCCGCACCCACCGTTCGCATCTGGTGCAGTCTGCCGAGTTCGCCCTCACGCCGCACGGTCGCCACCTACGTGGGCGAGCAGATCGGCGCGAGCGATGCCGAGCATGGCGTCCAGGCCTTCTTCGTCGACCATGCGGCGCTGGAACAGCGAGTAGGCACCGTTGACCGCGGCCCACGAAACCAACACCAACGCACGGGGATCGACGTCGCACCCCACGCGTTCGACCGCGGTCGCGAAGGATTCGATCAGCCCGCCGAGCAGCCCGTCGATCTGCGCCTTGGCCTTCGTCGCCAGTTCGGATTCGCCGACGTCCACGTCGGTCAGGGCGAGGATCCGCAGCGCGAGCGGATTCTCGCGATGGAAGGCGACGTAGCGATCGAAGGTGGCGGCCACTTCGTGGCGAGGCGACGATTCGGCGCCGATCGGCGCCGACATCGCTGCCGCGTGCCGGGTGGCTGTGCGCCACGCGAGCGCGGCATAGACGTCGGCCTTGCCCTCGCGGAAATTCGCGTAGATCGAGCTCACCGCGATGTCGGCCGCACCGGCGAGCATGTCGATCGTGGTGCCCCGGTAGCCCTCTCGCAGGAACAGGACCTGCGCGGCGTCGAGCACGGCGGTGTGGGTCCGGCGCTTGCGCCGGTCGTCAGGGGGTTCCAACGTCATGAGACATAACGTAGTCTCGTTCCGATATCGTAGTCAACTTCCGATAGGAGTTTCGATGACCACCTCTCCGCCGCTCCCGCGCACCGGCAGCGAAGCCATGCGCCTGTTCCTGCCCCAGTCACCCTTCGTTCGGTACATGGGCATCGAACTCGTCGACCTCGGCGAAGGCTCGGCCCGCCTGCGCATGCCGTTTCGCGAAGAACTCGTCACGGTGGGCGACATGGTCCACGGCGGCGCCCTCGCCGGCTGCGTCGACATCGGGATCATGGCCGCGGCCTGGGCAGGAGCCCGACTCCCCGAACACATGCGCGGAGTCACCGTCTCGATGTCGATCGACTTCGTCCAGCCCGCCCACGCCGAGAGCATCGATATCGTCGGCACCCGACTGCGCGCCGGTCGCCACCTCAGCACCTGCCGGGTCGATATCGTCGCCACCGAGGATGGGCGGCTCATCGCCGCGGGCAGCGGCACCTACAAGGTGGGATGATCGCCGCAGCGGGCTTAACCTCGATGGCATGGAGTCCCGCAGCAGAGCGTTTCTCGTCGCGCCCGTCCTGGCTCTGCTGTGCGCGTGCGCCCCGAGCCCGAGCGGCGGCTCCGAGCAGTCATCCGCCCGGACCGGCTCCGCCGGGGCCGACGCCACTGTCACCGCCGAGCTCGACGCCCCGTGGTCGATCGCCTTCCACGGGGCCACCGCCGTGGTGAGTGAGCGCGACAGCGCGCGGATTCTCGAAATCGGCTCCGACGGAATACAATACGAGGTAGGCGTCATCGACGGGGTCGAGCCCTCGGGCGAAGGCGGGCTTCTCGGCATCGCGATACGCGAAGGGCAGCTGTTCGCCTACTACACCACGGCCGACGACAACCGCATCGAACGATTCGACCTCACCGGGCAGCCGGGCGACCTCGCACTCGGTGGCGGCACGACGATCCTCGCCGGGCTGCCCGCCGCCGGTAACCACAACGGCGGCCGGATCGCCTTCGGACCCGATGCAATGCTGTATGCCACGGTCGGTGACGCAGGCGAGCGCCGAACCGCCCAGGATCTCGACAGCCTCGGCGGGAAGATCCTGCGGATGACACCGGAGGGGCAGATCCCCGCCGACAACCCCGTCCCGGGATCACTCGTCTACAGCTACGGCCACCGCAACCCCCAGGGCATCGCCTGGGCGCCGGACGGCCGGATGTTCGCCAGCGAATTCGGCCAGAACACCTGGGACGAACTCAACCTCATCGAAGCCGGTGGCAACTACGGCTGGCCCGAGGCCGAAGGCACCGCCGAGCGAGCCGGCTTCCTCGATCCCGTGCAGCAATGGCGACCGTCCGACGCCAGCCCCAGCGGCATGACGATCAGCGACGGTTCCCTCTACATCGCGAATCTGCGCGGTGAGCGTCTCCGTCGCGTTCCACTCGACGACCTCAGCTCCTCGACCGAGCACCTCGTCGGCGAGTACGGACGTCTCCGGGACATCGCTGTCGCCCCCGACGGCTCACTGTGGCTGTTGACGAACAACACCGACGGCCGTGGCGACCCCGCCCCCGGCGACGACCGTATCGTCGGCATCGAACCCGACCGGTGAACACACCTGCGAGTGCTCAGCGATCCGGGTGCAGCACCAGCACGGTGATCTCACTCGGCGCGAACACCCGCAGCGGCGGCCCCCAGTAGCCGGTGCCCCGGCTGGTGTAGAGCTGAGTGTTGTTCGCGTGCCTGCTCAGGCCCGCGACCACCGGCTGATCGAGCCGCACCAGGTAATGGAACGGCCAGATCTGACCGCCGTGCGTATGCCCGGAGATCTGTAGTTCCACCCCGGCCGCGGCACTGTCGGCAACCTGTTTCGGCTGATGGGCCAGCAGGACCACCGGCAACTGCGGGTCGGTGCCCGCGAGCGCCGCGGGCAGGTCGGGACCGTGGCCCGCCACGTCGGTACCGGCCGGGTCGTCGATGCCGGCCACGACCAGCCGGTCACCGTCGCGGTCGACGGTCCGATGCGCGTTGTGCAGCGGTTGCCAGCCGATGGAGGCCATGTAGTCGATCCAGCTCTGGGCGTCGTCGAGGTACTCGTGGTTGCCGGTGATGTAGAACCGGCCGAGCGGCGCCTCGACACCGGCGAGCGGAGCGACCTGATCGCGGCGCTTGTCCACCGAACCGTCGACGAGATCCCCGGCGAGGCCCACGATATCGGGACGCTGCGCGTTCACCTCGTCGACGACCTGTCGCGACCATCGCTCCCGGTCGAGCGCGGCGAAATGGGTATCGGTGAGGACCACCACACGCAATCCGTCGAGCCCCTCGGCCAACCCCGGGATCGCGACATCGACGGTACGAACCTGCGGCACCCGCCGCGCCTCGTACAGCCCGTACCCGGACAGCACCACCGACACCACGACCACACCGAGCGCGATCCCCTGGGTGACCCGCGCGCCCCTGACTCTGCCGACGCTCAGCGCGCCTCGGACGACCAGCCCGATCACCGACCAGGTGAACACCACCCACAGCACCCCGAGCGCGACGTCGCCGACGATCGCCGCTGGGTCGAATTGCGGCGGACCGTGCCCGAGGAACAGGGCGATGGGCAGACCCACACCGCCGAGGACACAGGCCGCGGTGCCGACCCGGAACCACGACCCGCTGCGCCCGGTCGGCCCGGCCACCAGCACCCACCACGGCACGGCGAGCATCACCGCCAACACCAGCACGATCACGATCAGAACTACAGCGGAGCTCACGAGGTCCCGTTCTACGCAAGGCCGCCCGCCCGAGGCAGCGCCACATCAGATCATGACGCAGGCGGCGGTCCGCGCCACAACCGGCCACGATCCACAGCATGATGGAGGGATGGCCGAAATGGTGAACGCATGCGCGCACTGCTGATACTGCTCGTCGTGCTGGCGATCGCGCTGGTCGTCGGCGACCGGGTCGCGGTCGTGATGGCACAGAACGAGATCGGTCGCGCGATCGCCGCCGAGTACGAACTGCCCCATCGACCCGACGTGGAGATCGGCGGCTTCCCATTTCTGACTCAGGCCCTCGACGGTCACTATCGCGACATCGATATCCGCATCGGCGACTGGAGCGGGTACGACATCTCCGTCCGCGACCTCGATGTCGCGCTGGCCGACGTCTCCGCACCCCTGAGCGATGTCGTGAACAGCCGCACGTCCCACCTCGTCGCAGCCGCGGCGACCGCGACGGCGGTGGTCCCCTACGACGTCGTGCAGGGTTTCGCACCGTCGGGCGTGGAGTCGATCTCCCACGGCCCGGAAGGACTGCGCGCCACCGGACGATTCTCGGTGGGCGCGATCACGGTGCCGGCGACAGTCTTCGTCACGGTGGCGCCGACCGAGGACGGCATCGAGGTCACGCCGGTCTCGGTCCAGGCCGCGACCGGCGGACCGACGCTCTCCCTGGCCGTGCTGCGCCGCACCCTGACCTTCGTCGTGCCGCTACAGCGACTGCCGCTCGGCGCCCGCCTGACCGCCATCGAACCGCGCGCCGACGGCTTGCACGTGACCGCCGTGGCACACGATGTGCGCCTGGACAGCCTGCCGTGAGCACTGTCGTCGCCGGTTCGTGCCCAACTCGACTTCACAAACATTCCGATTGGGGGATTGAAACGCGACCAAAGGGGTACAAGGGATCGACACCGTTGGCGAATCCGGCGAACGGGGGCGCCTTCGCGGGCGCTTCACAGGGTGGAGAACAGGTTGCTGAAGTTGATCGAGCTCATACGTGGCCCCGGCGCGGACGTCGATACCGACGGTGCTCCCACCTCGGCCGGACTGTTGCGCGCCGGCGACATCGTGGTCACCGCCAAGCGCAGCTATCGGGTGGTCAGCACGAGCTTCGCCGATGACGCGCGCCGCGCCGGCCGTGTGGTCGCCGATACGGTCGACCTGATCACCGGGCGGCTACGCGTGCTCGACTACCCCAGCGCCGACACGATGGTCACCGTCAAAACGGCGTAGTCCGGTCAAAAGCGTCGTCCGGTCAGACCGGCCGCTGCCGGATGTCCGTCGGGCGCATCCGACGTGTCGTCGATTGGCCACTGTCCGCGGGAACCACCTCTTCCTCGACCACCCGGCGCTGTTCGACATCGACACCTCGCGCCCGTTCGGCGAAGGCGATGTCGCGCGCACTGCGCACCGACAGCCTGCCCAGCGAGCTCGCGGCGAAGAACAGGATCAGCGCGCCGAGGCCGTAGAAGAACGTCAACTGCAACAGCGCGCGCTTCAGATCCGAGGTGGCGACCGGCTCGCCGATGTCGCCGATCCGTAGCAGTGCGGCCAGGAACGGCCCGACCACGAACCACACGCCCGCCGCGACCGACAGCCAGCCACCGAAACTGGCGACCAGACGGTTCCGGCTCACGAGCATGAGCAGGCCACCGGCGATCGCGACGACGCCGGGCAGGACCTGCAGCCAGCCACGCGCCGCCGACCAGACCCACGGCTCGTCGGGGGTGTACGCGAAATCGAAGTACGGACCGATGAACGGGATCAGCGCGCCCCAGATTCCGAGCAGCAGCACCACCAGCCCGCCCAATGCGCCTCGGCTGCGGGGAATGCGCAGCCGTCCGCCGTGTCCGGTCGAGACTTTCTCGTTGACGTCCACCATGACGCCTCCCATCATCGACAACAGAAGTACGGTGCGCATACCCCGCACGCCACCGAATACGCACCGACTGCGCAATTGCCCGACAACGTGCGTGCGTGCGCGGGTACCGCCGGGGGCCTCTCGTACGCTTACGGCATGGCACACGACTCCGATCAGCCCGTCGACATCAAGCCACGCTCCCGCGACGTCACCGACGGACTCGAGAAAACCGCCGCTCGCGGCATGCTTCGCGCCGTCGGCATGGGCGACGAGGACTGGGGCAAACCGCAGATCGGTGTCGCCTCCAGCTGGAACGAGATCACCCCCTGCAATCTGTCGCTCGACCGTCTGGCCAAGGCGGTCAAGGAAGGCGTCCACACGGCAGGTGGCTACCCGCTCGAATTCGGCACGATCTCGGTGTCCGACGGCATCTCGATGGGCCACGAAGGCATGCACTTCTCGCTGGTCAGCCGCGAGATCATCGCCGATTCCGTCGAAACCGTCATGATGGCCGAACGTCTCGACGGGTCGGTTCTGCTCGCCGGGTGCGACAAGAGCCTGCCGGGCATGCTGATGGCCGCCGCGCGCCTCGACCTGTCGAGTGTGTTCCTCTACGCGGGCTCGACCTTGCCGGGCAACGTCGACGGCAAGGACGTCACGATCATCGACGCCTTCGAGGCCGTCGGCGCCTGCATCAAAGGCCTGATCACTCGTGCCGAGGTCGACCGCATCGAACGGGCGATCTGTCCCGGCGAAGGCGCGTGCGGCGGCATGTACACCGCCAACACCATGGCCTCGGCGGCCGAAGCGCTCGGTATGAGCCTGCCCGGCTCGGCCGCGCCGCCCGCTCCCGACCGTCGACGCGACGACTACGCCCGCAAGTCCGGTGAAGCCGTCGTCGAGTTGTTGCGCAAGGGAATCACCGCGCGCGACATCATGACGTTGGAGGCGTTCGAGAACGCCATCACGGTGGTCATGGCGCTGGGCGGGTCGACCAATGCCGTGCTGCATCTGTTGGCCATCGCCCGTGAGGCCGGGGTCGGTCTCACTCTCGCCGACTTCAACCGGGTCGGCGACAAGGTGCCGCACCTGGGCGATCTCAAACCCTTCGGCCGCTATGTCATGAACGACGTCGACCGGGTCGGCGGCATCCCCGTCGTGATGAAGGCCCTGCTCGACGCGGGTCTCATGCACGGCGACGTCATGACCGTCACCGGCGCGACCATGGCCGAGAATCTGGCCCACATCGAACTCGGCCTCGACGGCGACGTCATCCGGCGCCTCGATCGGCCGATCCACCGAACAGGTGGGCTCACCATCCTGCACGGCTCACTGGCGCCCGAAGGCGCCGTGGTGAAAAGCGCGGGCTTCGACTCCGATGTCTTCCGCGGAACGGCTCGGGTGTTCGACGGCGAACGCGCCGCGATGGACGCGCTGGAGAACGGCACGATCGTGGCGGGCGATGTGGTCGTCATCCGCAACGAGGGACCCAAGGGCGGCCCCGGCATGCGCGAGATGCTCGCCATCACCGGCGCGATCAAGGGCGCGGGCCTTGGCAAGGACGTCCTGTTGCTCACCGACGGCCGATTCTCCGGCGGCACCACCGGTTTGTGCGTCGGTCACGTCGCTCCCGAGGCCGTGGACGGCGGCCCGATCGCCTTCGTCGCAGACGGCGACCCGATCGTCCTCGACGTCGCCAACCGCATCCTCGACGTCGAGATCGACGACGCCACACTCGCCGCGCGCAAGGTCGGCTGGGAACCGCTGCCGCCCAAGTACACCTCGGGCGTGCTGGCCAAGTACCGCAAGCTCGTCAGCTCGGCCGCGCACGGCGCCGTCACCGCCTGACCCTCGCCGCGGCGCCTCGCTAGTCGTCCGTTACCGAGATCGTCGCCTCATCGGCCCGGACTTCCGGGTCGGTGGGGTTGGCGTCGGACTGTACGGTGATGCGCGACTTGTCGATGCCTTCGGCTTCGAGCGCGGCCGCGATGTTCGCGCCGCGGGCATCGGCCAGGGATTCGGCCGTGTCCGGATTCGAATCCTCGGCGTAGGTCATGATCGTTATGGCGGTGTCGTTGCCCCGCAACGGGATGGCTACCGCTTTGAGGGTGGCGGTGTCGATCGAGCCCAGGTCCGAACTGCCGGCGTCGAAGGTGATCGGGGCGGCCGACAGGATCGCGTTGATCGCGTCTTGGATCGTTTGCTGAGCGGTGTCGCGCACCGAGCTCATCGCCGCGGAAGCCGTGGCGGCGATGCTGCTGCGCGCAGCGTCGCCCTGCACGGTCGACGTGGCCGTTATGGCGGCGGAATCGTCGTCGTTGCTACACGCTGCCGTCGTGATCAGAACCGCCGCGATCGCTGCGATCCCGCAGATGCCGTTTGCGAGTTTCACCGGAGTTCTCCTGTTCTGTAACTGTCGGACAAGCGGACCGTGCGTGTGTTGTGTCTCGATCACCCGCCTGGAGAGGGTTGTTCCGAACCCGCTGGATCGGCACCGCCTTGTGGCCGGCGCGGAATCCGCCCGGTGCAGAAAAGCGCCGCGATAGCGAGAAAAGCGGTGAGGGAGAACGCGACTCGCAGCGCGTCGAGCCGGGCCGCACTGTTGACTTCGAGGATCTCGGCCGCCCGTGGCTCCGGGACCGCGTTGTCGCGCAACGCCTCCTGCAACTGGACGTCGGACAGGAACGGGACACCCGCGGCCAATTCGGTGGTGGCTTGTTGTTTCACCGATGCGGGCACGTCGGGGTGCTCGTTCACCTCGGCGATGATCGATGTGCTCAGCGTGGCGATCAGGACCGAGCCGACCAGCGCGGTGCCCAACGACGCGCCGAGATTGGCGGCGGCGTTCTGCAGTCCGCCTACCTCGGCGCTCTGCGAATCCGGCACGGCCGACACGGTCACGGCACCGAGCTGGGATGCCAGGGCACCCAATCCCAGACCCATCAGCACCATGGGGACGGCCACCACACCCGCATCGGCGCCGGGATCCATCCCGGCCACGAGGACGAGGATCCCAAGGATCATGGCGGCCAGCCCGACCCGGACCACGCGGCGCGGATCGGCGCGCGGCCAGATCTTGGGTATTCCGGCCGCCGACAGCAACAGCGCCACCGACAGCGGAACCAGCCGCAGTCCGGTCTGTAGCGCGTCCAGTTCCAGCACCACTGTCAGGAACAGCGGGACGCTGAAGAACACCCCGGCTTGCACGGTGTACTGGCCGAGGAACATCGTGAGCCCGCCGGTGAGTTGCCGGTTGCGAAAGAGTTGGGGGTCGATCAGCGGCTCGCCGCCGGTATCGGCGAGGTGGGTTTGCCAGCGCACGAACACATACAGCAACAGCGATCCACTCAACAGCAGCCAGACAACCGGCGACAGGCCCGCGACGGCCGCACCGCCTGGTTTGGGTTGGATCCACCCCCATTCGCTCGAACGCAGCACACCGTAGACGAGCTGGCCGAGACCGAGCACCGAGAGCAGGGCGCCGAGCAGGTCGATCCGGACCTTCGACGGCCCGACATCCTCGATACGGCGTAGCGCGAAGAGAATGACCACGACGAGGACGGCCTCGCCGATGAACACATAGCGCCACGAAGCGAACGTGGTCACCGCGCCACCGATCAGCGGCCCCGCGGCGACGGCCATCGCACCCGCCGCGGCGACCAGGCCGTAGGCGGCGCTGCGCCGTTCGGGCGCGAAATTGGCCGCGACCAGGGCGACGATCGCGGGCATGATCAGGGCGGCGCCGATACCCTCCAACAGCGACCAGCCCAGCAGCAACACCGCGAGATCGGGAGCGAACGCGGTGGTCAGCGAACCCACTCCGTAGATGACGAGCCCGATCGCGAACGCCCGACGCCGGCCGATGATGGTGCCCACCTTGCCGCCGGTGATCATCAGGGTCGCCATGACGAGCGTGTACAGGGTCATGGCGGTCTGGATCCCGGTGATGGTGGTGTCCAGGTCCTCGGCCACCGCGGCCATCGACACGTTCATGACCGAGCTGTCCAGGGTCATGAGGAACTGGCCCGACGCCAGCACCAGCAGCACCCCACCGGATCCGGCCGCCACCGCGGTCGACGCACCGTTCGCCTTCACGGGTTCGGCACCTCCCACATCGCGGAACCTCGCTTCGTCGATGACGGACATCACCGACCCGGACGTTCTGCGATGGTCACACACCGATCAGCGGGCGCGGCTCACCCGAAACGGATGATTCCCTCGAGCACGGGTGTCATGGCGCGACGAGCGGTTGGCGAGGACACTGTGGCGTAGGTCTGCACTTCGTTCCGAGGAGGACATGCGATGGCAAACAACGGGCCTTTCGGCATAGACCCGGAAGATTTCGAACGAGCACTGCGTGGGACAGGAACCGAACTTCGCGACCTGCTCGGCAAGGCAGGCATCTACCTGGATCGCGTCGATCAGGTCGGCGTCAGCGGGCTGGCATCGCTGCTCGGTCAGTTCATCCAACCCCAACGGCCACGGCCGGCGGCACCCGAGGAGGAGACCACCGGCGCGACCGGTAGCGGCGTGTGGGCGGTCTACACCATCGACGATCTCGGCCAGGCCCGGGTCGACCAGGTCTTTCCGAACGAGCTCGAGGCCTTGCGCGCACATCGCGACAACACCGACGATCGCCGTCGGGTGCGATTCCTGCCCTACGGAGTTCCGGCGAGCGTGTTGGACACTCCCTGATCGAACGCCCTGGCTCACCTGCGCGAGTCCTGGTGCCCTGCGCTGACCCCGTCGATGGACGGCGGCGTCGGCGCGCTCACATGCCGATCGGAGGCGCGTAGCGGGGCACCGACGCGATGCAGGTGTACGAGCGCCTCGCGGTACGAGGAGATCAGCCCGGTTTCGTGGTAGGGCACGCCGATGTCGGCGCAGTAGTCGCGCACGATCACCTGGGCGTGGCGAAGGTTCGGTGTCGGCATGCTCGGGAACAAGTGGTGCTCGATCTGATAGTTGAGTCCGCCGAGGGCGATGTCGATCAACGCGCCGCCGCGCACATTGCGGGAGGTGAGCACCTGACGACGGAGATAATCCGTGCGTTCGTCGCCGGTCGAGGTCGGCATGCCTTTGTGGTTCGGGGCGAAGATGCAGCCCATGTACAGGCCGAACAGTCCCTGATGGACGACGAAGAACGCCACGGCTTTGTCCGCGGGCAACACCGCGAACAGTGCGATCAGATAGGCCGCGAAGTGGCCGAACAGCAGCGTGCCTTCCCAGCCACGGTGTTTGACCGATCGATTGCCGAGCGCGCGAACGCCGGCCACATGGAGGTTCAAACCCTCCAGCAGTAGGAGGGGAAAGAACAGGAACGCCTGCGCCCGCCCGATGAGACGGGCAACACCGCGGCTCGACCGCGCCTGCCGCTGCGACCAGACCAGAATGTCGGGCGCTACATCGGGGTCGAGCTCTTCGTGGTTGGGATTGGCATGGTGGCGGGTGTGCTTGTCCTGCCACCAGCCGTAGCCCAGGCCGATACCGGCGTTGCCGACGAGCCGACCTACGAGCTCCGTCGGCTGACGACGTCGCAGGACCTGGCGATGGGCCACGTCGTGCATCACGAGTGCGATCTGCGCGAACGTCACGGCCATGAACCCCGCGACCAGCAGCGTCCACCACGAATCGCCGACGAGCACGAATGCCGTCCAACCGGCGGCGAACGCGATGCCGACGAGGCCGAGCCGCACGGCGTAGTAGCCGGGGCGCCGGTCCATCAGCCCGGCATCGGAGATCCGGCGCAACAGGCGGGCGTAATCACCGTCGGCGCCACGCCGCGGTGGCCGTGCCGATGATGCGGGGACCAGGGAAGGTGTTGTCATAGGTCTTCCTGAAGGCTGAGTCGGAGACGCCGGGTCCGTTCGTCGATGATGTCGAAGGCCGGTGGTGGAGCGGGCGCCGATGTCGATGGTCTCGAAGCTATCGGGCGTTTTCTCGTCGGCCGTAATCCCTTGGTATGGGAGGGAATCGCACCTCGGTGTGATACCGGACATCGACCGCGGACCGGGTCTACCCCGCGCGGGCGGCAGCTGGCTTTCACGTCGGGAAACGTCCTCGATCAGCGCCTCCGTCTCGCGGGCCTTTCACCGTGCGCGCGAAACTGGTACACCGGATCGAACACGCGGTGCGTCCGAACGCGACACAATGTTCGCCCACGGATTCTCAGGATCGGCCGAGGTCTCCCGCTGGACCAGCCGCGACCGATCCGAGGATCGGCACGCGCCCACGAGGAGACGACATGGCTACCGACCAGAGTTTGCTGCACCGGTTCGTCATCTCCCAGTTCGATGCCGCCGGGCTGGATCGCGCGCAGCTGATCCGCGACACCGGGGTCCCGGACTGGTCGATCACCGGCGACGATGTGCATCTGCCCAGCGCGACATTCTCCCGGCTGTGGGAAGTGGGCGAGCACCGCCTCGGCCCGGACGTCGCCCTCCAGGTCGCGCGGCGCTACGAACTGTCCAGCCTCGGCCTGTACGACTATCTGTTCGCGTCCGCGCCGACGTTGGGCGCCGGACTGGCCACCTGCGGGCCCCACATCACCGCGGTCACCACCAATCACCGGTTCGACCTGGTCGCCGAGTCCGAGACCGAGTCCACTCTCTACCTCGAGATGCTCGAGGGCGAAGGCCGTGGACGCGATCACACCCAGCTCTGGGGACTGTCGGCTGTGCTGAGTCGCGCACGCCGAGCTGTCGACGATCCGCTGAACCCGGCGCGCGTTTCGCTGCGCCAGGCCGCTCCCCGCGATCTCACTGGTTTCCGTGCTGTATTCGGTTCCGCCACCTTGGAATTCGATGCCCCGACCGATTCGATCACCTTCCACGCCGCGGACCTGGATCTGCCCCTGACCACCGCCGATCCGGTCCTGGCCGCGATCCTGCGGCCGCTGGCCGACGCACTGCCACCTCCGCCGACCCTCTCCTCGGCCTGGCCCGAACGGGTGGCCGTTGCAGTGGAGCAGGCCATCGAGGCCGGTGAGGTCTCCCTGAACAGCGTCGCCCGGATCCTCGCCGTCAGCCCTCGAACGCTGCAGCGACGGTTGACCGAGTCGGACACGACCTGGCGGGCCGAGCTGGATCGGGCTCGCAGCGCCCGATTATCGCGAGCGATGTCCGCGGGGTCGCGCGTCGATACCAGACAGGCCGAACTGCTCGGCTACTCCGATGCGGGCTCGTTGCGCCGGGCAGCCCGGCGCTGGTCGGCGGGTTCCCACCCGGCACAGGCCATCAGAACCTGAGGTAGGTCGAAGCGATCCGCCAGAAGGTCTCTTGCTCCATCGACCGGAAGTCCCACCCCTCGGCGATGTCGCGGAACGCGGTGACTATTCCGGCGACGTCGAAATCATCCCGGGTCGCGGTGCCTTTCGCCTCCAGCGCGGAAATAACGTAGACGGTGGCACTCTCTCTCGTAGCCGACACCGCACACTCCCCTCGTTCGCACCGACCGTACAAACGAAGTGTCGAATTCCCTCGGAGCCCGGACAAGGACAGAACGTGCCAATCCCCCGCCGAACACGCCAACTTCCACCGGCCCCGGCGGCTGCTCGCGCCGATCGGCGGCCCACCGGGCAGACCGATGAGTCCTCGACTGTTGCCGTCGAGGGGCGCAATGTCGGATAGGTTCGACCGCATGAATCGCGTTACGACGGTGTCCGACAGCATCGACATCGCTGCCGATCCGGTGTCGGTCTACGAGCAGGTGAGCGATCCGACCCTGATGGGTCGGTGGAGTCCGGAGAACCGCGGGGCGAGGATCACGCAGCCTGGCGAATCCACCTATGTGGGAATGGAATTCGAGGGTGTCAACAAGCGTGGCTTCGCTCGCTGGGTGACTCGCTGCGTGGTGATCGCGGCGGAACCGGGCACCCGGTTCGCGTTCCGGGTCGAGTCGATCGGCGCCCGACGGCCCTGGTTGCGCGGGAAGATCGCCACCTGGGAGTACCGGTTCGCGCCGGAGAACGGCGGCACCCGCGTCACCGAGACCTGGTACGACGATCGCGGGGCGTGGCCGAACGCGGCGGTCCAGATCTTCGACCGGATCGCCACCGGTGGCAACACCTTCGCCGAATTCCAGCGCAAGAACATCCACCGCACCCTGCGCAATCTCAAGCAGGAACTCGAATCAGCGGGCTGATCCCATGAGCGTGGCACCCCGGGGTGCACCAACTCTGCCGCCGACCTTTGTGTCATGTCACCGAACATCGTGACGGGCATATTGCTCTCGCACCACTCCCCTATTCTCAACAAGTGTTGAAAGGTGTCATGCGCCCGACCACGGGGTGCTGACGACCACTGCTACAGCTCTGCCACAGGACTTTCCGTACTTCGCACCCGGAAGCGACACAGCGTCGTTTCCGACAGCGATGAGCAAGGGGAAGCAGGTGATCGACGATGATCAATCCGAGAGAGCGACACGAGGCGATCGCGCACACATCGTGCCCACCACCCGCACTGCCGCGCTCCGCGGTGCGACCGAGCTGGGAGGGCCCGCTCCTACTCGGCATGGAACTGGCAGCGACGGTGCACGATGCGTCCGGACGGGCGCTGTCGGCAGAACTGGAGCGCAGCGCCGCCCGATGCGCTCGCGAAGGGATACCGCTGGCGGCCGTGCGGCAGGCGATCTGCGAGGAGGTGACAGCCACCTTGCCGACCATGCCGTTCGCCGTCGATTCGTCGACCGAGCACGCGATACGCACCGCGCTGATCACCACCGCGTCGAGGGCCTATACCTACCTCGAGTTCACGCCGCGCCGCGGCCGAACTCCGTGACCAGATGCGCCCGAGCACCATCGAAACCGCACCGTCGAGAAGCGGCGCCGTCGCACGTGCCGTATCCGCGCATCACGAGCACCCGAAAGCTGCGCTCTACTCGAGGTTCCACGAGCGCAGCAGCCCGGCGATGATCGGGCGCAGGGAATCGGCCAACGGCGTTGCCCCGATGAGCACTTGGCGTTGGATCAAGCCTTCGATCATGATCACCACCACTTCGGCGGTGATCGCGGGGTAGTCGCGATCCATCGCGGACACGATGTGCGCGGCGAACTCCACGAACGCGCCACGCTGGGTGTCGAATTGGGCACGGATTCGGGGATCCCGCTGAGCCTCGGCCAGCAGCATGTGCCGGGCGATGACTCGCTGACGAGCCGGCGGGGTCGTCATTTCCTGCACGAACGCGGTCATGCGATCCGCCACGACGGCCATGGGAATGCGCGGTGTGCCCATCAGGTCGGCGAAATGATCGGCGGCGACAACCCCGTCGCGGGCGAACAACTCCTCCAACGCCAGCTGGACCAGGTGCGCGCGGGTGGGGGCGTGATAGTTCACCGCGCCGCTGCCGAATCCGGCCGCGGCATCCACCGCGCGGTGGGTCAGCCCGCGTAGACCTTGTTCAGCGAGAACATCGATCACGGCGGCGGCGATCACCTGCCGACGCTGAACCCTGGTGCCTGTGTCCGTGGCCTTGATTCGAGCCATGGAACCTCACAGTAGTAGCAACCGCTGTCGGCCCCGCACCTCCCGGCTCGTTCGCCGACCGGCCCGCGGCGGGCTCAGCTGGTGACCAGGTGTTCGACCTCGCCGATATCGTCGAGGGTCAACGTGAGGACATCGCCCGGCTCCAGCCAGTTTCCGGTTTCCATCCCGCTGCCGCCGGGCAGAGTGCCGGTTCCGAACAACTCTCCGGGATACAGATGTTCGCTGCGGGAGGCGTGCGCGAGGACTTCACCGAGGCTCCATCGCATCCCGGCGCTCGAGACGGTGCTCACGGTGGCGCCGTTGATCCGGACCGACCCGGTGAGGTGGTCGATGCGCGGCAGGATTTCGTCCGCGGTGACAGCTGTCGCCGACATCGAACTGGCGAAGTGCTTGGACTTCTGTGGTCCGAAACCGCTGGCCATCTCGGCGCGTTGCACGTCGCGCGCGCTGAAGTCGTTGAGCAGGACGAACGCGCCGATCGCCGCGGCCGCCTGCTGCGGCGTCGCGCAGTACAGGGGCTCGGCGAGGACGAAGCCGATCTCGAGTTCGTAGTCCAAGGCCGACGAATAGGCGGGCGCGCGGATCGGGGTACCCGACGGCACGAATGTCAGGTGGTTTCCCAGATAGTAGATCGGCTGCTGATAGAACAGCGACTTCGGCTTGAACAGCGGAAAACTTCGCCCACTCAGCCGCTCCACCGCAGTGGCCAACCGGTACTGCGGTGGGTGGAATCGGCGAACCAGACCGCGGCTGGCATCGATATTGTGCTGCTCGAACAGCATGAAGTCGCGAAATGATGCCGGATTGAACGGCAACAACAGCTCCGACTCCCGCCGGTGCCCGTCCGCGACGCCGAGTTCCCACTGCTCGCTGAACACCTGCCCGCCCAACGGTTGCGGGTGCGCGGACCACTGCCCGTCACGCAGGCACTGGGTCTGCAAACCGTCTTCGTTTCGAACGCGACGCAATTTCATCGGGATCCCCTCACGCAGAACAGCAGCGTACAGGGCGCACCCGACACCGGCGGGCCCGGAATCTCGATGTGGCCCGGCACTGTTCGGACGAGCCCGGCCGAGCCGGTCGTCGAACAGACCAGCTCGGCCGCGATCGTCGCCGCAGGCCGCATCGGCACTCGGTGGCGCGCCGACGACGCGCCTAGCTCAGCGTCTTCAGCGCCGCCGCGTCGTAGGGCTTCAGTTCGTCGATCCGACCCGCCAGGACCTTGGCGGCCCATTCGGGGTCCTGGAGCAGGGCACGGCCGATGGCGACCATGTCGAACTCCTCGCGTTCCATACGGTCGAGCAGGTTGTCGAGGCTGCCGAGCTCGGCGCCCTCGCCCGTGAACGCACGGAGGAAGTCGCCGTCGAGGCCGACCGAACCGACGGTGATGGTCGGTTTGCCGGTGAGCTTCTTGGTCCAGCCCGCCAGGTTCAGATCCGAGCCGTCGAACTCCGGGAACCGGTAGCGGCGGGTGGAGGCGTGGAAGACGTCCACGCCTGCCGCGACGAGCGGAGCCAGGATCGCTTCCAGGTCCTGCGGGGTCTCGGCGAGCCGCGCGTCGTAGGCCTCCTGCTTCCACTGCGAGTAGCGCAAGATCACCGGGAAGTCGGGCGAGACCACCGACCGGACCGCGGCCACGATCTCGGCCGCGAACCTCGTGCGGGCCACGGGGTCACCGCCGTAGCCGTCGTCGCGGCGGTTGGTCCGCGCCCACAGGAACTGGTCGAGGAGATAGCCGTGGGCGCCGTGCAGTTCGACGCCGTCGAAGCCGATGCGCTCGGCGTCCGCGGCGGCCTCGGCGAAAGCGGCGATGACGTCGTCCAGGTCACGCTGGGTCATCGCCTTGCCGGTACCCTCGGTGCCGTCGACGCGGATACCGGAGGGGCCGACGGCGGGCGCGTCGGCGTAGGGGGGTTCGCCCTGATTGCGGACCATGCCGATGTGCCACAGCTGCGGCACGATCGTGCCGCCCGCCGCGTGCACGTCCTCGGCGACCTTCGCCCACCCCGCCAGCTGCTCCGCACCGTGGAACCGCGGCACACGATCACTCTGCCCGGCCGACTCGTGGCCGACGTAGGTGCCCTCGGTGATGATCAGGCCGACTCCGGCCGCCGCGCGGCGGGCGTAGTAGGACCGCACGTCGTCTCCGGGAACGCCGCCCGGCGAGAACATGCGCGTCATCGGCGCCATCGCGATACGGTTCGGGACGGTCAGGCCGTTCAGCGTGACGGGCCGGGACAGGATCTCGGCCGTGCGGGAGGCCTCGGACGCGGTGACGATCACGGAATACTCCTCGTAGTTACTTGACAAAGTCGAAGGTTGAGAACTTCAAGCAATACCGCCACGGTAGAGGTTGATATTTGAGATGGTCAAGTTTCTGCGGATAAGCTGAGTCTCATGGCAGCAGCTCCTCACGTCGACACGGCCCAGCTGATGGAGCTCCTCTCGGTGTCGCTCGGCGCCTACTACAGCGATTTCACCGTCGCGGCGGCGAGCGAGAACCTCACCGCGAGCCAGGGCAAGACGCTGACAGTGCTACGCCGGGGACCTGCCGCGATGCGCGCACTGGCCGAGACCCTGGGCTGCGACGCCTCCAACGTGACCGGAATCATCAACCGACTGGAGAAGCGGGGCCTGGTGCACCGCGAGCCCAGCGCGTCCGACCGGCGCGTCACGAATCTCGTCATCACGCCCGAGGGTGAACGTGTCACCGACGCGATCCGCGAGCGAATGCGCGCCACCCACAGCGGCCTGAACAGGCTCAGCGACGAGGATCGCGACCAGCTGTACGAACTACTGGAACGGGTTTTCGGCGCCCGGCTCACCGCACGACCGGCGTAGTCCCGACGGCCACAGCACCCCGGCACGATCGGTGACCCGAAGCCGGCGGTCATGCCACCCGCTACGCGCGACGAGCCAGACGGCGCGCGAGGACCGCGCACACGATCAACTGGATCTGATGAAAGATCATGAGGGGCAACACGATCAAGGCGATCTGCGCGCCGC
Organism: Nocardia sp. NPDC058633; assembly: GCF_042717045.1. Taxonomy (NCBI): domain Bacteria; kingdom Bacillati; phylum Actinomycetota; class Actinomycetes; order Mycobacteriales; family Nocardiaceae; genus Nocardia; species Nocardia sp. NPDC058633. The sequence continues at coordinate 245,089 of NZ_JBHXRA010000008.1, forward strand.
CGAACAGCACAGCGGCCATCGGCAGTCCGGAAGCCAGGCTCTTCTTCGACCCGGCGAACAACATCACCACGCGATCCTCGTAGGCGAAGCCGAGCGCCCGACCCAGACCCGCCGAGATGCCGAGCACGACACCGAGCAGCACGGCGCACACGAGGACGATCTGCGCGAGCCGCGCCGCGGGCACCGCCTGCCATACCCCCTCGACGGTGCCCACGCTGAAAGCGGCATAGACGACGAGCAGGATCGAGATCCGGTCGACCGACATCACCGGTTTCGGATGCCGTGCCAACCACGGACCGATCGCGGGCCGAGCCAGTTGACCGGCCAGGAAGGGCACGAGCAGTTGGGTCACGATGGTCAGGATCGCCGTCGGGTCGACGCGCGCGTCACCGCTCGTGCTCATCAGCACGACGACGAGCAGCGGCGTGAGCACGACACCGAGCAGGTTCGACATCGACGCACTGACCATCGCCGCCGCCACATTGCCGCGAGCCATCGCGGTGAACGCGATGGAGCTCTGCACGGTGGAGGGCACCAAGCACAAGAACAGCACGCCGACGAGCAGATCGGCGGGCAGGATGCCCCGGCCCAGCAGCCACAGCCCGAGGCCGAGCGCGGGAAAGATGACGAAGGTCATCGACAGCACAGTCAGGTGCAATCGCCAGTGCCGCAGGCCTGCCCAGGCCTGCGCGGGTGACAACCGCGTGCCGTAGAGGAAGAACAGCAGTGCGATCGCCGCCTTGGTGACCCAGCCGAGCGCCTCGGCGGCTGCGCCGGACACGGGACACACCGCGCCGAGCAGCACGGTGCCCAGTAACGCGAGGATGAATCCGTCGATCGGGGCTTTGCGCAGCAGCTTCACGAACATCGACGCTACGGACGGAACAGTCATCACAAAAGGCGATATACGCTATATTCGCTATCACGAATTTCGATAGATGGGGTGCCGATGCTCGATCCCGTGGTGCTGCGCAGTTTCCTCGCGGTCGAGCACTATCGCAGCTTCAGTCAGGCCGCCCGCCAGCTCGGTGTGCGCCAGCCGACGGTGAGCGGTCACGTGAAGAAGCTCGAGGCGTCCATCGGCCGCGAACTGTTCGTCCGCGATACCCACACGGTCTCCCTCACCACCGACGGCGCCGCGATGGTGCGCTTCGCCCGCACCATCGTCGACGCGCACCACGATGCGCTGCGATACTTCGGCGGCGAACAGCTCAGCGGCCGGATCCGCTTCGGCGTCTCCGAGGATCTGGTGTCACGAGCGCTGCCGTCGATCCTGCTGGAGTTCCGGCGCGCTTATCCGCTGGTCGATGTGGAGCTGTCCATCGGCCTCAGCGAGGAGATCCATGCCGAATTGCGGGGCGACCGCCTCGATCTCGCGTTCGTCAAACGCCGCGCGGGCGAACGACACGGACAGCGGGTCTTCGACGACAACTTCGTGTGGGCGGGCCCCGCGGGGGCGGTACCCGATCTGTCGCGTCCGATCCCGGTGGTGACCTATCCCCCGCCCGCCCTGTCCCGCGACGCCGCGCTGGGCGCACTCGAACACGCGGGCCTCGAGTATCGGATCACCTGCACGACGACCGGGCAGCTGGGAATGCGCGCCGCCGTCTTGGCCGGTCTCGGCTACCTCGTGCATACCGAGAGCTTGCTGCCCCCGGACGTGTTCCCGGTTTCCGGACTACCGAGGCCACGTCCCGACACCACCCAGTTCGTTCTCATTCCCTCCTCGCGCCGAGCCCAATCGGCCCCGGAGAAGGCTCTCGCTCGGGTCATCGTGGAGAACACCGATCGGCTCAAACGTGGACACCGCGCCGGCGCCGGTTGGTGAAGGGCTCGATCACACTCCCACCCGTTCGCTGCTCGGCGGCCGGGCAGTTCAGCGCAGTGAACAGTGAAGCCGCTCGCGTGGTTACGCGCCGCACAACCACGGCGACGCGGCCGCCAGCAGTGCCGTCACGCCGATCTGGATGGTCGGCTCGGGCACCGGCGCGTATCGCGGTGAGTGGTTGACCGGGATTGTGTCGGGCAGCCCGTCGGCGAGCAGGTCGGCGATGTCGAGACCGGCGAAGGCGGCCGGGTCGGCGCCGCCGAAGTGCCAGAACACCGAGGGCACCTCCAGTGCGGTCCCGAACGTGGAGAAGTCCTCGCTGCCGTTGAACGGTTGAGGAAGCGTGAACACGCGCTGATCGCCGAAGGTTTCGGTGAGGGCGCCGAGGACCGTCGCGGTCGCGTCGGGGTCGTTGACCGTCACCGGGAACGTGTTGATCACCGTGATCTCCGGCTCCTCGACGGCACCGGAGGCGGCCGATTCCGCGCGCACGATTCGTTCGACCGCCGCCAGCACCCTGGCGCGCACGGCAGGCGTCTCGGTGCGGATCGTGATCCGCAGCTCGGCGGTGTCGGGGATGATGTTCTCCTTGGTCCCCGCGTGGATCGAGCCGACGGTGACGACGGCACGCTCGGAGGCGCCCACCTCCCGCGACACCACCGTTTGGAGTCGCAGTACGACGGCGGCGGCCAGCACGATCGGGTCGACGGTCAGTTCCGGCGCGGAACCGTGTCCGCCCCTGCCGTGCAGCAGGATCCGCAGGTTGTCCGCGGCGACCATGACCGCGCCGGGTCGGGTGCCGACGAAGCCGACCGGGGCGGGCTGTACATGCTGGCCCAGGCAGACCTGCGCGCGCGGGAAACGTTCGAGGAATCCGTCGGCGATCATCGCGGGCGCACCGCCGACCTCCTCGGCGGGCTGGAACACCGCGACGACGGTGCCGTGCCACCCTTCGCGGTGGGCCGCCAGCTGGGCAGTCGCGCCCAGCAGGCAGGTGACGTGCATATCGTGACCGCACGCGTGCATCACCGGGACGACGGTGCCCTCCGCGTCGATGCCGGTGCGCACCGAGGCGTAGGGCAACCCCGTCTCCTCGCGCACCGGCAACCCGTCCATGTCGGCACGCAACAGCACCACCGGTCCCGCACCGTTGTCCAAGACGCCGACCACGCCGGTGCCACCGACGCCTTCGCTCACCGTCCAGCCCTGCGTACGCAGGTGTGCGGCGATGACTCCCGCGGTGCGGACTTCCTGGAACGACAGTTCCGGATGGGCGTGCAGATCCTCGTAGAGTGCGCGCAACGCGGCTACCCGGGTATCGAGCCCGGTGGTCAAGACGCTGACCGGCGATTCGGTTCCGGCGGTTGTGGTCATGAAACTTCCTTGTCGACAGAGGGAACCTCGGGCACGCCGATGGCTGCCCGGAACGAGGCGGCGTTCTGGGGGGTGATGATCGCCATCACCGCCGCGATGACGGCGCCGAGCACCAGAAAACCGAACGCGACCTCGAACGAGAGATGATCGGCGATCACACCGACCACCGGTGGAGTCACCATGCCTGCCAACTGACCGCCGACGATGATGACCGCGCTGCCGACACCGAGGTACTCGGCGGGCAGCGCGCGCAGCGGCACGGCGAAGATCGGCATGTAGGCCAAGCTGGCGGCGAACATGGCCACCGACGCGAAGGCGACGAACGCGGCCAGCGAACCGGAGTCCGCCATCAGGATCAGGGCCAGCGCGGACACCGTCATGCCCGGGACGATCACGAGGCGCTGATTGCCCTCGAGCCGGTCGGCGAGTCTGCCGCCGATGACAACCGCGACGGCGGTGGCCAGGGCCGGAACGGCCAGCAGGACGCCCGCCGACGTGAGCGGGATTCCCCGCTGCTCGGTCAGATACGTGGGTACCCAGGTGGTCAGTCCCCAGCCGATCACGTTGTAGCCGAACATGATCGCCCCGAAGTACCACAGCACACGCAGTCGTAGCACGGCACGCAACGGCGGCGGCTGAACCGGCACCCGCGGGGTTGTCCTCGCCAGCGGCCGAGGGAGCCCGAGCTGGATGGCGAGCAACACCAGCACTCCCAGCGCCGCTGTCGAGAAGAAGGCCGAACGCCAGCCGAACGCGGCGATCAGCGGTGTCATCGCCAGCGGAGTGAGCACCGCGGCGATCGCGTTCGAGCTCATGATCAACCCGTTCGCACTCATCCGCTCCTGCTCGTTCGTCCGCTCGACGAGCACCTTCATCGAGGCGGGCGGGAAGATGCCCTCGGCGGCACCGAAGAGGAAACGCACGATCAACAGCACGGCGAAGGACCAGGCGAAGCCGGTCGCCGCGGTGAAGATCGACCACACCAGGACCGCGACGAGAATCATCTTCCGCGCGCCGAGTCGGTCGGCCAGCACCCCGCCGGGGATCTGGAAGATCGCGTACGCCAGGAAGAACGCCGAGACGAGCAAGCCTTGCTCACCCCTGCTGAGGTCGAACTCCACGCCGATGGCGGGCAGCGCGAGGGTGATCAGGAGGCGGTCGGCGTAGTCGATCAACCAGGCTGAGAAGAGCAGCACGACGGTGACATGCACGGTCCGCCCGGCCGAGATGCTCGGGACTTCTTGTTCCACCGACATGGCGCTCCTGTCCGCTGTGGCCGAAGTGGCGCCGGCCAACCAGGGGTCCTACGATCCGACCTGTGAGTGACATGGACACCGAAGTGCCAGAATCCGGCAATCTTGCGCCTTCTGCACCGGATTCCCGCTTCTCCGAGCTCGATCTTGCGCTCATCGATGCACTACAGACCGCTCCGCGCGCCGCCTGGTCACAGGTCGGCAAGGCACTGGGCATCGATGCGACGACGGTCGCTCGCCGCTGGGATCGGCTGCGCGCCGAGGGCATGGCCTGGATCACCGCCTACGAGTCGGCCAAGACCACCACCGTGGCCTTCGTCGAGGTGCGCTGTCGCCCCCAGGCCATGGACGCGGTCAGCGCCGCGGTGACCGCTTTGCCGTGGGTGTTCAGCGTGGAGGAGACAGCGGGAGACTACGACCTGTTGCTGTCCGTCGGTGCCCCCGACCTGCCCACACTCGGCCGCTGGACCCGCCGTGACATCGGCGCGTTGCCCGGGCTCCGATCGACAAGGACGCGAGTCGGGATCACGTTGTTCAGCGAGGGAGCCGACTGGCAGATCCGGGCCATGGGGCCCGCCCAACGCGCCACCCTGTCCACGGAACGGCCGTCGTCGCGCACGAGCTACAGCAGCCTCTCGCACAACCGCCCCTCGGCCGAGGACCAAGCGCTGCTGACGGCCCTGGGGGCGGACGGGCGGCTGAGCTACACCGCGCTCGGCGTCGCGAGTGGTCTGAGCGAGCACACGGCCCGGCGGCGTGTGCACCGCATGATCCGCGACGGCGAGCTGTTGGTGCGCTGCGACCTGGCACACCCGCTGGCCGGATTGCCGACCTCGGTCAGCTTTCGGATGTCGGTGCCGCATGCCGATCTCGAAGCGGCGGGCTCCACCCTGGCCAGACAGGCCAATGTCCGGTTGTGCGCCTCGGTCAGCGGTCCGCACAACCTGTTCGTCCAAGTGGTGCTGCACGGGCTGCACGGCATCGACGCGTTCGAAACGCTGCTGGCCGAACGGCTCCCGACACTGCGGGTCAAGGACAGGACCATCACGTTGAAGTCCGCCAAGCGGCTGGGCTGGCTGCTGGACGAGCAGGGTCGCGCCATCGGTCGCGTACCGCTGGGGCCGCCGCAGAACTGGTAGTGCGATACCGATGGAGCAGGAATCAGGCGTTTGGTCTCGACCATTTGCCGCTTTCCTGCGTTCCGCGCGACGTAATGCCCGTTGGCCAGATGCTGGGTTCCAGCCGGTTCGGCGCAGGTCACTGCCGGAGAACCCTGATCCGGCGACCGAGCCGTGACACCTTCCTGGAGGCCATCCGTGAGCGCCCCTGTTCATCCAGAAATCTGCGACGCCTCCGCAGGAGAACTCGCCCGCCGGTTGCGTGCTCGCGAGCTGTCGGCCCGCGAGGTCGTCACGGCGCATCTCGAGCGGATCGAGCAGCTCGATCCGCAGATCAACGCGATCGTCACCCTGGTCGCCGATCAAGCTCTCGATGCGGCCGCGGCCGCTGACGAACGCCTCGCGCACGGCCTGCCCGTCGGCCCCCTGCACGGAATACCTATCGCGCACAAGGACACTCACAACACAGCCGGCATCCGCACCACCCACGGCAGCCCGGCGCTGGCCGACCACGTGCCCCACCTGTCCGACGTGAGCATCGAACGGATCCGGGCGGCGGGCGCGATCACCATCGGCAAGACCAATGTGCCCGAATTCGGTGCGGGCTCACACACTTTCAATCCGCTGTTCGGCCCGACGCGCAATCCCTACGACACGACCCGCTCGGCGGGTGGGAGCAGCGGCGGCACCGGCGCCGCGCTGGCCGCGGGCCTGCAGCCGCTCGGTGACGGCAGCGATATGGGTGGTTCGATCCGCAACCCCGCCTCGTTCAACAATGTCGTCGGGCTCCGCCCGTCGCCGGGACGGGTTCCGTTGTGGCCCAATCAGACCGGATGGGCCACCCAAGCCGTGCAGGGCCCGATGGCGCGCACGGTCTCCGATGTGGCACTGCTGCTGTCGGTGATGGCGGGCCCCGACCCACGGTGTCCGCTGTCGATCGAGGAAGACCCCGCGATGTTCTCCCGCCCCCTCGCGGGCGACCTCGGATCACTGCGGGTCGCGTATTCGCCCGACCTGGGCACCTCGGTGCCGGTCGATCCGTCGGTGGCCGCGATCGTCGAGGAGTCGGCCGCGGTGTTCAGCGCACTCGGCGCCACGGTCGAGCGAGCGTGCCCCGACTTCACCGGCGCCGATGACGTCTTCCGGGTGCTACGTGGCTGGCAGATGGCCACCTCCATCGGCGCGGCGCTGGGAGACCTCGTCGAGCAGGTCAAGCCGACGCTGCGCGCCAATATCGAATTCGGTCGCGGCCTCACCGGCGCCGACATCGGTCGCGCCGAGCTGGTGCATTCGGAGCTGTTCCACCGCATGCGGGAGTTCTTCACCCGCTATGACGTGCTGCTGCTGCCGACCAGCCAACTCCCGCCCTTTCCGGTGGACATCGAGTATCCCGAGCAGGTGGCCGGCGTGGCCATGGACGACTACCTCAGCTGGATGCAGTCCTCGTACTTCGTCTCCGTCACCGGCTGCCCCTCGCTGTCGGTTCCCGCCGGATTCACGGCGCAGGGGCTGCCCGTCGGCGTCCAGATCGTCGGCAGGCACCGCGGCGAACTGTCGGTGCTGCGCGCGGGATATGCCTTCGAGCAGGCCACCCGCTACGGCGACCGACGACCGACCTGGTAGCGACCACACCCGCGTCGACCGCGCACCCGATCACGGTCACTTCCGGCTCGGCCGGGTCAGGTGCTGTCGCTGCGCCGGTCGATCAGGACGCCGATCCCGTCGAGCAGCCGGTGCAGTCCGAATTCGAATGCCTCGTCCCCCCAGAATTGGCCATGGCGCGCATCTTGGGCGGCGAGACCGATGCGCATCGACAGCGGAAACCGATTCGGGTCCACCACGGGTTCCAGTGTCGGCATGATCGCCTGCCACCATTGCGAATCGTCGAGTCCGGTGGAGTCGCGCTCACGCCGTAGGATCGACTCGATCCGCGTCATACCCTCTACATGTAGCAACAGTTGGGTCAAGACCTGGTCTTTCTCGACGTCGGTGAGCGGCGTCGACTCCAGCGGGGCGAGCTCGCGATCACGTTTGGCCAGTTCGCAGGGTCCCATGAGCGAACGAACCAGCTGCAGCTCAGGAAGCCATGGATGGGCGAGGCCCAGTGCGCGGTTGGCGCGCGCGACCTCGATCAGCCCCGCTCGCCAGTCCAAGCGCCCGAGCTGTTCGCCGTCGGCGTACACCTCCCGGTATATCCGGTCCACGGCAAGTGCTACCAAGTCGTCCTTGTTGCCGAATATGTAGGTCGCCATGGTCCGCACCCCGAGTCGGGCGGCCACGGCACGCATCGACAATCCGTCGGCGCCGTGCTCATCGAGAATCGCGGTCGCGGCCGCGACAAAGTCTGCGATCGTCAGGCCGGAGCGGCCGACACGTGTGGAATCCTCGCCCCACAGCAAGGCGAGTGTCCTGTCGAATCGCACGCTACCCGTTCACCTCCGTTCGAGATTCCGGTTGACACTACTCGAAACGATTCGATACGTTGTATCGGTACAGCGTATCGAATTGGAGATTGACATGACGACCGTCGACACCCCCGCCTTCCAGCTCGCTTCGTCGGGAAAGGTGGACACAGCCGCCCACGCATTGGGCGCAGGCACCATCGAGATCGACGCACCCCGGGAAGCCGTGTGGAACGCCCTTGCGCACGTTGACAACTGGCCCAGCATTCGCGCCGACATCTCGAATGTGGCGGCGTCGGGGCCGCCCGCACCGGGATCCGTATTCACCTGGCACGCTGCCGGCGCACCGGTTACCTCCGCGTTCGCGGTGGTGGAACGCGCGTCGAGGCTGACCTGGGCGACAACCGCACCGGGCTTGTCGATGGTCGCCGTCTACGAATTCGATGATCTCGGCTTCGGACGCACCCGCATTCGTTGCCGGGAGTCGATGGACGCCACCGCGATCGCGCCCCACATCGACCACAACGTACTGGAAGAGCTCATCCGCTCATGGCTCGAAGGCATCAAGGCGTTCACCGAAACCCCCGCTCCGAACCAGCCTTCCAACTGAGAATTCGGAGTACCGCGACATGTGCGACTGAAACGTCCCCGCTGACCGACCAGATGTGGGAGGCGGTTGCGGTCGAGCGAACGGCCCCATCCCAACCTCCACTTCGAAACACGCCCTAGTTGTTGGCGCGTCGGACAGCGCGTCGGACCAGGCCGCGAATACCGGGGAGCTGGATGGCACGCAGCATCAGCTCGCCGGCCCAGACGTGTGCGCGTGACGGTGGGGCGAATCGGCTCATTCCCCTCCGGGCCAGGGCCTGGCGTTTTCGTACTTCGGGGCGCAGCGATTCCTCCCAGGTGTCGAGCGCGGCGGGAATGTCGTTGCCGTGGGCTGCGATCTCGGTGCCGAGACGGTCGGCGCCATCAAGGGCGAGGGCGGCGCCGTAACCGGCGAACACCGTGACGCACCACGCCGCGTCACCGAGCAGAACGACCCGGCCGCGGCTCCAGCGGTCCATCACGATCTGACCCACCGAGTCGAAATAGGCGGTGGCGGGGCCGGTTTCGAGTTGACGCAGGGCGTCGGCGACGCCGCCGCCGAGATCGCCGAACGCGCGGGTGAGGGCGGGGGCGGCGCCCAGGGCCAGCTCCGCGGTCGGATCGGGGCAGCGGTAGGTGAAGAACGCCGAGGATCGTCGCGGTCCGAGGTTCATCACCGCGGCCGTACGCCCGGGGCCGATGAAGGTGGTACCGGCGCCGTCGGGCACGCGCTCGGGAACCCGGTGCAGCGGGAAGGCACCGACCATGTGGCCCAAGTCCACGAAGTACTCGTGCTCGGCACCGAAGACGAGCTCGCGCACACGCGAGTGCACGCCGTCGGCGCCGACGAGAAGTTCCGATCGCCGGTGAGTGCCGTCGGTCAGGGTGACCGTCACTTCCTCGGCGGTCTGAGCGAGGGCCCGCACGGTGGTGCCGAAACGGATGTCGACCACCTCCGCCGCCGCGTCGTACAGAGCTGCTTCCAAGTCGCCACGGAACACGCTCAGTGCCCGATCCCCGACGGCAGCCTGGGCGACGGCAGCCGGGATCCTGAACTTCTCCCGGCCGTCGGCGTGGACGAGGACCGAGGTGAAGAACCCGATATCGCGCGGGGACAGCGCAGGCACGAGCCCGAGTCGTTCGGCGGCGGCATATCCGGGTCCGTGCAGGTTCACCAGATATCCGCTGCTGCGACGGGTCGGGGCGCGCTCGATGACGACGACGTCCCAGCCTTGCCGGTGCAGCCGCAGCGCGGCGGCCAATCCGGCGATTCCGGCGCCGACGACCGTCGCCCGCCTGCCCGGCTTCCCGGCACCGTGCTGGGCAGTGTTCTCGCGAGCTTCCATTGACGACTCCTGAATTGATCCGGTGTCGGCGACAGCTGTCCACGAACGATCGCCCTGTCGTCAACTAGTAGTTGACGATAGCCGAATCGTCAACCTATGGTTGACGAATGGCCGATCCGGGGCATCACCGCGCGCCAGGGAAGAATGAGCAGATGGACGCCTCCGCCGCCCGAACCCCGTCGACCTCGGCCACACCGGTCGAGGTCCAGCTCAGCGCCCTGCTCGGCCCCCTGCGCCGTGCGGTGCTGCGGCGCACCCGAACAGCGGAGGGTCTGCCCGATCTCCCGGAGGCGCAGATCGAACTGCTTCGCCTGCTGGCCACGACCGGCGGCCTGACGCCCAGCCAGGCGGCACTCGAACTCAGAGTGGCGCAGTCGACGATCAGCAATTTGATTCGGACGATGTCGGCCACGGGCCTGGTCGATCGGGTGCCGTCACCGACAGACGGGCGCGCGGCGACCCTGACGACCTCGGCGACGGCGCGGGAACTACTGGCCAGATACGACCACACCAGTGCGGCCGTGCTGCGCGATTCCCTGGCGAAGTTGCCGCTCGCCGATCAGCGAGCGCTGCAGTACGCCTTGCCGGCGCTGCAACAGTTGCTGGCCGCGCTGGACGAATAGCGCCGATCACGACAAATAGCCCACGCTGAACCACCTGGTCACCTACAGTCGTTTTGTTACAAAAGTAAATCACTGTGGGAGTCTCGTTGCGGGTCCATATCTTCACACCTCGGTTCGGCGCCGCCAGACGGCTGGCGACGGCCGCGATCTTGACCAGTCTTGTCGCCTCGATCTCGGTGACCGCGATCCCTCCAGCCGCGGCCTCACCCGCCGACGCCGCGTCGGACCCGGTGGTCACCGTCACCGAGGGACAGATCCGCGGGCTGCGCACCGACGGGATCGTGAAGTACCTCGGCGTGCCGTTCGCAGCCCCGACCACGGGCGAGAATCGCTTCGCACCGCCGCGGACCGCGGCACCGTGGGCAGACGTGCGTCCCGCGCTCACCCACAGTCCGCAATGCCCGCAGGCATCCCCGATCCCGCTCGGAGTAGCGCTTCAGGAGTCGAGCGAGGACTGCCTGAGTATCGATGTCTACGTGCCACAGAACGCTGCTGACGCCGCGCTGCCGGTGATGGTGTGGTTCTACGGTGGCGCCTTCGTACTCGGATCCAACGCTCAATACGACTCCCCTGCCCGACTCGTGCGCGAGGGCAAGGTCATCGTGGCCGTCCCCAACTACCGCGTCGGGCCGTTCGGCTTCCTCGCGCTGCCCGAACTGGCCGACAGCACCGGCGGTATCACGGGCACCTACGGCACGCTCGACCAGCAAGCCGCGCTGCGCTGGATTCGGGACAATGCCGCCGCGTTCGGCGGCGATCCGGGCAATGTCACGATCTTCGGTGAATCCGCCGGCGGGATGAGCGTGTGTACCCAACTCGCCTCGCCGTCGGCGCGTGGGCTCTTCCACCGGGCCATCATCGAGAGCGGCTCGTGCGCGCGCAGCCCCCTCGCCCCGCCCAGCAGGGACCTCGCGTTCCAACGATCCGCGGACTACGCCGCGAGCCTCGGCTGTGACGATCCGCAGACCCGGCTGCGATGCCTGCGCTCGCTGCCCGCCGACCGGCTGCTCGATTCCCCGACCGCGGAACTGAATTCGATGGCGGTGACCTGGAGCCCGGTCCTGGACGGCGCCGTGGTGACCGCCGAACCCGAACACGCGCTGGCCGCCGGAGCAGCACGAGACATGCCCCTCATCGTCGGCAGCAACGCCGATGAAGGTGCCACCTTCATCGCCCTGCTCGACTACACCCGCGCCACCGTCCCCACCGCGACGGACTATCTGAACTGGACACGAGAACTGTTCGGCGACAACGCCGATCAGGTTCTGGCCCGGTACCCGCTGTCCGATTTCGCCGCCCCCGTCAAGGCGAAGGAACGAGTGATCACGGACGGATTCTTCGCCTGCCCCGCCCTGTTCACCGCCGAGGCGGCGCGCCGGGGCGGCGCCCAGGTGTGGCAATACCAGTTCAACGACGCGCCGCTGGGCGACAATCCGTTGCTACCGGGCGCCTTTCACGCCGCGGAAATCCCCTACGTGTTCTCGGCGTTGATGGGTGTGACCATTCCGCTGCCACCGGCCGCGGATCTGCTCTCGCGACGGATACAGCAGAGCTGGGCACGATTCGCGCACACCGGCGACCCGGTGACAGCGGATTTCACCGGCTGGCCGACCACTCCCGGCAGCACCCTCGAAATGGGAAGCGATCGCATCAGCACCGCCGACTCGTTCAGCCGGCAGCACCACTGCGACCTGTGGTCGGGCATCGGTCACATCGGGTGACCCGGTCCACAATGGCCTTGGACTGTCGACAATCCGTTCCAGCACAGCGCGGACGCGGTATCGACCGCGTCGCTTTTCGGGATCGGCCGCCCGGCCTCCAGCCAGTGGCGGGCCGCGAGGCGGCTGATGCCGACCAGTCCCCACGCATGCATGTCGGCCTCGGTCGCGCCGACGCCTGCCGCTCTCAGTTCGGCACTCACCAGGGCGGCGCAGTCGCGCATCGCGTTGCGCACCCGCCATTCGACGCACGGTTCGCTGGGCACCGGTGATTCGAACACCAGCACATACCCGCCGAGGTCGTGGTCGACGAAGTCGAAATAGGCCCGCACGGCTCGGCGCACCCGGTTGCGTGGCTCGGTGTCCGCCGCGACAGCGGCGCGGACACCGTCGACCATACGATCCAGATTGAGTTGCAGCACAACGAGATACAGGTCCAGCTTGCTCGCGAAGTGATCGTAGAGCACCGGTTTGCTGATCCCGGACCGCGCGCTGATCTCGTCCATCCTGGCGCCGTGATATCCGTGGGCGACGAAGACGGCTTGCGCGGCGACCACCATGAGCCGGCGCCGGTGGGCCCGCGCGGCGGGGCCACGCAGGCCGTACGGGGAGGCGGTCGGCCCCTCGGCATCCGGGCTCACCGTATGCCGAGGGTCGCTGCGCATCGCCGTCATCGCAGACCTGGTCGAACCGAGCAGATCCCCGGCTCCTCGATGGGTGCGACCACCGGGTCGAGCGGCTTCACGCCGTGCGGGGCGTCGCTCTGCTTGCCACGCCCGCGCGGGATGTGGGTCGCCTCGTAGACGAATGCCTCGGTCATGGTTCCTCGAAAAGGGTGTCGAGCGATGCCGAGTCAGCGATGGGTGAAGTTCGGTGGCCGCTTGTCGACGAAGGCGCTCATGCCTTCGGTCTGGTCGTCGATCGCGAACAGCGAGTGGAAGACGCGGCGCTCGAAGCGGATTCCCTCGGCGAGGGTGGTCTCGAAGGAGCGATTCACCGCCTCCTTGGCGATCATGGTGACCGGCAGCGACTTCGCCGCGATGGTCTCGGCCACTTCGGCCGCGACGTCGAGCAGGTCGTCGGCGGCCACGATGCGCGAGACGAGACCGGCCCGTTCGGCTTCCTCGGCACCGATGGTGCGTCCGGTGAGCACCATGTCCATCGCCTTGGCCTTGCCCACCGCGCGGGTGAGCCGCTGGGAGCCACCGATGCCGGGGATCACGCCGAGCTTGATCTCGGGCTGCCCGAACTGCGCGGTGTCGGCCGCGATCAGGATGTCGCAGAGCATGGCGAGCTCGCAGCCGCCGCCGAGCGCGTAGCCCGCCACCGCGGCGACGGTGGGCTTACGGAACTGCGCGACCCGATCCCAGCGCGCGAAGAAGTCGTCCATGAACATGTCCATGTAGGACTTGGGCGCCATCTCCTTGATGTCGGCACCCGCCGCGAAAGCCTTGGCGGAGCCGGTGATCACGACGGCGCCGACCTCGTCGTCACGACCCAACTCGTCGAGCGCGGCGACGATGTCGTCGAGCACTTCGGTGTTGAGCGCGTTGAGCGCCTTCGGCCGGTTCAGCGTGATCCAGCCGACGCGGTTCTTGGTTTCGACCAGGATCGTCTCGTAGACGGTCATTCGATATCTCCTCCGTCGGAGCGTTCGCGGATGTCGGTGACGATGGCGGAGAAGTCGCGGCCCGCGTCGGTCTTGTTGAACCGCGCGTAGATCGCGGCGGCGAGTTCGCCGAGCTGTCCGTCGATCCCGTTGGCCTGCAGCGCGTTCGCGGCCAGGGTGAGGTCTTTCGACATCAGCGCGGTGGCGAAGCCGGGCAGGTAGTCGTTGTTGGCCGGGCTGGTGGGCACCGGGCCGGGGACCGGGCAGTAGCTGGTCAGCGCCCAGCTCTGGCCCGACGCGGTGGACACCACGTCGAAGAACGACTGGTGACTCAGGCCGAGCCGCTCACCGAGCACCAGCGCCTCGGACAGGCCGATCATCGAGATGCCCAGCAGCATGTTGTTGCAGATCTTGGCGGCCTGGCCGACGCCGGAGTCCCCGCAGTGCACCACCTTGCCGCCCATCACCGCCAATACCTCGCTCGCGTCGGCGAAGTCGGCGGCCGCGCCGCCCACCATGAAGGTGAGGGTGCCCGCGGTCGCACCGGCGACGCCACCGGAAACCGGTGCGTCCAGCGGGCGGTGACCGGCGGCAACTGCTTGTGCCGCAGCCGCTTTCGCGTCGGCCACATCGATGGTGGAACAGTCGAGGAACAGCGTTCCCGGCGCGGCGGCGGGCAGCAGTTCGGCGTAGACGTCGAGGACGAGCTTGCCGCTGGGCAGCATGGTGATCACCACGTCACGTCCCGCGGCGGCTTCGGCGGCGGTGGCCACCACCCTCGCGCCGTCGGTGCGTGCCTGCTCCTGCGCGGCGGGGACCGGGTCGTAGGCGAGCACGTCGTAGCCCGCCCGCACCAGGTTCGCCGCCATCGGGCCGCCCATGTGGCCGAGCCCGAGGAAACCGATCGTCTTCGTCATTACCGCGCCTCCGCTGTCGTCGAATTCAGTTCCGCGGCACCGAGGGGGGCGAAATAGGCCGCCACCTGATCGTCGGTGACCTCGGCGAGTGTCGCGGGCCGCCACCGCGGATCGCGGTCCTTGTCGATCACTTGGGCGCGGATGCCCTCGACCAGGTCGGCGGAGCCGAGGGCGGCGACCGAAACCCGGTATTCCTGGTCGAGTACCGCTTCGAGGCTGGGCAGGTCCCGCGCCGAGCGCAGGGCACGCAGCGTGACCTTCAGCGCGACAGGCGATTTCGCGAGCAGAGCCGCGGCCGCCTCGGCCGCCTGTGGCGCTTCGTCGGCCTGCAGCCGGGCCGCGATCTCCTCGACGGTATCGGCGCTGTAGCAGGCGTCGATCCAGCGCCGCTGCGTGAGCAGCTCCGAGGGCGGTGCCCCCTCGGCGAACTTCGCGATCGCAGCCTCCACGCCCACGGTGCCCAGCGCGTCGAGCAGCTCGGGCAGCGCCTCGGAGGGCACGTAGTAGTCGGCGAATCCGGCCGCGATCGCGTCGCCGGCGTTCATCCGCGCGGTGGTCAGCGCCACGTGGGTGCCGATCTCGCCCGGCGCCCGCGAGAGCAGGTAGGTGCCGCCGACATCGGGGACGAAACCGATGCCGACCTCGGGCATCCCGATCTTGGACCGTTCGGTGACGATCCGATGGCTGCCGTGCCCGGCCAGACCGACCCCGCCGCCCATCACGATGCCGTCCATGATCACCACGTACGGCTTGGGATAGCTGCCGATCAGCGCGTTGAGCAGGTACTCGTCGCGCCAGAAGCGCCCGGTCGGCGAATCGGCGCCCGCCGTAGCGCCTTTCGCGTCGGCGTGGATGGCGACGATGTCGCCGCCCGCGCAGAGCCCGCGCTCGCCGGCACCGGTGACCACGACGGCACGCACCGCGTCGTCGCCGGCCCAGGAGCGCAGCGCGTCGGTGATGGCCAGTGTCATCGCGTGGTTGAGGGCGTTGATGGCCTTGGGACGGTTCAGGGTGATCGAGCCAAGACCGTCACGGACGGCGATCAGGACTTCGGGTTCGTCGGTCATGCTGCTCCGATCAGCGAGCGGGCGACGACCACCCGCATGATTTCGTTGGTGCCCTCGAGGATCTGATGCACGCGCAGGTCGCGCACGATCTTCTCCAGGCCGTATTCGTGCAGGTAGCCGTAGCCGCCGTGCAATTGCAACGCCTTGTTGGCCACCTCGAAACCGGTGTCGGTGGCGAATCGCTTCGCCATCGCGCACAGGGCGACCTTGTCCGTCGCGTCGGCGTCGAGCGCGGCCGCGGCCCGCCACAGCAGGGTCCGCGCCGCCTCCAACTCGGTGGCCATGTCGGCCAGCTCGAACTGTAGTGCCTCGTTGCGCACCAAGGGTTTTCCGAAGGCGTGCCGCTCGGTGAGGTAGCGCACCGACTTGTCGAGCGCGGCCTGCGCGCCACCGATCGAGCACGCGGCGATATTGAGCCGACCGCCGTTGAGGCCGTTCATCGCGATCGAGAAGCCGTCGCCCTCGGCGCCGAGCCGGTTGGCGACCGGCACCCGGGCGCCGTCGAGGATGACCTGGCGGGTCGGCTGGGCGTTCCAGCCCATCTTCCGCTCGTTGGCGCCCACGGTCAGGCCCGGCGTGTCGGCTGGGACGATCAGCGCCGAGATGCCGCGCGGGCCCTCGCCACCGGTGCGCACCATCATCACGTACACATCGTTGGCGCCCGCGCCGGAGATGAACTGCTTGGCGCCGGTGAGGATGTAGTCCTCGCCGTCTCGAACGGCCTTGGTGCTCAAGGCCGCCGCGTCGGAGCCGACGCCCGGTTCGGTGAGGGCGTAGCTGCCGAGCAGCTCCATCGACGCCATCTCCGGCACCCACCGGTGTCGCTGCTGCTCGGTGCCGTAGGCATCGATCATCCAGGTCGCCATGTTGTGGATGGAGATGTAGGCCGCCACCGAGGGGCACCCGGTGGCGAGCTGTTCGAAGATCCGCACCGCGTCGAGCCTGCGCAAGCCGGAGCCGCCCACATCGGCGCGCACCGAGATGCCGCCGAGCCCGAGCGGGCCCGCCTTGCGCAGCACATCGACCGGAAAGTGCTTGCGCTCGTCCCAATCCAGCGCGTTGGGCGCGAGGAACTCGTCGGCGAACTGGCGCACGGTCTCACCGATCGCGCGCTCGTCCTCGTTGAGGGTGAACATCACCGCATCAGTCCATCGTCGGGATGACGAACGCGTTGGACTCCTTGAGCCCGGCAGGCCAACGCTGGGTCACCGTCTTGGTCTTGGTGTAGAACCGGATCGAGTCCGGGCCGTGCTGGTTGAGATCGCCGAAGCCCGAACCCTTCCAGCCACCGAAGGTGAAGTAGGCGATCGGCACCGGAATCGGCACGTTGACCCCGACCATGCCGACCTGCACACGGGCGGAGAAATCGCGGGCGGTGTCACCGTCGCGGGTGAAGATCGCGACACCGTTGCCGTATTCGTGCTCGTCGACCAACCGCAGCGCCTCCTCGTAGTCGCCCGCGCGCACCACGGTGAGCACCGGGCCGAAGATCTCCTCCTTGTAGATCCGCATGTCGGCGGTGACATTGTCGAACAGGCTCGCGCCGACGAAGAATCCGTCCTCGGCGCCGTCGACAGTGAGTCCGCGGCCGTCGACCAGCAGCTGCGCGCCCTCGTCGACACCGATCTGCACGTAGTCGTTGACCCGGTTCACACCATCGAGCCCGACCAATGGACCGAAATCGGCGCCCGGGTCGTCGGAGCGGCCCACATTGAGCTTGTGCACCCGCTCGGTCAGCTTCGCGACCAGCCGGTCCGCGGTCTCCTGTCCGACCGGCACGGCCACCGACAGTGCCATGCAGCGCTCACCCGCGGACCCGTACGCCGCGCCGATGAGCTGATCGGCGACGTCGTCGAGATCGGCGTCGGGCATCACGACCGCGTGGTTCTTGGCCCCGCCGAAGCACTGCGCGCGCTTACCGTTGGCGGTCGCGGTCTCGTAGATGTACTGCGCGATCGGCGTGGAACCGACGAACCCGACCGCCTTGATCCGCTTGTCGGCCAGGATCGCGTCGACGGCTTCCTTGCCGCCGTTGACCACGTTGAACACACCCGGCGGCAGCCCTGCCTCCAGGAACAGCTCGGCCAGGCGCAGCGGCACCGAGGGATCGCGCTCGGAGGGCTTGAGCACGAACGCGTTGCCGCAGGCCAGCGCCGGACCCGCCTTCCACAGCGGAATCATCGCCGGGAAGTTGAACGGCGTGATGCCCGCGACGACGCCGAGCGGCTGACGCATCGAGTACACGTCGATGCCGGTGCCCGCGCTGTCGCTGTACTCGCCCTTGAGCAGGTGCGGAATGCCGATGGCGAACTCGATCACCTCGAGCCCGCGCTGGATGTCGCCCTTGGCGTCGGCGATGGTCTTACCGTGCTCGGCCGAGAGCAGCGCGGCCAGGCTGTCCATCTCCTCGTTCACCAAGGTCACGAACTTCATCAGCACCCTGGCCCGCTTCTGCGGGTTGAACGCCGCCCACACCGGCTGCGCCTCGGCCGCGTTCGCGATCACCGCGGCCACCTCGTCGGTGCTCGCCAGCGGAACCCTGGCCTGCACCTGCCCGAGATTCGGATCGAAGACGTCGCCGAAGGCGCCGGAAGTGCCGTTGACGTGCTTGCCGCCGATGAAATGCGTGAGTTCGCGAACCATGCCAGTCCTACTCCGTTGATGTCGGTCGCGCGGTGCGCGCAGTTGGAGGTATTCCAATAGTTGGATGTCCAAGCAACTGGAACTCTGACAGGGCAGCGGGGTGTTTGTCAATGACTCAGCCAACTATTGACAGATTGCCAACAGGGTTCCAGCTCTGGTGCGCGGCCCTAGTCAGGGCAACGGCGCCATCGAGGCGGTGCAGGACTTGACCGCCCGGTCGCCCTGACGTGAGGCGCGCCCGCCTAGGTCCCGGCCACCAGCATCGGGACCACATAGGTGCGGGCGAACGCCGCCAGGGCCTGCTCCGAGCCGGTGTCGATCGTGCCGACCGGCTGCAGGATCAGCGAGTGGACCACTCGGCAGACCACTTCGACCCGGGCGCTGAGATCGGGAATATCGGGGAATCGATTGTCCTCGAGCACTTTTCGGACTATCTCGGTGGACGCGGCGACCGAGAGCAGGAAGAACGACGCGCCGTCGACGGTGAGCTGAGGCAGCAGGCGATCGGCTTCCAGGGTGAGCAGTCGCTCGACCAGCGGGTGCGCCCGCCAGCGGGTGATCACGGTGGTGAAGACGTCGACGACGATGTCGTCGAAGCTGTCGTGGCGCGCCGGGATCTCGCCCAGGTCGGCGAGCAGCCTGCGCACCTCCCGTTCGAACGCGGCGCTCACCACGTCGTCGCGCGACCCGATACGCCGATAGACGGTGGCGCGGTCGACGTCGGCGGCCTTGGCGATGTCCTCGATCGTCGTCTTGCGCACGCCCACCCGCTCGAACTGCACGAGGGCGGCATCGAGAATTCGTTCCTCGACGGAGTCGGCGGTGGGCGAATTTCCCGAGGTCGCAGCGGTGGAGAGCACACTTCGACGGTATCAGGCGGGGCAGGTCCCGAGCACGACCGCAGATCTGATTCGTCTGCAACATTGCGTCACCATTTGTTGCACTGTACGGTTTGAACATGGCTGATAACGGTGCAACGGCGCGCTCCTATCAGGAAGAAGCGCACGCAATTCACGCGCGGGATGTGCATTTCGACTTCTCGTCGGTGCCCCTGCACTACATCCCGGGCGAAGTACTCGCGACACATGTCACCAATGTGATGCATCTCGTACTTCCCGAGGGCGAACGAGCGATGGCCTCCTGCCTCGCCGAAGCCCTGCCCTACATCGAGGACGAGCGGCTGCGGGAGGAGGTCACCGGCTTCATCGGCCAGGAATCGATGCACGCCAGCAGCCACGAAGGCGCACGGCGGCACCTGCAGTCGATCGGACTCGATGTGGAGTCCTTCGTCGCCAAGGTCGCCTGGATGGTCGACCGCCTCCTGGGCGACCAGGGACTCACCGGTCGCGCCAAGGAGGAATGGCTCAAGGAACGCCTCGGCCTGTTCGCCGGGATGGAGCACTTCACCGCGGTCATCGGCGAATGGCTGCTGGAATCGGATGTACTGGCCGAGCTCGGGATGGACCCGACCATGCTCGATCTGGTGCGCTGGCACGGCGCCGAGGAGGTCGAGCACCGCAGCGTGGTGTTCGACGCCTACATGCATGTCGACGGCGGTTACGCGCGCCGACTGCGGACCGGGCTGCTCGCCAGCGGGACGCTGCTACCGCTGTTCGTCATCTCGACCGCCTACCTGTATCGCCAGGATCCCAGCCAGGACAAGGGACGCTCCTGGGCCAGGCAGTTCGTGAGTGCGACTGCGCGCGGGGTGATTCCGAGCTTCACCACCTTCGTCACCGAGATGCCGCGCTACCTGCGGCCGAGCTTCCACCCCTCGCAGCTGGGTTCGATGGACAACGCACTGCGGTACCTGGCGCACTCGCCGGCGGCTCGCGCGTGAACCCCACCACCGATGTGGCGACGCCGGGCCTGCGGGCCATCGGCGCCGCCGTGGACATCTACAAGAAGGTGTTCACCCAGCCCGCGCTGTCCCCACCGCATCCAGTGCGACACCACGGCTTCGACCTCGACGTCCGCGTAGAAGCGGTGCACGCCGAGGCCGCCGACGTCATGAGCCTGACCCTGGCGGCCACCGACGGCGGGCGTCTGCCCTCGTGGCGTCCCGGTTCCCACCTCGATGTCTTCCTCGCCTCGGGCCGCCAACGCCAGTACTCCCTGTGCGGCGATCCGCGCGATCGGCACCGCTACCGGATCGCGGTGCGCCGCCTCGACAACGGCGACGGCGGATCACAGGAGATGCACACCCTGCGCTCCGGCGACGTGCTGCGCATCCGCGGCCCGCGCAATGCCTTCACCTTCGTCGAGACCGCCCCGTCGTACCTTTTCCTCGCCGCGGGCATCGGAATCACGCCGATCCTGCCGATGGCGCGCGCGGCGGGTTCCCGCGGCCGGCTCGTCTACCTGGGCCGATCGCGCGAGACCATGCCCTTTTTGAGCGAGCTCCCCGCGGGCACCGACCTGCGCCCCGACAACGAGACCGGCACGCCCGACCTTCCCGCGCTGCTCGCCACCGCGGCCCCCGGCGCCGCGGTCTACGTGTGTGGCCCTCCCCCGGTGCTCGATGTCGCCCAGCGCAGCCTGTTCGCCCTGAACCCGACTGCCTCGCTGCACACCGAGCTGTTCTCGGCGCGACCGGTGACCGACGGCAAGGCATTCGACATCACCCTCGCGCGCGGCGGGGAGACCGTGCGCGTCGACAGCACCGAGACCGCGCTCGACGCGATCCGTCGGGTGCGGCCCGACGTCACCTATTCCTGCCGACAGGGTTTCTGCGGCAGCTGCAAGACCAAGGTCCTCGCGGGCTCGATCGATCACCGCGACCGACTGCTCCCCCCGGGCGAGCGCGCCGACCACCTCCTCCCCTGCGTGTCCCGTTCCGCCGGTGGCGCACTCACGCTGGATCTCTGATCGCGAAAGGCACGCCTGCCATGACCACCACGCTCACCTTCGACGTCCACAGTCCGGCGACCGGCGCCCTGGTCGGTTCCTATCCCAGCCACGACGAAAGCGCCGTCGAGGCCGCCGTCGACAGGGCACACGGTGCCGCGACCTGGTGGCGCACAGTCGGTTTCGATGAACGTGCCCGTCGCCTCGATCGGTGGCGCGCCGAGATCACCCGCGGCCGCGACGAGCTCGCGCGCATCATGAGCCAGGAGATGGGCAAGCCGCACTCCGACGCCGCACTCGAGATCGTCATGGCGCTCGAACACCTGAAGTGGGCCGCGCACAACGCGAAAGAGGTCCTCGGCCCGCGTTCGGTCGCGCCCAGTCTGTTGACCGCCAATCAGGCCTGCCGGGTCGAATACCGACCCTTCGGCGTGGTCGGGGTGATCGGCCCGTGGAACTACCCGGTGTTCACCCCGCTCGGCTCGATCTCGTTCGCCCTGGCCGCGGGCAACACGGTGGTGTTCAAACCCAGCGAGTACACCCCGGGAGTCGGCGTCTGGCTCGCCGAGGCGTTCACCCGCGCCGTCCCCGAACAGCCGGTGCTGCAGGTGATCACCGGCGGCGGCGAGACCGGTGCGGCGCTGTGCCGCAGCCGGGTCGGCAAGATCGGGTTCACCGGTTCCACCGAGACCGGCAAGCGCGTGATGGCCGCCTGCGCGCAGCGACTCACCCCGGTGCTCATGGAATGCGGCGGCAAGGACGCCCTCGTCGTGGACGCCGACGCCGACCTCGGTGCCGCGGCCGACGCCGCGCTGTGGGGCGGCATGTCCAACGCCGGGCAGACGTGTCTCGGTGTGGAACGGGTGTATGTGCACACCGACGTCTACGACGCGTTCCTCACCGAACTGCTCGATCGGGCGCGCGATCTGCGGGCCGGGCCGGGAACGGCGAAAATCGGTCCGATCACCATGCCGAAGCAGCTGGCGGTGATCCGGCGTCACATCGAGGACGCCCTCGCCCGCGGCGGCCGGGCACTGCTGGGCGGGATCGACGCCATCGACGGCCAGTTCGTGCAGCCGACCATCCTGGTCGACGTGCCGCACGACGCCGCGGCGGTCACCGAGGAGACCTTCGGACCGACGCTGGTCGTCGCCCGGGTCGCCTCCATGGACGAGGCGATCGAGCGGGTCAACGACTCCGAGTACGGGCTCGGGGCCACTGTGTTCGCCCGCCGCGACGGCGACGCGATCGCCGACCGCATCGACGCGGGCGCCACCTCGATCAACGCCTTCGTCGCGCACGCCACCATCCCCGCGCTGCCGCTGGGCGGGGTCGGCGCCTCCGGCTTCGGTCGGGTGCACGGGCCCGACGGCCTACGCGAGTTCACCTACGCCAAAGCGACTACGCGGCAACGATTCGCCACGCCGCTGGCGCTCACGACATTCACCCGCAGCGCCGGGATCGACACCGTTGTCGATCGCCTGGTATCGGTGCTGCACGGAAGGATCGGCTGACCCATGCCCACAGAACACACGCACATCGTCGTGCTCGGCGCCGGGTTCGGCGGGATCGGGCTGACGATCAAACTGCGCGAGGCGGGTTTCGACGACATCGTCGTGCTGGAACGCGCCGATGACCTCGGCGGCACCTGGCGGGCCAACACCTACCCCGGGTGCGCCTGCGATGTCCCCTCCCAGCTCTACAGCTACTCCTTCGCGCCCAACCCGGAGTGGTCGCGCACCTACGGCAAGCAGCCCGAGATCCTCGACTACCTGCGCACCGTCGCCACCGACAACGACGTGCTCCGGCACGTGCGCCTCGGCACCGAACTGCTCGACGCGCGCTGGGACGACGAGCACTCCCGGTGGCGGATCGAGACCTCGAGCGGTGCGCTCACCGCCGACTACTTCCTCTCCGCGGCAGGCATTTTCGCCGAGGCCAAGTACCCGTCACTGCCCGGCCTGGAAACCTTCGAAGGCACGGCCTTCCACTCGCTGCACTGGGACCACGAGCACGACCTGTCCGGCAAACGTGTCGCGGTGATCGGCACCGGCGCCTCGGCGGTCCAATTCGTGCCCGAGATCCAGCCGAAGGTCGCCGCGATGACGGTGTTCCAGCGGTCGGCGCCGTGGATCGTGCCGAGGATGGACCGGCCGACCCTCGGCCTCGAGCGTCGGCTGCTACGGCAGATCCCGTTGGCGCAGAAAGCCGTTCGCGGGGCCTGGTACTCGCTGATCGAGGGCTTCGGCCTGGTCGGGTTCGTCGACAACCGGTTCCGTCATCCCTACGAGCTGCTCGGCCGCATCCAGCTGCGCCGCCAGATCAGCGACCCGCACCTGCGGGCCAAGGTGACCCCGGACTACATGATCGGCTGCAAGCGGGCGATCTTCTCCGACGCCTATCTCCCCGCGCTCGACCAGGACAACGTCGACGTGGTGACCGACGGCATCGCCGAGGTGCGCGCGCGTTCCATCGTCACCCGCGCCGGGGTCGAGATCCCCGTGGACACCATCATCTACGGCACCGGATTCACGTCGACGCCGAGCGTGTTCGACCGGATCGTCGGCCACGACGGGCGAACGATCGCGCAGGTCTTCCAGCAGCGGCCGCAGACCTACCTCGGTGCCGCGGTCGCCGGATTCCCGAACTTCTTCTGCACGCTCGGCCCCTTCGGCGCGGCGGGCAACCAGTCGGCGGTCTTCATGATCGAGTCGCAGATCGCCTACATCGTCGACGCGCTGAGCACCCTGCGCGCCCGTGGCGAAACCCGGGTCGAAGTCCGCTCACAGGTGCAGCGGGACTTCGTCGAGGAGATGGGCAGGCGCAGCGCCGACACCGTCTGGCTCACCGGCGGCTGCGAGAGCTACTACACCACCGCCGAGGGCGGCAATGCCGGGCTGTATCCGAACTGGAGCTTCGAATACCGCCGCCGCACTCGCCGATTCGACATCGAGTCCTACGAGGTGTCGGCATGATCCGACTCCCTGATCTCGCGCCGGCCACCTGGTTCTCGCCGTCCTACGAGGTAGCGGGGAAGGTCGTGCTGATCACCGGCGCCGGACAGGGCATCG
This sequence comes from Nocardia sp. NPDC058633, assembly GCF_042717045.1. Lineage (NCBI taxonomy): Bacteria > Bacillati > Actinomycetota > Actinomycetes > Mycobacteriales > Nocardiaceae > Nocardia > Nocardia sp. NPDC058633. Next base: position 269,493 of record NZ_JBHXRA010000008.1, read on the forward strand.
GCCGGGAACTGGCCGAGATCCTGTACCGCCGGGGCGCACAGGTCGTCGTGGTCGACATCGACGCGGCCGCGGCTCGGCGCGCAGCCGACGAGTTGGGGCTCGACACCCTCGGCATCGGCGCCGATGTCGCCGACCGGGCGCAGATGTCCACCGCGATCCAGGAAGTGGTGCGGCAGTTCGGCAGGCTGGACGTGGTCGTCGCCAACGCGGGCGTGACTCCCGTGCCCGCCACCGTGCGCACCATGGACCCGGCGGACTTCGACCGGGTGATCGGGATCAACCTCACCGGCGTGTTCAACACCGTGCACCCGGCCCTCGACCACATCGTGGCCGCGCGCGGTCACGTCGTGGTGGTGTCGTCGTGCGCGGCGTTCGCGCCGGGGATGGGCGGTTCGCCGTACATGGTGAGCAAGGCCGCGGTCGAGCAGTTGGGGCGGGCGTTGCGCGTGGAACTCGCCGCGAGCGGCGCCAGCGCGGGCGTGGCCTACTTCGGCATCGTCGACACGGCGATGACCCACGACATGCTCGACACCGACGAGCTGGGCAAAGAGCTCGACGGGATGCTGCCGTGGCCGCTCAACGTGCGGATCACCGCCGAGTACGCGGCCCGCACGATCGCCGACGGCATCGCCCGTCGTGCGCCGCGGACCATCGCGCCGAGCGGGTGGGAGCCCTATGCGCTGCTGCGCGGGGCGATCAATGTCGTCCTCGACCACCGGCTCGCCGCCGACACCACGGTGCACGAGCTGATCCGGGCGATCGAGCATCGCCGGTGAGCGCCGAACGCGGGTCGCTGCGGGCCCGCACGCTCCGGCAGCTGTCGGCGCTCACCGTGCGCCGGTTGGCCGCTCTCGCACCGGTGAACGCCTACACCCTGGCACCGTCGCGGCTGCTCATCGAACAGGCCATGCGCGCGGGTGCGCCGCCGTTGCGCCCGACGACCACCGAGTCCGTGGACGAGGACGGGATCCGCGGTGAATGGGTGCGCGGGCCGCGGGCCGTCCGCACCGACGCGGTTGTCCTCTATGTCCACGGCGGCGGGTTCGTCGCGGGCTCGGTTTTCGGATATCGGGGCGTCGCCTCCCGATTGTCGACCGCGACAAGACTTCCGGTGTTCACCCTGGACTACCGACTCGCCCCCGAGCACCCGTTTCCCGCCGCGCCCTCCGATGTCGCCGCGGCGTTCCGGTGGCTGACTCGGCGATATTCCGCCGACCGGATCATCCTCGCCGGGGATTCGGCCGGTGGATTCCTGGCGGCTCATCTGGCGGTCGAGAACGCCCGCGCCGGGCTGCCCGAACCGGGTGCGCTGGTGTTGTTCTCCCCGATCGTCGACCTGAGCCTGACCATCGCGGTGGGCCACCGCAACCAGCACCGTGACGGTTTGCTGTCCACCGAGATCGCCAGGCAGGCGATCGCCGCCTTCACCACGGAACCGTTCGATCTGCGACCCGTGCACGGAATGCGGTTGCCGCCCACCGTGATCCATGCCAGCGACACCGAGTACTTCGGCGCCGACGCGACCGAACTCGCACGCCGCTGGCAGGCCACCGGCGCGCACTGCGAGCTGCGGGTGTGGCCGGATCAGATGCACGCGTTCCAGACACTGCCCATCGTCGTTCCCGAATCCAGAACGGCCTATCGCGCGGCGGCTCGCTTCGTCGCCACCCATCTCGGCACCGCCCCCGCGGTCATGACCCAGAAAGTGCCTGCCTCGTGAGTATTCCCCGTTTCGACACCCTGCCCGCAGCGTTCCAGCACACCGCCTCGATCGATCCCGCGGCGGTCGCGTTGCGCACTCCGGGTGACGCCGAGACCGTCACCTGGGGCGAATACGCCGCCCAGGTCCGCGCGGTCGCCGCCGGTCTGGCCGGTCTCGGGGTGCGCCGCGGCGACACCGTCGCGCTGATGATGAGCAACCGGGTGGAGTTCTATCCCCTGGAGGTCGGTGCGCAGCATCTGGGCGCCACCTCGTTCTCGGTGTACAACACCCTCTCCCCCGACCAGCTCGCCTATGTGCTCGGCAATGCCGGAGCGCGCGTGGTGATCTGCGAGCCGCAGTACGCGAAGCTGATCGCCTCCGCCGGTGTCGAGCTCGACCACATCGTCTGCGTCGACGAGGCACCCGAGGGCACCTTGTCGGTGGCCGAACTGCTCGAAGCGGGCCGCGACGATTTCGATTTCGACGCCGCCTGGGGATCGGTGCGCGCCGACGATGTGGCGACACTGATCTACACCTCGGGCACCACCGGCGCGCCCAAGGGCGTCGAGACCACCCATGCCGCACTGCTGTTCCAGGTGCACGGCATCGCCGACATCCTCGGCATCGAATTCGGTGACACCATCACCTCGTTCATGCCGACCGCCCACATCGCCGACCGTCTCACCGCCCTCTACATCCAGGAGGTCCTCGGCACCCAGGTCACCAGCGTCGGGGACCCCAAGCAGATCGCCGCCGCCCTCGCCGACCTGCGTCCCACAGTGTGGGGCGCGGTGCCGCGGGTGTGGGAAAAGCTCAAGGCCGCCATCGAATTCAAGGTCGCGGCCGAACCCGACGAGAACAAGCGCCAGGCCGTGGCGTGGGCGATGTCGGTGGCCGCGGCCCGCAGCACCCACCAGCTGGCGGGCGAACCGGTGCCCGCCGAGCTGGCCGCGGAATGGGCGCGTGCCGACGAGCTGGTGCTGAGCAAGTTGCGCGCCGCTCTCGGTCTGGACCGGGTGCGCTGGGCCCTGTCGGGTGCGGCCCCGATCCCGCCGCAGACCCTGGCGTTCTTCGCCGGCCTCGGTATTCCGATCGCCGAGATCTGGGGCATGTCGGAACTGTCGTGCATCTGCAGCGTGAGCCACCCCCGCGACGCCAAGCTCGGTGCGGTCGGAAAGCTGCTGCCCGGCATGGAATCACGACTCTCCGACGACGGCGAACTGCACGTGCGCGGACCGCTGGTGATGAAGGGCTACCGCGGACTGCCCGAGCAGACCGCCGAGGCGGTCGACGCCGACGGCTGGCTGCACACCGGTGACATCGTCAGCATCGACGACGAGGGATTCCTGCGCGTCGTCGACCGCAAGAAGGAGATGATCATCAATGCCGCGGGCAAGAACATGTCGCCCACCAACATCGAGAACGCGATCAAGGCGGCCACGCCGCTGATCGGCGCGATGGCCGTTCTCGGCGACGGCAGGCCCTACAACACCGCGCTGATCGTGCTCGATGCCGAGTCCGTCGAGCCCTACGCGCGCGAGCACGCGCTGCCCGATGCCTCGGCCGCCGCGCTGGCTGTCGATGCCACGGTGCTCGCCGCGATCGGAGCCGGTGTCGCGGCGGGTAACAGCAAGCTCTCGCGGGTGGAGCAGATCAAGCGCTTCCGTGTCCTGCCCACCTTCTGGGAGGCGGGCGGCGACGAAGTCACCCTCACCTTGAAGCTCAAGCGCAAGGTCATCGCCGAGAAGTACGCCGCGCAGATCGACGAGCTCTACGCCGCGAACCCGCCCGCCGACGTCGTCGACGCCGGATAGTCGATCACTTCGACGCCGAGAAACCAACAGCCCCAGCCGATCTCGGCTGGGGCTGTTCGTGCCGTGAGGTCAGCGTTGCCGGACAGCGTCGTAAGCCAGCGGCAAGGCCGTGCCGGAATTCATCGTCAGCAGCGCTCGACGCAGGTGTGCGCGCTCGTCCGGATCGAGACCGTCGAACAATTCGTCGTTCAACGTGCCGACGAGCTCGTCGGCACGCTCGACCGTGCGCCTGCCCTGCTCGGTGATCTCGACGAGAAACCGTCGGCGGTCGCGGTGATCGCGGATCCTGGCGGCGAGCCCCGCGGCCTCCAGATGGTCGATCGCGGCCACCATCGTGGTCGAGTCGATGCGCAAACGCGTTCCCAGTTCGAGCTGAGAACTGGCCTGGTCGCCTGCCAGCACTTTCAAGATCATGAAGTGCCGGGTGCGCAGACCCAGTGCGGCAAGCCGATCCTCGCTCACGCGGAACATCACCTGCCCGAGCTTGATCAGCAGGCAGCTGGTGTGGTCGGCGACCATATCCGGGATCAACGGTTCGGTCACTGGCGGAAACCTCGATTTCTGGACTGGACAGCAGACCGAGCGTAGTCGGCGATCCACCGACGCCCGTCATCGGCAGCCTCGTCACCGATTATCACCACAGATAATAGTTCGTACTACTGATAGTCTGCCCGGCATGGAGTCAGAATTCATCCAGAAGATCGACCTGGCCGACAAGGTCGTCGTCGTCGCCGGCGGCACCAGCGGCATCAATCTCGGTGTGGCAGAGGACTTCGCGCGGGCGGGTGCTCGGGTCGCGGTGCTCAGTCGCTCCGCGGACAAGGTGGACGCGGCCGTCGAACGGCTTCGCGCGCTCGGCGCGGATGCTCTCGGCGGTAGTGCCGACGTGCGCGACTTCAGCGCGACCGAGGCGGTCCTGAAATCGGTGCATCAGGAGTTCGGCGACTTCGATGTGATGATCTCCGGTGCGGCGGGCAACTTCCCCGCCGCGGCCCTCGGCATGTCCGCCAACGGGTTCAAGTCGGTGGTGGACATCGATCTGCTCGGCACCTTCAACGTTCTGCGCGCGAGCTACCCGTTCCTCCGTAAGCCCGGCGCCTCGGTCATCAATATCTCCGCACCGCAGTCGGAACTGCCCACGATCACCCAGGCGCACGTGTGTGCCGCCAAGGCCGGTGTCGACATGCTCACCAAGGTGCTGGCGATGGAATGGGGTCCGCACGGGGTTCGCGTGAACGGGGTGATTCCGGGACCGATCGACGGGACCGAGGGCATGGCCCGGTTGGCGCCGACCGAGCAGGATCGGGCCCTGGTGACCGACAGCGTGCCGCTGCGCCGGTACGGGACACCGCGTGACGTCGCCAATGTCTGCCGATTCCTCGCATCGCCGCTCGCCGACTTCGTCTCGGGCGTTGTGCTGCCCGCGGACGGCGGGTGGGTGCTCGGTGGCGCTTCGCAAGCGATGGGTGTCATCGGTCAGCCGCTGCTCGACGCCGCGCATCAGGATTCCTGATCACCCGCTCACCCGGGTAGGCGCGACTCGGGCACGGTCGGTTCGCTGGTGGTCGAGCAGTCGACGCAGCGCGATCGGGGTGTGGCCGAGATGCGCGCGCACGGTCCGCGTCAGGTGAGGTTGGTCGGCGAAGCCGAGGTCGGCGGCGAGATCGGCGAGGCCGGTTTCGCCGTCGACGAGCCGATCGATGGCGTGGCCGACGCGTACTCGGTTGCGGTAGCGGGTCAATGAGACGCCCATGTGTTGGGAGAACACCCGGCTCAACCGATACGGCGAGACCCTCAGCAGTCCGGCCAGCGACCGCAACCCGGCGGCCTCCGCCGCACCGGTGAGGATCGCCTGTCGCGCGGCGGTGACCATCGCCTGGTCGCCGGGACGCGGACGCGGAGTCGACGGGTCGGTCGCCGCCGCGACCAAACGGAGCAGTTCCTCGGTCAGCGCATAGTCGATGTCACCGGATGCGGCAGCCCCGAGCAGCCTGCGGTGGGCCAACTCCACGCGCGCGTCGATGTACACCGCCCGCGCGGTGATCGGCCCGTCCCAGAACTCGGGCGCGATGCTCAGCGAGGTGCAGACGTCGCCACCAGCGGGGTGGGCGAACCGTTCCTCCTCCCCGGGTGCGCCCAGATAGCCGAGGGTGGGATCCACATCGGCGTCGACGCCGTCGGCACGACGCCGAAACCTGCCGCGCCGCACCAGAACAAGACGGTGCTCACCGCACGCCTGCGGCGCCGACCATCGGGTGTGATCGGCGTGGCACGTCACCGTGGTCACGGTGAAGTCCGGCCGGGCGGCAAGAGCAACGGCGCACAGCATGAGCTGACCGTACGCCGGGGCTACGACACATCGACCCCACAAGAATCTTCAAGACCGCGGGCTGGTCAGGACTGAATGCTGGATGGGCACACCAACCCATCCCCCGCAGCCCGACCAGGAGAACACCATGGCATCTGTTCACAGAGAATTTCTTGTCGACGCCACACCGGACCAGGTCTGGGACGTCCTGGCCGACTTCGGTGCCGTGCACGAACGCCTCGCCCCAGGCTTCGTCACCGACACCCGGCTCGATGCCGACACCCGCACAGTCACCTTCGCCGAGGGCACCGTCGTCGCCGAACGGCTCGTCGACCTCGACCCTGTGCGCAGGTGCGTCGCCTACACGGTGGTCGGCGGGAGCCTGCACCCTTCCCACCACCATGCCTGGATGCAGGCCCTGCCGGAGGCCGGTGGCACGACACGGTTCGTCTGGCACATCGACGTTCTTCCCGAAGATCTCGCCGCACCGATCACCGAGTTCGTCGACCACGGAGCCACGGTGATACGCGCGGCACTGGAGGCGGCGGTGACGCGGTCGCCTCGCGAAGGCGAACCCGTGCACGAGACCGCGCGATAGCCGGCAGGGCGGCGCGCGACGATCCTCGCCGCCCTGCTCAGTGGTCGGCCGATTACCGTTCGCCGCGCGTAGCGGAAACCCTAGCGCCGGTATCGAGTTCGCCATCCGAACGCGAGCCTTCGGCGTCGACGCGTATCGGCTCGGCCAGCGTGATGATGCCCGCCACGGCCGTCGCCACGGCGGCGAAAGCGACCAGACCGGACCAACCGAACCAGGTGACCGCGGCCGCGCCGAACGCCGTGCCCAGGCTGCCCCCGACGAAGTAGACAGACATGTACGCGCTGTTGAAGCGAGCCGGTGCCGACGCATCGATCGCCAACACCGCGCTCTGATTGGCCACTTGCGCCGCGAACAGTCCGGCATCGAAAAGACCGAGACAGATCAGCGTCACCGCGAGGTTCGACAGGGCGAGCGCCAACACGAGGACCGAGGCGAGGGCGAGCGCCAGCCCCACCACGATCACCTTCCTCGGACCGACCCGATCGGTCCAGCTACCGGCGATCCGAGTCGCGACGACACCGGCCAGTCCGGCACAGGCGTACAGACCGATCCGTTCGGGAGAATACGAGTACGGAGGCTGCGACAACGCCACCGCCAGACCCGCCCAGATCGCACAAAAGGCGAAGAACCACAGCGCGCCTCGCCCCGCCGCCCACCGCAGCGCCGCGAAGCGCGCGAACAGCCCCGGAATTCCCCGCACCGTGTCGAGATAGCCGGTACGGGCCCGGCCACCTACCGACGGCAGGACGGCGAACGCTGTCACCGCCACAACGACACACGGCACAGCGAACACCAACAGCATTGCGCGCCAGCCGATCACCTCGGTGAGCCAACCGCCGACGATGCGTCCGGCGAGGATTCCGGCCGAAATTCCCGCGGTCACGATCCCCAGCACGGTGGCCTGGCGACGAGCCCCCGCGAAACGCCCCGCCACCGAACTCAACTGAGCGCCGACGGCCGATCCCGCCCCGACCACGCCGATGACCGCGCCCAGCGCCCACGACGAAGGCACCGCCGCGCCGGCAGCCGACGCCGCCGCCAGTGCCGCGAATTGCGCCGCCACCACGGTCCGCGGCGCGAACCGGTCCACCAGCGGCACCAGCAACACCAACCCCGCCAGATAGCCGATCGGCCCGAACGCCAGCGCCGTGCCGATCACCGCCGCGGAGGTGTCCAGTGATCCGGCGACCTCAGCGACAGCCGGTTGCAGCAGGTAGACGCTGGCAGTGGCGAGAGCGGCCGCCAGCGCCATGAACCACACGACCGGTGCGCGCAACACCGTGCTCGAACTCTGCGGGATCCGTTTGCTTTCCATCGCACCGACGATAGGAATCCCGCAACCACGGATCCGGCGGAAAACAGACAACACCGTCGCCCCGGGCTACATCGTGACGGATCAACGCCAGGTGAAGTCCGAGGCGCCGTTGCAACCCCAGACCGGCGTCTTCCGGCGATGGAGGGCCGGGCACAGCCCAACGGTGCGCGACGGCGACACGCCTGAGCGTGCCGCTCGCATGATGAAAATGATATTCACTAACATGGCCGTATGACCACGATTCCACGCCAGTGGGCCGGCAAGCCGGGTACGGGAACGTCCACGCAGGACCCGGCCGCGGCGGAAGCAGTGTTTCTCGACGCCACCCTGTCCCTGCTCGAGCCGCTGGCGATCGCACCGGGCGACGTGGTCGTCGATGTCGGGCCGGGGGCTGGCTCTGCCACGGTGGCGCTCGCCCGGGCGGTCGGCGACCGAGGGCGGGTGTACGCGGTCGATCTCGACCCCGCGATGCTCGACGCCACCCTCGAGGCCGCGCGGGCCGCCGGGGTGATCGACCGCATTCGTCCGGTGCTGCACGACGTGGAAGACGGGACGCCGGCGCTGCCGGAGCCCGCGGACGTCGTGTGGGCCTCGTGGTGTGTGCACCACGCCCACGACTGGGACGCCGCGGTGGGCGCACTGGCCGGCTTGCTGCGGCCGGGTGGGGTGCTCTGCGTCGCCGAAGGCGGGCTACCCACCCGGTGCCTGCCCTGGGACGTCGGGACGGGGCGGCCGGGATTGGAAGGGCGTCTGGACGTGGCGCACGATCGGTACTTCTCCGAGTGGTTCTTCGACAGGGCGGCGGTGCGCCCGGGCCGTGGGTGGAGCGAGATCCTCACGGGCGCGGGTCTTGTCGATGTCACGACACACTCGACGTTGGTCGATTACCCCGCCCCGCTGTCGGAGCAGGTGCGCGCGGTCGCCCTGGCGGAACTGGCCGCGCGCGTGCGCCGCGCCCAGCCCCACCTGGCCGACGACGACGCCGCGGCCTGGGCGCGGCTGCTCGATCCACACGACGATGCCTGGCTGGGACACCGCGGAGATCTCGCCCTGCTCAGCGCCCGCACCGCCTACCGAGGCAGGTCCGCCCAGCCGGGCCGAAGCTAGGCCTAACACCACCGAGCGACGTAGGCGCTCAACTGCGCATTCCTTCGCATCGGCGCACGACCGCGAGTACCCGATCGATCTCGTCGGCAGTGTTGTAGACATGGACACTCACCCGCACGGCGTGGTCGTCGGATTCACGACCCGCCTGGCAATGTCCGTCCGCGCGCACCATGATTCCTTCGTCGGCCAGCACGAATCCGAGGTCGTCGGAGCGCACCGCGGTATGCCGGAAGGTCACCAGCGATTCCCGGCGCTGTACCGGCGAATCCGCGGTCAGGCTCCGCTGGCAGCCCAGCACCCGCACCCCCGGCAGCCGGGCGAGGCCGTCGGTGAGTCGCGCGCTCAACGCGGTGGTCCAGGCGCCGATCTCGGCGAGGCCCGCGGCGTCGAGCCAGTCGAACGCCGCGGCCATGCTGACGATGCCCGCGGTGTTCGGCGTGCCCTCCCATCCGCGCGGCGCGAAGCGGGGGCCGCGCCGGTTGCGCGCCCACACCGCGCCGACGCCGGGCAAGGCCAGCATCTTGTGCCCGGAGAACACCACGAAATCGACATCGAGGTCGGCCACCGACACCGGGCGGTGCCCGACACTCTGCGCGGCGTCCAGGCAGATCGGCACGTCCGGGCCGACCACCTCGCGCACCCGGTGCACATTCATATCGACCCCGAACACGTGGTGCACGTGGGTCACCGCCACGAACCGGGTCCGCGCGGTGACGAGCGAGGGCAGCGCGCGGTGGTCGTAGTCGCCGGAGGAGGCATCCACCGGCATCGCCAGCACGCTCACCCGTATTCCTCTGAGCGCCAGCTGTTCTCGCAGGTCGAGCCAGGGTCGCAGATTGGCTTCGTGGTCGCCGAACGGAACGATGATCTCGTCGCCGTCGGTGAGCTGATCCGCCAACCAGTCCTGCGCGACGGCGCGCAATCCGTGACTGGTGCCGTCGACGAACTCGACCGACGAACCGGTTGTGTTGTCGCCCAATGCCGTTCGCACCCGCTCGCGTGCGGCGTCGATCCGGGCGGTCGTCGAGGTGGCCCACGGATAGGAGCCCCTGCCGACGTTGGCATTGGTGGTGGTCAAGAACTCGGTGACGGCGTCGAGCACGGCGGCGGGCTTCTGCGTTGTCGCCGCGCTGTCGAGATAGGCCGAGCCAGGATTGGCCGTGATGATCGGGAACTGGGCACGCAGCCGTCGATGCCAGTCGGTGAGACGGTCGATCACGTCGTCGGATCCGGTGCGCATCGTTGTCAGTCCCGGACCAGCGGGGCGCCCGCGTCGCGCCAGGCCACCACCCCGTCGCGCAGACTGCGCGCGTCCTTGTGCCCCATTCTGGTCAGCAATGCCGCATAGCGCGCCGACTTCTCGCCGACCGGGCACACCAGCAGTACGGGCTTGGTCGCGCCGAACGGCAGCCCGCCGTGGACGAGTTCGTCGAACAGTTCGTCGACGATGTTGATCGAGCCCTCGATGTGTGAGGCACCAAAGGCGAACGAGCCGCGCAGATCGATCACCAGCGGCTGCCCGGTGGCGATCCAGTCGCGTGCCGCGGCCACGTCCAGCGAGGTCACGGCGGCGGCGTCGGCCTCGGTCACCGTGTTCACCGAGTTCGGCCGGTCGGGTCGCTCGAGCAGATCGGGCCTGCGCGTGCGGATGTAGCTCATGTAGCTCTCGACTCGATCGCACACGATGAACACCGCCGTGCGGCGCTCGGTGAGCGTGGCGTCGATGGCCGCGAGGTGACGCACGGCGCCGAAATAGGCGGCGCCCGCGGTCGGCCCCGCCAGGATCCCGCACCGGCGATTGAGGGTGAGCAGGCCCTCGATCGCCTCCTGTGAGGTCACCGCGTCGATCGTGTCGTAGTTGTCCGGGTCGAACAGACCGACCTCGTTGACCTCGTCGATATTGCGGATGCCGGGTACGAAATCGGATTTGTCGGCGACCAGACCGATGATCGAGACCCCCGGATTGTGCTCGCGCAGCACGCCTGCCACCCCGGCGGACGAGCCTGCCGTGCCGATACAGGCGATGAAGATATCGGGCCCGGCGCCGTCGAGATCCTTGATGATCTCCGGCGCGGTGCCGGCGCGGTGGGCGTCGAGATTGCGGGGGTTGAAGTACTGATCGGTGTGCACGTAGCCGCCACCGTCCGCCGACAGGGTTCGATACATCCGGGTCAGCGGATCCTCGGTGTCGGTCGGATCGAGACACTCTGTCTGCCCGGGTAATTCCTCGATCTGCGCGCCGAGCAACAGCAACAGATCCTTGATCTCGGGCACCTTCATGCGGTTGGTCACGCTCTTGAACGGCAGCCCGTGCATGGCCGCGATCACAGCCAGCGCCTTGGCGGTGTTGCCACTGGACAGTTCCACCACGGCATCACCGGCCTCGACGGCCCCCGGCAGGTGCTCGCGCACCATGTTCCAGGCCGGGCGGTCCTTCACCGAACCGAACGGATTGAGCATTTCCATCTTCGCGTAGAGGTCGATGTTGTTCAGCCCGTGAACCTTCGGGTCGATTCTGACCAGTGGTGTGTCGCCGATGACGTCGAGAATGCTGTCGTACTTCATGCCCGGTTCCCTTTCACTGGCCAATACTGTTCGTCCAGACACCACGTCCACCCGCCCTCGGCGGGATAGACCGCGACCTTGCGGGCGATGGGTTGCATCAAGGCGTGGTCGGCCGCGAAATCCATGAAGTAGCCCGCGGTGTTCACGAAGGCCAGCAGGTCCCCCGCGACGGGCACGCGCGGTAGCGTCACCTGTCGGCGGGTGATGAAGTCGTCCTCGAGGCACAGGTTGCCCGTCAGATACACCCCGACCGGCTCATCCGCCCCGGGGGTTCGCGACACCAGGATCGGATCCATCAGCACCGCATGGTCTTCGGTGCTGATGTCGCGCGAGTTCGCCGCCACCGCGACCAGTACGTCTCCGGCGGCGTTCGTGCGCACCTGCGAGACCCGTGCCAGCGTGAGACCGCACTGGTCGGTCAGTCCGCGCCCGGGTTCGATATGCAAGTCGTAGAGGCCCTCCAGCAGCAACGTCGCCAACGGCCTACCCAGCGAAGGGGATTCGCGGCCGAGTAGTTCGTCGAGGTAGTCGGCGCCCGCGAGGTCACGGTGCGCCGGATACAGACCGAGGGTGCCGCGCAGGGTGCCCGCTTCGGTGCGCAGACCGTAGCCGTGGTTCTGCCAGGTCATCGGTGCCCGGGTGCCCAGCACCGCTTTGCCGAATTCGGTGGTGTAGCGGTCCCACTCGCCCCGGTCCCGCAGGTAGTTCACACCGAATCCGCCGCCGATGTCGATCGCGTCGGGGGTGAATCCACGGGCCTGCGCCTCGTGCACGGCCAGCAGGCATCCCTCGAGCGCGCGGGCTTTCTCGTCGAGTCCGGTGGTATCGAGGTGGTAGGCCATTCCGCGCAGGTCGAGGAGGTCGCGGTGCCGATCCAGAATGTCGAAGCCCGAAGCCAGTTCCCGCGCGTGGATACCGAAGCGACTGCGCCTGCTCGCGATCGTCACCCCGGGTGAGTCGAAGGCCGACAGGCGGATCATCACCCGCACCGGCGCCAGCGCGAAGCGACCGACCAGCTCCGCCAGTTCGACCAGCTCTTCGCAGGAATCGACGTTGATCATGGCACCGACTCTGGCTGCCAGCCAGAGGAATTCGGTGTCCTTGGGTCCGGTGGCCATGAGGCGCGCACCGGTGAATCCGGCCTCGAGAGCGTGCTGCAGTTCGCCCAACGAGGCCACATCGACTCCACAGGATCCGGCGGCCAGCTGGCGGATCAACGCGCTCGACCTGTTCGCTTTGTGCGCGAAGTAGATGGCCCCTCGCAGCCGATGCCTGCCGTAGACGGCGCGATACTGCGCGGCGTTCGTCTCTATCTGCTGCGGGACAACCACATTCAGCGGGGACCCGAGTGCCGCGACCATCTCGGTCAACCTGCCCGGCGCGTCGAGGACCTCTCGCAACAACCCGCTCACCAGCGGCTTCAAAACCAGGTCCGGTTCCACACTTCCCCCATCCGAGCTCCACGTCGTGCCGTGCACGGCACGAGGGATCCGCCGACCCGTGCGACGACGGGTCGAGCGCCGTAACGACGCCTGCACCAACTGCTGAAAGGCGATCTTCGTCAACCCATCGTCTCGGACCCCTTTCGGCGCGACCACTGAACCCGACGAAGCTGTTGTTCGAGCAGCACTGGGCCACAACAGGTTCGGAATCCAGGGTAGCCATCCGGGCCACCGTGCGAGCGTCATCCCGCGCTATTGAAAAGGATGTTCATCAGTCGTGGACTCTGTGTTACACGCCCGGCCATCGGCGTGCAGCCCCCGCACGCCGCCGATCCGCACGCCCTGCGGCTCACCCGTCGGCGAGCCGCAGGACACGGCGACTATTTCGCCGGAGCCGTGAAGGGCTGGTTGATCGTGGTGAAGTACTGGATCATCGCACCGACGGCGACCGGCGCGGTGACCAGAATCTGGCCGGCCACCGTGCCGAGGGCACCGATCGCGAGGACGCCACCCAGGCAGCCGAGCGCGGCGGCCGGAATGAACGGACCGAACATCCCGACGATCGTCGCCGCGGCCACCGTGGCCCCCGCGATACCGCCGAGCACGCAACCGACCGCGGCACCGCCGAGACCGCCGACCAGCGTGCCGATGCTGGCACCCATCCCGATGGTGCTGGTCATCCGCGACCACGCGGCCTGTTCCCGCTCGTATTCGGACTTCCACGGCGCCTTGTCCTCGAACGGCAACGCGACCGGCTTGTACACGGCCTTGTCCATACTCAGCTCGGGCGTGAGGGTGGCGGTGCGGCCGTCGACAACGGCCGCGATCGGAAACTGGAAGTCGTCGACAGTGAACGTCAGCGGAGCGGCGGTGACGACCCGACCCGCGTTGTCGCGTACCTCGAGCGCGCCGTTCTCGACGACGAGCGCACCCGCATCGATCTCGACGACAGACGTGCTGTCGGTGGCATACGCGGTGAACCCGATCGGCTGCTCGGCAGCACTCGGCTGGGCCTGCACCGCACCGGCGGCGACGGTCAGAGCCGCCAGCGCGAGCGCGGCGGGGGCAACAATTTTCCTCATCAACATGGCGATTTTCCTCATCAGACACATGCCGGGCGAAGCGCTCGGCTTTCGAAGCATACCGATAATGATTATCATTAACATTTGGCATCGGCATACGGCCCGCTGGAGGTCCGCCGATGGCGAAAACGGTCAGGGGGCGGAGCAGCCCCGTCAGCGACCACGCGGATCGCCCGGCCGCGAGGCGGATCGGCTACGAATGCCGATCGACAGAGGTGAACGGGCGGGGCACTACCGGTACGCGGGCTCGTCCGCGGCGCGGAGGCCGGCAGCGCTGTGCGCGTAGTACCCGGGCGTTGTACCCAGAATGCGTTTGAAGTGTCGAATCAAATGCGGCTGGTCGTGGAAACCCGTGGTGGCGGCCACGTCTCGCGCGGGCATGCCGCTCAGCAGCAGCGGCCGGGCGAGATCGACCCGACGCGAGATCAGATACTGATGCGGTGGCATCCCGAACTCGCGGCTGAACGCGCGGATGAGATGGGTGGAATCGGCGTGCAGGACCGCCGCCGCGTCCGCGAGTGTGAGACCTTCGACGATGCGGGAATCGAGCAGCTCCCGCAATCGGTGAGCCAACACGGGGTCGGCTCGCCGAGGCGGCGGATCGGTGCCGCGTAGCAGGTCGCGCAGCCGCTCGTGGATGAGAGCGAGGCGACTGGCCGCCTCCAATTCCTCACCGGGGTGATGCAGCGTGGCGTGCAACCGGCGGATGCGACTGTGCAGCAGCGGGTCGGCGAAGGTGGGAGTGTCCACGGCGAACCCGATCATCTCCTCGGAGAAATGGGCGGGGTCGAGGTACAGCACACGCTTGCGAAATCCGCGCGCGCTCGCGGCTTGGCCGTTGTGCGGGACGAAGGGGGGAAGCAGCGAGACCACCGAGCCGAGGACTCCGTGTTCGTGCCGGTCGAGGTCGTAGCGAACCGCCCCGTCGTCGACGATCAGCAGTGTCCAGGAGTTGTGGGCGTGCATCGGGTACACGTGCCCGACGAAATGGGCGTGCAGGACCTCGACGATCCCCGGCACTCGCGGCTGCCAGGCCCTGATCTGCTCGACGGCGCCGACAACCATGCCAGGATCGTACAAGCCTCGACGGACCGGTCGGCGGCACAGTGATCGGCATGGAAAGCGTGCGATTCGACACCAAGATCGCGGTACTGCTGCGCGACGATCTGCAGACCTGGCAGCGGCTCAATGTGACGGCATTTCTGGTCAGTGGCCTGGCCACGGCAGAACCGGAGGTGATGGGAGAGCCCTACGAGGACGCCGACGCGACGGTCTATCTCCCGATGTTCCGGCAACCGGTGCTCGTCTTCGAAGCAGGCAAGGAGGTAGTGCGCGGCGCGCACGGCAAGGCGGTGGCGCGGGGCCTGCGGACGGCGGTTTTCACCTCCGACCTGTTCGCCACCGGAAACGACCGCGACAATCGCGCCGCGGTGCGAGCAGTCGGCACCGACGACCTCGACCTCGTCGGCATCGCGGTGTACGGGCCACGCAATGTCGTGGACAAGACGCTCAAAGGTGCGCGGATGCACTCGTGAACCCCGCGCCGTGATCCGACGGGACAACGGCGGCAGCGGCACCGGCCACCGCGGGCGCGTGCGCAGCCCCGCGCGAAAGAATGCCGCGTAGTGCCGTTCGTCCGCGCCTGCCCCGATCAACAAGCCTGTGCGGTGGGTGCGCTCCGATCGGGGTCGGCGCGGGAGTCCTGCCCCTGCTCACCGACGCCGATCATGCGGGCGACGAGCGCGGAACGCAGGCGCCAGACCCCGTCCGACTGCATCGGGTCCAACCCGGTGATCTCGGCGATCTTGTTCAGCCGATAGTCGACGGTGTTGGGATGGACGTGCAGCGCCCGCGCCGTACGCAGCCGGGTGGAGCGGGTCGCCAGGTGCGCTGTCAACGTCTCGAGCAGTACCGGGTGTGGCTCGAGCGGGTCCAGGATCGCGGCCAGATGCTTGCCCGCCGCGCCCGGGCGCGACAGCTGGTATTCCAGCGACAAGTCTTCGAAGCGCTCCAGTCCGACTCGGCGCAGCCGACGCATGATGTCGAGCACCGCGTGGACGCGCTCGACCGCTTCGGAAACGCTGTCGACACCGACCGCCACGCAGGTGGCGCGGGCCTGCCGCTGGGCCGCGGCGGCGATCCGCTCGACGAACCTTTCCGCATCCGCGGGGTCGAAGTGGTCTCGCGGAATCAGCAGGGTCGCGATGTTGTTTCCCATCTGCATCAACGCGTGATCACCACAGTGGCGCAATACTTCGGCTCGGACGGAGCGAACTACGCGCGGGGCGACGATCTGGCGATCCGGGTGGGGATCGGCTTGTTCATGATGAAGCACGAACTCCACGGCGAAGACGACATAGCTCTCGGCCAGCCGAATTCCACTGGCGCGTGCCATGGCCGGTGTCGCGTTCCCGGCCATCAGAGCCGCGGTCACCGCATCGGTATCGTCACCCCCCGCCGCGCGCATCTCGTCCAGATACGCTTCGGAGATCACGGTGGCGAGGCGGCTGGAGAGCTCGACGAACACCCGAGCGAGTTCGACCATCGCGTCATGATCCCGGTCGGACGACGCCTGAGCGATGAGGTGATCGAACATCACCCGCAGGCCGTCGTTCACCGCCTTGTGCATCGTGTCGATGGGCACGCCCTCGTACGCCCATTCGATAGCACCGGCCCGCACATCGGCGAGCGGTTTCGCCGTGTCGTCGTCGGCCAGCAGCCTGGCGGTCAGCTCGAGGCAGGCGCCGACCATCGCGGTGACATCGCGCCGCAGCACCGCGAGGGGAACTCGGGCGGCCAGCGCGCTGTTGACGACGAATCGGCTCATGATCTTGCCCGAGATCGTCGACGCCGCAGGGAGACAGTCGAGCACCGGCCGGCCTGCCAGTGTCACGATCGGGGCCGACAGGGTGCTGTCAGGCATGCGCACATTTCCTACTCTCCGGTGTTTGCGCTCCATCGTGCGTTCCGGGCGCCCCGCATTCCAATGGCGTTTCGCACCCGAATCACACAGACGTTGTGCATTATGCACCATTGGCCGCCGTTTTGCCGTAGCACCTGTACACCGAAGCGGGAAGCGAACGGGGCTCCACAGCCATGACCTCTGCGGTACGCCCGGCATTCGCGCGACCTTCGCCGAACCTTCGATCCAATCTCCCCATTGCCGAAGATCGAGGCATTCCAGCTGCACACACACTCATCTCGGCCGCGAGTTCGACGCACCGGCCGTCATCGACACGACGGCGACCGCCCCATCGAGAGCCGTCGACAGGCACCGAGCGCCCGTGCGGAATTCGAGTGAACGCATGTGTACTATTTTGCCGTGAACAGCTCGGGCGCGCAGCCGCTACAGAGTCCGGCAAGCTACGCTACTCCGCCGGGATTCGCCCGGTGACCACCGTCGTGATCACCGTGCTCGCGATCGTCGCCGTCGGTGAAGCCGCCGGGTTGATCACCCTGTCGATCCTGCTGGCCCGCAGTCGGCGCAAACGCCGAGCACCGCGTCGGTCGACGACCACGCAGCGGTTGGTGGTGAGCGGCCGCGAGGCGGTGCGCACCGCCTGGCAAGCCGCAGATCTGGTGCGTACCAAAGGGTTTCGTGCCGCCGTGCTGACCTCCATCGAAGACCTCGCGGGCTGGGCGCGGGTCGAACGTCCCGACTTGGCCAGGCTGGCACCCGACGGCAATGTCGTGATCATGTTCTCCGACATCGAGCAATCGACCGCCCTCAACGAACAACTGGGCGACCGCGCGTGGGTCAAGCTGCTCGACCGCCACCAGCGCCTCGTCGAACGATGCGTACACCACCACGGCGGTCATGTGGTGAAGAACCAGGGCGACGGGTACATGATCGCCTTCGCCGCCGCCGATCAGGCGGTCGAATGCGGCGTGGCCATCCAGACCGCGCTGCGCAAAGACGCCGAATCGTCGCGAGGCGAGGCCGATTTCCGGGTTCGGATCGGGATCCACATGGGTAGTTCGGTGCGCCGGGGCGACGATCTGTTCGGACGCAACGTCGCTATGGCCGCACGGGTCACCGCGCAGGCCGAGGGCGGTGAGGTCCTCGTCAGCGAGCCGGTGCTGGCGGCGATCGGGGCCGGTACCGAGCTCACGATCGGGGCCGGACGCGACGCGACCCTCAAGGGCCTACGGGGCACCCACCACCTCACCCCGGTGTGCGCGGCGCGGTGATGCGGCGAAGGTAGCTCAACCGGGTTGCGGCGTGCTCTGCCGCCAGTACAGCGCATCCAACGCGACAGCGACATGCACGCCGTTCTCCGCCAGTGGCCGTGGCAGCAACTCGTCCGCGCGGGCGATCCGGCGCAGAATCGTGTTCCGATGCGTGAACAACCGCGCCGCCGCGCGCGTGGCGTTGCACTGCTCGTTGATGTAGGCGAGAACCGATTCGCGCAGTTCGGGGTCGGCATGTTCGAGATCGCCGAGGGTGTATTTGATGAATCGGTCGGCCTGCGCGCCGTTTTCGGTGATCAGCGAGGTCAGTTGCACCTCGCCGAAGGTCACGAGGCGTCGGGTGCTGTGCGGGCGGGCGAGGATTCGGTGCGCGGCCTGCGCGTCGAGATGACTCGTCCGGAAGCCCGCGAGATTTCGACCGGTCGAGCCGATGGCGATACGTACCCCGGGGATATCGTCGAGCGCCTGGGCCAGGGCCGCGGTGTCGGGAGGGGTGCGCCCCGGCACCCACACCCACAGGGTGGCCGCGCTGGCGAGCACACTCAGCGCCGTCGCCGCACCGGCGGCTTGCGCGAGTGCTCTGGTCACCCGATGCGGTTCATCGAGTTCGGCACCGGGAGTGTCACTCCAGGCGATAGCGGCGGTATGGGTGGCGTCGAGCCGATAGCCGAGCCGGATCGACGCACGCTCGATGTTGACCGGTTCGCCCTCGAGGATGAGCGAGATCATTTCGCGGCGTTCGGCATACGAGCCATCGGCGAGTTCGTCGCGCTCCCGGCCGATCACCTCCGTGACCGCCTCGATGGTGCCGTCCACGAATCTGGCGATGGACGCGGCGGTGACGTCCAAGACCTCCTGCAGTTCGAAGGGGTCGGGCGTCAGGATGAACACGATCGTCATCCACCGCCGCCAGACGACGTCCTGCCCCACGCGATAGGCCTGCAAAGCGGCTTCGTTCATGCCGCGCCGTACCAGGTCGCGAACGATGGCGATCTGGTCCGCGCCGAGGTTGATCGGCACCGGCATGCCCGGGTCGGCCACGTTGGCCGAGGCCCAGTGCAGCAGGTTGCCGCGATTGACGCGCCGGACCGCCTCCGCCAGCAACGGATCTCCGGCGATGGCACGCAGGCTGGTTTTCAGAAGGGTGGCGTCGTAGAGCTCGTCGAGCCACTCCTCCGGCGCGTTCAACGCGACCTCGGCACCTTGGCGGATCACTTCGCGCGCGCGGTCGGACAGGCGTCGATCGAACAGACCATCACCAGGGTGCACCGCCTCATTATGCAACCTTCGATCCGAGCACACCGGCGCCGAGGCGCCGCGCTCGACCACGAGTCGACTGTGTGTAGACAACGCGCCATACGGCCGTGGGCGCAATACAGTAAGCGCATGCGTGGACGATTTCGAATCCTGCTGTCATCGGCCGCAACAGCCGCCGCAGCACTGGCTCTGCCCGCCCTCCCCACCGCGGCCGCCGACCCCACTCCTCGACCCGAGGGCTGCGCGGAGGTCCGGGTCGTCACCGTGCGTGGCACCTTCGAACCCCAGATCGGCAGCCTGCTGCTCACTCCCCTGGGCTGGCGAATCGCCCAGGAGTCCGGTCGCCACACCACAGTGACCGAACTCGACTATCCGGCCTCGCGAGACCCGGACAGCGCCGTGCGCGGGATCGAGAACTTGACCTCGCTGCTGAACACGACCGCCGCCGCATGCCCCGACCAGCGGCTCGTCCTGCTCGGCTACTCGCAGGGCGCGAGCGTCATCGGCACCACCCTGCGGGCACCGACCGCGTTGACCGAGCAGGCGGCCGCGCGCATCGACGCGATCGCGCTGTTCGGCAGCCCGCTGTTCAACGGCGCGGAACCTTACAACCGCGGCAGCTTCGATCCCGCGCTGTCGGGTCTGCGCCCGCTGCCGGCCGGTGCGCTGGCGGACTACGCAGACCGCCTGCGCGACTACTGCCATGCCGGTGACCGCGTCTGTCAGGGCGGCGACCCGGCCGCCGGATTCGGCAACGCCCTGACCTACGGCCACGTCGCGTACTTCGTCAACGACAACCGCGACGATGCCGCGGCGTTCGTCCGCGAACAGCTCGACCGCTAGCAACGGAACGCCGAGATCCCGGCGCTACCGGGCCCTGGTCAACGGTTGAGGCACACCACGCTCAGAAACGGACCGAACCGGTTCTCGGCGCTGCCGACCGCGACCAGCAGGCCACCGACCGGGCTGCAGAGCACGTCCAGACTCGATGAGCCGCTGTCGGCCACCGGCTGCTGGGCGTGCGCGGTGCCCGTGCCGAGGGCGGATGCGAGCAGAAAGATACCGAGAGCGGTCGACGCCGCGAGCTTGTTCACGGTTCCACCATGCCGGTCGCCCTCGCGACGCGCACGCCCTGAATTACGGGGGCCCGCACCGCGGTACGGCCGCGGTGCGGCCGATCTGTCGGCCGATCCGGGTCAGCAGCCGGCGGGTCAGGTCGGGGTCACCGGCGGTATCCCGGTCGGTGTAGTCGCCGAGGGGATAGACGTTGCTGAAGCCCGCCGGACCCCATTGGTCCCGCGACAGTGTGCTTCGACCGGCGACGGCGACGACCGGGACGGGGTGGGCGCGGCGGGCCAGCACCGTGGGCAGTTTGCCGTTCGCTGTCTGCTCGTCGATACTGCCCTCCCCCGTGACCACCAGGTCGACATCGGGCAGGTGCCGATCGAACTCGAGCACGTCGAGAAAGAACTCGGCACCCGACACGATCGAGGCGCCGAGCAGCACCGCGGCGAAGCCGATTCCGCCCGCGCTCCCCGCACCGGCTGTCGACGCGGCAGCCATCGCGTCCGGGTAGCCGCTGCGGGCGAACGCTCGGACGAGATTGTTCAGGCCGGCGTCGAGAAATCCCACATCGGCGGCGGTGGCGCCCTTTTGCGGCCCGTACACAGCGGCCGCACCCTCGGGCCCGAGCAAGGGATTGGTGACATCACCGGCGACGACGATGTCGATCCCGGTCAGCCGCACGACTCGGGACGAGTCGACAGTGTGGACGCGAGCCAGGCTCCGCCCGCACGCCCGCAGTCGGGTACCGCTCGCATCGGCGAACGTGAAGCCGAGCGCGGCGAGCAGGCCCATCCCGCCATCGGTGCCCGCACTGCCACCGAGGGCGAGGACTAGCCGGTGCGGGTGGTGTCGTAGCGCTTGCGAAACGGCCTGTCCCAGACCGAGACTGCTCGCGTCCAGGGGCAGCGGGCGCCCGTTCGGCAAGGTGGTGAGGCCGCAGGTGTCGGCGACCTCCACCACGGCGGTGCCCGCACCCACGGCGATCCGTGCGTACCTCGGAGTACCCGCCGCCCCGGCCACCGTCACCGGATGCGGAGTGAACCCGGCGGCGACCGCGGCGTCGACGCTTCCGTCACCGCCGTCCGCCAGCGGCATGCGGTAACTGTCGACCCCCGCCGACGCCAGGCCCTGCGCCAATCGGCTCGCTACCTCGGACGCGGACAGGCTTCCTTTGAACTTGTCCGGGGCGACCAGGACTCTCACGCGGTGGGCTTCCTCTCGAGCGAGC
Organism: Nocardia sp. NPDC058633; assembly: GCF_042717045.1. Taxonomy (NCBI): domain Bacteria; kingdom Bacillati; phylum Actinomycetota; class Actinomycetes; order Mycobacteriales; family Nocardiaceae; genus Nocardia; species Nocardia sp. NPDC058633. Next base: position 291,167 of record NZ_JBHXRA010000008.1, read on the forward strand.
CGGCGGGGATCGACGATCAGTCCGCCTGTGCCACCGAGCCGAGCAGATCCCGGACCCGGTTGGCGACGGTGATGAATTCCGGGGTTTCCATCGTCGTGGCGTAATCGCGGTGCGCCGGCAGATCGACGTCGAGCAGTTCGATGATCCGGCCCGGCCGCGGGCTCATCACGACCACCCGGTTGGCGAGGTAGACGGCCTCGGCCACCGAGTGGGTGACCAGCAGTACCGTGGTGCCCGTTTCCCGCCAGATGCGGTGCAGCTCGACATTCATCCGTTCGCGGGTGAGTGCGTCGAGTGCGCCGAACGGTTCGTCCATCAGCAGCACTTCCGGTTCGTGCAGCAGGGCCCGGCACAGCGAAACCCGTTGCTGCATACCGCCGGAGAGCTCGTGCGGCAGGGCGTTCTCGAAGCCGCCGAGTCCGGTCATCTCGATCAGGCGCGCGCATTCGGCCGCGGCGGCCCGCTTGTTCATGCCGCGCATCTCGGCTTGGAGCAGGATGTTCTTGCGGACGGTCCGCCATTCCAGCAGTGCGGCGCGCTGGAAGACGTAGCCGATATTGCGCTGGGGCCCCCGCACGGGAGCGCCGCCGAGTTCGACGCTGCCCCCGCTCGGATCGGTGAGGCCGGCGACCACTTTCAGCAGCGTCGACTTGCCGCAGCCGGACGGACCGACGATCGATACGAATTCGCCTCGGCGGACCTGGAGATCCACCTCGTGCAGTGCGGTGACCTCGCCCCGTTTGGACGAGAACCGGACGGTCAGGTTGTCCACCGCGACCGCGGTCTCGGTGCGGGCGATGGTGGTGGGTGTGCTCATATCGTCACCTGCTCCGGTCACGGTGTGGTGGTGGGCGTGAATTTCGAGTCCCAGTACTTGGCGGGGTCCTCGGCTTTGTCGAGGAGCTTCGCCGTGCTGAGAACCTCGACGGTGGCCCGCCAATTCTGTTCCGCGTTGGTACCCGGCGCCTTACCCGAGGTTTCCGGCGTGCTGAGCAGCGGGATGGTCTGCTGCCACTGCTGGAGCAGCACCTGCTGCGGTGGCAGTTGCGGATCCTTGCCCTCCATCGCGGCGACCGCGGCCTCGGGCTTCGCGACCGCGGCGGCGAAGGCCTCACTGGTCGCGTCCACCATGGCCTGGACCAACTCGGGCGAGGATTCGATGGTGGCCTCGTTGGCGATCAGCCCATTGCTGAAGAAGTTCAGACCCTGATCCGAATACCGCAGGTAACGAACCTCTTTGCCACTCTTGTTCGCGATGGTGGGGCCCTGGTCGTGCGCGAACCCGATCAGCCCGTCGACGCGACCCGCGAGCATCGCCGACATCTTGCCCGCCGAATCGAGGCTCTGCTGGGTCACCTGATCGGCCGCGACGCCCGCCTTGTCGAGATAGACCGGAAAGGTCGTGGTCGGCGCGTCGCCGGCGGAGACGGCGATGGTCTTACCCGCCAGATCTGCCGGCGTCCTGATGTTCGAATCGGCGAAGACCTGCACCGCCGACGGCGTGGTCTGCAAGAAGACGCCGACGCTCTTGATCTTGACGCCCTTGTCGATGTTGCTCAGGACAGCGGGGGTATCGGCCCAGCCGAAGTCGGTCTGCTTCGAACCGGTGGCCTGCGCGGTCTTGGTCGACCCCTGCCCGGCCGAGATCTTCAGATCGATGCCGTGCTTGGCGAAGATGCCCTCTTGCACCCCGTAATAGAACGGGGCGTGCTCGCCGTAGGGGTACCAGTTGAGCATCAGCGACACCGCCGTGGTCTCGCCGTCGGTGCCGGGAGCCTTCGCGTCGTTGCCGCCGCTTCCGCAGCCGGTCAATACCAGGACCGAGGCCACCGCGGCGGCGCCGATCGTCGTGAGTGTGCGAGTTCCGAATTTCATGCGAGTTCTCCAGCTGTGGCGCGAATACGACTTCTTCGACATGCTCATGCCCCGCCTGCGACCGAGGCCGTGGACCGACGGGAGGCGTGCCAAGGAATGAGGAACTGCTCGGCGATCTCGATGATCGCGAACAGGATGATGCCCAGCATCGACATGATGATCAGCGCGGCGAACAGCATTGCCGTGTCTATGTTTCCGTTGGCTTGCAGGATGACGTAGCCGAGTCCCTCGTTGGCGCCGACGAATTCCCCGACGACTGCGCCGGTGACCGCGAGAGTGGCGGCGATCTTGAGGCCGGACATCAGCTGTGGCAGCGAGGCGGGAAAACGCACTTTGACGAACGTCTTCCAGTTGCTCGCACCCATGGTGGAGGTGAGTTCGAGGATCTCGGGGTCCACCGAACGCAGCCCGGCCATCCCGGAGATGACGATCGGAAAGAACGCCATCAGTACGGCGACGAGGATTTTGGGGCTGGGGCCGAATCCGAGCCAGACGATGAACAGCGGTGCGATCGCGATTTTCGGAATGACCTGCGCGAAGAGTATGAGCGGGTACATCGTTCGCTCGATACCGCGGGAGTAGATCATCACCAGTGCCACCGCTTCGCCGATCAGCGCGGCGATGAGGAAGCCGACCACTGTCTCGTAGGTGGTGACCCAGGTGTTGTCGAGCAGGTACGACGAGTTGTCGACGGTGGTGCGCCAGGTATCGCCCGGCGACGGCAAGATGTACGGCTCGACGAGCTCGAACTTCGTGACCGCCCACCATGCGACCACGAGCACCGACACCAGGGCGAGCGGCCGCCACACGGTCGACCACAGAGTGGATAGGGATGGGAGCTTCCGGCGCCGACTGCGAACGGGTTGCGTCACTTTCGGTGCAGGGGAACCGGCCTCGACGGACGTGATTACCGCCATCTGGAGTCCTCAAGCTAGTAGTGGAGCGGGTTCGAACTGCACCCGCTGGGAATGCGCTTTCCGACGCTGGGACCGAGGCTAGTGTGACCGGCCACACAGTGTCAAGGGTTTCGAATCGCCGCAGGTCAGAGGGGCCGGAAAACGGTACTGTCGCGCAGGATCACCTGGCCGGGCGCGAATTCGTGGGCCCGCGACGCCGTTGCCGAGTCGTCGAGTGCGAGCGCGACGGCGCGCTCGCCGATGTCGACCAGCGACAGCGCGACCGTGGAGAGCCCGGGCACGTGGTCACGCAGCGTGGGGATATCGTCGAATCCGGCAACGCACACATCGCCGGGGACCGCGAGGCCGAGCTCGCGCCACGCCGCGATCGCCCCGATCGCCATCACGTCGCTCACCGCGAAGACGCAGGGCGCCGCGCTACCGACCTGGTCGGGCCGCAGATCCAACGCGGCGGACAGGCGACGAGCGGCACTGAAACCGCCGTCACGGGAGAAGTCGCCCGCGATCTCCACCAGCGGCGTCACGCCCTGTGTCGCGAGGGCTTCGACGAAGCCGTTGCGCCGGTCGACCGCGGTCCTGATATGGCCGGGCCCGCCGATGACAGCGAAGTCGCGGTGCCCCTGCGCGAGCAGAGCATGCGCCAATTGCGCTGATGCGAAACGGTTTTCGGGCTCCACGGCAGCACCGAAGGACAGCGGCTGCCCGATCACGACCACCTTGCCGCAGTTTTCCAGGTACCAGGCGCATTCCTTCTCCAGATCGCGGTCGAGATCCCCGCTCTGCCGTGAACCCGCCAGGATGATCGCGTCGGCACGGTGGGAGATGAACGTGCTCACGGACTCGCGTTCGATATCGAAATCGCGTTGCGTACTGGCCAGCAGAACGAGCTTGCCCGCCCGGCGCGCCGCCGCCTGGACGCCCTGCACGATCGAGGAGAAGTAGGGATCGGCGATATCGTGCACGACCAGTCCGATGAGCCCGGTCGACGACCGCGCGAGGGCCTGGGCCTGCGCGTTCGCCACATAGCCCAATTCGGCGGCAGCCGCGCGAACCCGGTCGGCGACGCCTTCGCCGGGGACCCGCGACGAGCCGTTGAGCACGCGGGACGCGGTCGCCTGGGACACGCCCGCCCGGATCGCGACGTCTTGCAATCTCACAGCCGCCATGGCTTCGTGCCTCGTTCTCTCGGTGCGCGTGGGGGTTGACCGAACTTCGTGACTAGCATAGCTTGGAAAGCGCATTCCGACGCTGACTTGTCCACTCGACGTGTGCGGGTCCCTCCACGCCGTCCACGACCCACTCTGCGCTCGTCAGCCACGCAAATCAGAAGAGGCACAGACCAATGCCCGATTCCACCACTGCCCCGCGCACGCTCCGCATCGCCATGAACGGCGTCACCGGCCGCATGGGCTACCGACAGCACCTGATGCGCTCGATCCTGCCCCTCCGCGACGCCGGTGGCCTGCTGCTGCCCGACGGCACCCGCGTCCAGGTCGAGCCCATCCTGGTCGGCCGCGATGCCGCCAAGCTCGCCGAACTCGCCGAACAACACGGCATCGCCGAGTGGAGCACCGACGCCGCCGCCGTCATCGCCGACCCGACCATCGACATCTACTTCGACGCGCAGGTCACCTCACGCCGCGCCGAGGCGCTCGCGGCGGCGATGAAGACGGGCAAGCACGTCTTCACCGAGAAGCCGACCGCCGAAACACTGACCGAGGCTGTCGAACTCGCCAGGGTGGCGGCCGACGCCGGAGTCACCGCCGGAGTCGTCCACGACAAGCTCTACCTGCCCGGTCTGGTGAAGCTGCGCAGGCTCGTCGACGAAGGATTCTTCGGCCGGATCCTGTCGTTACGCGGCGAGTTCGGCTACTGGGTCTTCGAGGGCGACGGCCAACCCGCCCAGCGCCCCAGCTGGAACTACCGGGCCGAAGACGGTGGCGGCATCGTCGTCGACATGTTCTGTCACTGGAACTACGTTCTCGAGGGCCTGCTCGGCAAGGTCGAGGCCGTCACCGCGAAGGCGACAACCCACATCCCCACGCGCTGGGACGAACGGGGCGAGCCCTATCCGGCCACCGCCGACGATGCCGCCTACGGGATCTTCGAGATGGAGAACGGCGTGGTGGCACAGATCAATTCGTCGTGGGCGGTGCGCGTGTACCGCGACGAGCTCGTCGAGTTCCAGATCGACGGAACACACGGCTCCGCCGTCGCCGGCCTGCGCAAGTGCGTTGCCCAGCACCGCTCGCACACGCCCAAACCGGTCTGGAATCCCGATCTTCCGGTCACCGAGCCGTTCCGTGATCAGTGGTTGGAGGTCCCCGCGAACGCGGAACTCGACAACGGCTTCAAGCTGCAATGGGAGGAATTCCTCGCCGATGTGGTGAACGAACGACCACACCGCTACGGGCTGCTGTCGGCCGCACGCGGTGTTCAGCTGGCCGAACTGGGGCTGCGCAGCTCCGCCGAGGGCCGTCGGATCGAGATCCCGGAGGTCACGCTGTGACCGCGACATCGACCGGAGTGTCGGTGGCGCTGCCCATCGACGGCCGACTCGAACCGTACATTCTCGGTGCGCCCGGCGTGTGGACCCGACCGAAACGGCCGATCGTCTCACGTGTGGCTTTCGCTGCCGCGCACGTGATTCCGCTGGCGACGGCGGACAGCACACCGGGTGCGCCCGCGGTTCTCGACTGGGAAGCGACGCTGGCCTACCGGCACGAATTGTGGTCCTACGGACTCGGTGTCGCCGATGCCATGGACACCGCGCAGCGCGGCATGGGCCTGGACTGGCGGGCGACAGCGGAATTGATCCGCAGATCGGGCGGCGAAGCGGCATCCGTGGGCGGCAGACTCGCCTGTGGTGCGGGGACCGATCAACTCGACCTCGCAGGCCTGCCGTCCGGGTCGGCGGGGCTCGCCAGGATCGTCGATGCCTACCGCGAGCAGATCGACGTGGTGACCGAGGCCGGAGCGCAGGTGATCCTGATGGCCTCGCGGGCTCTCGTGCGGGTCGCGCGGTCGAGGGCCGATTACCTGTACGTCTACGAGAAACTGCTGTCCCGTGTCGATCGACCGGTGATCCTGCACTGGCTGGGCACCATGTTCGATCCCGCACTGCACGGGTACTGGGGCAGCGCCGATATCGACACCGCCACCGACACGTTCCGCACCCTCGTCGAGAACAACACAGCGAAGATCGACGGCGTCAAGGTCTCGCTGCTCGACGCTGCGCACGAGGTCGCGCTGCGCCGCGCGCTGCCCGGCGGGGTACGGCTCTACACCGGTGACGATTTCAACTACCCCGAGCTGATCATCGGTGACGCACAAGGGCATTCGGACGCCCTGCTCGGCATCTTCGCCGCGATCTACCCCGCCGCATCGACCGCGTTGCAGGAACTCGACAACGGCAACGCGGCACGTGCCGCGGAAATCCTCGGCGCCACAGAGGCACTCGGGCGCCATATCTTCGCCGCACCGACGTATTACTACAAGACGGGGATCGCGTTCCTGTCGTGGCTCAACGGCAGGCAAGCCGGCTTCTCGATGGTGGCGGGTCTGGCCACCGGCCGATCCGTACCGCATCTGGCCGAGCTGTTCCGGCTCGCGGACAAGGCCGGACTGCTCTCGGACCCGGAACTGGCCGCGCACCGCATGCGGATCTACCTCGAACTGAACGGACTGGGCTCATGACATCGGCCGCGGCACAGCACATGCCCTACGATCTGGCCGACCCGTACCGGTCGCTGTCGCTGAACACGGCGACGACCAAGCGGTGGACCCTCGCCGAGGCGGTGGACGGCGCTGCTCGCGCCGGGCTCGGCGCGATCGGGCTGTGGCGCGACCGGGTCGACGAGATCGGCGTCGCCACGGCGGCCAAGATCGTCGCCGACGCGGGGCTGCGGGTCTCCAGTCTGTGCCGCGGCGGGTTCCTGACCGAGCCGGGCGAGGGCCGGGCGGCACTCGACGACAACCGCCGCGCCATCGACGACGCGGCCACGCTGGCCACCCGCGAACTGGTCATGGTGATGGGCGGTATTCCCGACCGCGACCTCGCCGCCGCGCGGGCGCGGGTCGAGCAGCGACTCGCCCTGCTGGTCCCGTATGCCGCCGACCGTGGCGTCCGCATCGCCCTGGAGCCGCTGCACCCGATGTTCTGCGCCGACCGCGCGGTGATTTCCACCCTGGCACAGGCACTGTCGATGGCGCGGCCCTATCCGGCCGAGACCGTCGGGGTCGTCGTCGACACCTTCCATCTCTGGTGGGATCCGACGCTGGAAGAACAGATCGCGCGGGCCGGTGCGTCCGGACGGATCAGCTCGTACCAGGTGTGTGACTGGCTGAACCCGATGACCGCCGATCCCCTGCTGTCGCGGGGCATGATGGGCGAGGGCGTCATCGACTTCGCGACGATCGGCGGATGGGTGCGCACCGCCGGTTATCGCGGGGACGTCGAGGTCGAGATCTTCAATGCCGCAGTGTGGGCCACCGACGGCCACGAAGTGATCGAGACGATGAAACAGCGCTACCGAGAGCTGGTCCTTCCGTCCCTCGTGGGCTGAACCCGACACGGGCCCGCGTCGTTGCCGCCCGGGCGGCGCGAGGCGGACCATAGTGGTCGAATGGGTAACAAGGCCACGATCGCCGCCGCGTTCGAACCCCTGCTGCGAGCCAGCTTGGGGCCCCACCCTGCGGTGGGGTTCGAATTCTGGGACGGCAGCACGATCGATCCCGACGGCGAGAGCCTCGGCACGATGCGCATCCGATCCGCGAACGCGCTGCGCCACCTGGTGTGGGCGCCCGGCGAACTCGGCCTGGCGCGGGCATTCGTCTCCGGCACAGTGGATCTCGACGGCGACATCTTCACGATGCTTCGAGCACTGCAGTCGACCGCGCCGAACGACGCCCGTCTCGGTGTCGGCGCGGCGTGGCAGGCCATCGGCGCCGCGCGCCGACTCGGGGCCCTCGGCCGCCGCCCGCACCGCCCACCGGAGGAGGCGCGACCGCAGCGCGGACCGCTGCACACCAAACGTCGTGACGCGGCGGCGATCAGCCATCACTACGACGTCGGCAACGACTTCTACCGACTGGTGCTCGGGCCGAGCATGACCTACTCCTGCGCGCGGTTCGTGCCGGCCGACGACGGCTCGCTGGAGGCCGCCCAGCGCGCCAAGCACGATCTGATCTGCCGCAAACTGGGCTTGGCCGAGCAGTCGGGAATGCGCCTGCTCGACGTCGGATGCGGCTGGGGTTCCATGGCGATGCACGCGGCGTCGACCTACGGCGCGAAGGTCGTGGGCGTCACCATCAGCAGCGCGCAGGTCGAGCACGCGCGCCGACGAGTGGCGGAGGCGGGGCTGTCGAGCAGCGTCGAGATCAGGCTCTGCGACTACCGGGACCTCAAAGGCGAAGAGTTCGACGCCATCTCCTCGATCGGCATGTTCGAACACGTCGGTTCCCCGCGCGCCGCCGAGTACTTCGACACCCTGCGCGCGCTGCTGCGCCCGCGCGGCAGGCTGCTCAATCACGCCATCTCCTCACCGGGCGGCTCCGTCATCCAGAAACGTTCCTTCGTCGGGCGTTATGTCTTCCCGGACGGCGAACTCGTCGACGTGGGCGAAGTCGTGCTGGCCATGGAACGCGCCGGATTCGAGGTTCGTGACGTCGAGGCCCTGCGCGAGCACTACGCGCGCACCCTTCGCCACTGGGTCGCGAATCTGGAAAACGCTTGGGAACAGGCAGTGTCACTCGTCGGCGACGGACGAGCCCGAATCTGGCGGCTCTACATGGCGGCCTCCGCCCTCGGCTTCGAGGACGGCGGCCTCGGAATTCACCAGGTACTCGGCGTGGTGCCGGAAGCAACGGGCAGCGCCGACATGCCCGCGACACGGGGTGGCTGGGGCTAGCGAGAACGCCCGCATCCGCCGCTCGCGGTCGGTCCTCCCCGAGCGACGGGGACACCTGCCGAGAACGATCGGACTCGAATGCCCGGCGCGCGGACTCGGCATCGACTAAAGCTGTCGAGACGCCTCCGCCGACTGAAGAGCGCGCAGGGTCGGCGCGACCCAGGTGGTGAGATACGCGCGAAGTTCGACACCGCGACGGGGTGGGCGCCCCGGGTCGAGGACGAACGACTGGACGATACGAAGCATGTGCTCGACGAGTTCGTCGAGGCGGTCGCTGGTGATGCCCGCGTGGTCCCAGTCGACTGCGAAACGTTCGAGGATGGAGCGGCCGAAGGCGAGCGCGGGGTCGGAGGTGACCCCGGCGGAAAAGGCGCCTGCGCGACCGGGGGTCAGCAGCAATCCGAGGTAGCGGTCCTCGGGCAGGCATTCGAGGGTGTAGGCGATGCCCTCGACAACGGCTGCGGCGGGGTCGCGGATCTGGTCGAGGTGCGCGGCGAGGACGTCGAGGAATCGCCCGGCCTCGGCCAGGGCCGTGGCGGCCAGGAGCGCATCGGCGTTGGCGAAGTACCGGTAGACGGTTTGGCGGGTGACGCCGAGGTCGCGGGCGATCTCGGCCATGGTGAACTCACCGCCGGAACGTTGGATGGCGGTCCGGGCGGCGGCCAGGATGCGCTCGATCGCTTCGTCGTCGTCGCCCGGGGTGGTACCCGACCATCCGTGCGTGCGCATCAGACCTCTTCTCGGTGGACGGTTGTCCTCGGTGACCCTATCGGGGCGCGCTCGGACGCGGGAATGTCCCAACTTTTGACCATACATATCTGACTATCTGTATGGTCAGGTCTATGACGACCCCCGCTCCGCCCGAGAAGGCCAGATTGACCCAGGACCTGACCCGTCGTGCACTACGCCTGGTACTCGACCGGACCACCGACATGGCCGAATCCACACTGCGTGTCCCGCTGCACTATTACCGCGATCCCGAGATCGCCGAAATAGAGCAGTCACAGATCCTGCGCCGCACGCCGCTGGCGGTCGTGCCCACCGCTCGGATCCCACAGCCGAACGACTATGTCGTGCGCTCGGTGCTGGGCGACTCGCTGCTGGTCACCCGTGACCGCGCGGGGGCCGCGCACGTGTTCTTGAACTACTGTCGCCACCGTGGCGCGCAACCGGCGTGCGGATCAGGCAACGCCACCCGATTCACCTGCCCCTACCACGCGTGGACCTACAACAACACCGGCGAACTGGCCGGGGTGCCGGGCAAGGCAGGCTTCACCGGGATGCAACGCGGCGACTACGGCTTGGTGGAACTGCCCAGCCAGGAACGTCACGGATTCATCTGGGCCGTGCTCTCGGCCGAGGGCTCGATCGACATCGACGCTCACCTCGGTGCGATGGGACCCGAACTGGCACAACTGGATTACGCCTCCTACGGCTACCACGACGATCGCGAGTTCAGGTCCGAGGTCAGCTGGAAGGGAGCACTCGAAGCGTTCGCCGAGAGCTACCACTTCCCGTTCGTCCACGGCGAGAGCGTGATCGGACAGAACACTGTCGCCGACACGTCCACCCACGATGAGTTCGGCCGCCATCATCGGATGGGGTTCCCGTTCAACTGGATCACCACCCTCGACGCCGACCCCACCGGCACGTGGGACCCCCTGATGAACATGGGCGTCATCTATTGGATCTATCCCAACCTGATCCTGGCCAACAGCCCTGTCGGCGTGGAGGTCCTGGACATGCTGCCCGACGGGGCGCCTACCCGCTGCACCGTGCGTCACAGTTGGATGGCCAGAACCCCCGCGACCACCGATGAGCAACGTGCCGTCTACGACGAGATCTACTCCCAGGTGCACGCCGCCGTTCGTGACGAGGACTTCGCCATGCTGCCCCAGTGCGGCGAAGGCGTGCGCCGTGGCCAACACGATCACATGATCATCGGCCGCAACGAGATCGGCGTGCAGCACATGATCAAGACCTTCGCCGCCGAACTCGGCATCACCCTGGACTGACCGCGACAGACCGCGTCGGTGCCGGGAAATGGGCCGGACCCGCGCAACACTGGGAGCTGTGGACATCGACCCCCAGGCCAAGGCTGCGCAGGCGCCCGCGAGTACCAGAATGCCGAAGTGGCTGCCGCGGGCGATGGTCCTGGCACTGGCGCTGTTCGGCGTGTTCCTGCTCGCCGACTGGGCGTTCCACCGACTGACCGGCCTGCTGGTCATCCTGTTCGTGGCGTTCTTCGTCTCCCTGGCGATGGAACCGGCCGTCGGGCTGCTCGTGCGAAAAGGGGTGCCGCGCGGACTCGCCACCGGCGCGGTGTTCGTGGGCACCTTCGCCTGTGTGCTGGCCTTTCTCGCCTCGCTGGTGACGTTGCTGGTGGAGACGGCGACCAACCTGGCCCATGAGACGCCACGGCTGCTCGACGAGAGCGTCGACTGGATCAATCGGACCTTCGGTCAGCACTTCACGACGCACGACCTCAGTGAACGGCTGCTGCACGAGTCCGATCTGATCGAGAGCTACGCGCACACCGCCGCCGACAATGCCTGGGGTGTGTCGACCACGGTCCTGGGCGGTCTGGCCCAGGTCCTCACCATCGCGCTGTTCAGCGTCTACCTCACCGCCGGCGGACCTCGGGTGCGGCGCACGGTGTGTTCGCTGCTGCCGCCCGCCCGTCAACAGACCTTCCTGCACGCCTGGGACCTCGCCATCTACAAGACCGGCGGCTACCTGTTCTCGCGGGTGCTGCTGGCGATCGTCTCCTCGGTCGTGCACGCGGTGTTCCTGTCGATCCTCGCCCTGCCCAATCCCATCGCCTTGGGTGTGTGGTTCGGCGTGATCTCCGCGTTCATCCCGACCATCGGCACCTACATCGCCGCGATCGTTCCGGTGTTCGTCGCGCTGACGGTCGATCCGCTGGACGCGGTGTGGATCGTCTTGTTCGCGGTCGTCTACCAGTGGTTTCAGGACTATCTGCTGCAGCCGCGGATCACCGCGCGCACCGTCGACGTCAACGCCGCGATCGCTCTGCTGTCCGTGCTGGCCGGTGGCGCGCTCCTCGGAGCGGTCGGTGCGCTGCTGGCCATCCCGGCCACCGCGACGGTACAGGCGTTCCTGTCCGAGTACGTGAAACGCTATGCGGTGAACGAGGATCCGCGCATCGAACAAACGACTCCGCGCCGCAAACGAACGACCACCACCCCCGACCACGAATGATCTCGTCACCGGTGACCCGCGGAAATTGGCTCAGACCTGCGCCGATCCGGCGACGCCGTATGCGATCCTGGGCAGATCGGGAGCGCACGATCGTTTGCGCGAGACCGAAGTTCCGTCCGCGAAGAGACCGATCTCAGTAGGGAGGGTTCCTCATGCGTGTCGTTTCCGTCCTCGCAACAGCTTTAGGCGCCACCGCGATATGGGTGACGCTGGTGTCGGCACCGGCCGTGGCCGACATCGCCGCCCCGGTCGGCACAGAAACGCTGGTTTCCTTCGAATTCGGCCCCGGCGGTGCCCGCAGTGAATGCCACAGCGGCACACTGTCGTGCGAGCAGAACGAATTCAGCTGCGACAACGACCGATGCGTTCAGCGACAGTGGCTGTGCGACGGCGACGACGATTGTGGCGACGGATCCGACGAACGGAACTGCGGGTAGAACCCGGTCCTGTCGGCGCCGAACGCCGACAGGACCGACTTCGCAAGCTACCTGCGCGCCGGAATGTGCGGCTAGGTCCGCGCCTTCGGTGTCGTCGGTGGGGTCCTCGCCTCGCTGCGATGCTGGTCCCACCAGGAGGGGGCGTCATCGTGGGCGGGGCCGGGGTCTCTCGACGGCCCGGGCGTGCTGGGTATGCCGAGGACCCGCAGTCGCCAGTCGTCCTCCCGGATCGCCGCCACGATGCGGACGGGAACGACCGCGGTGAGCAGCAGGTAGTTACCCACGCAGATCATCAGGCACAGCGGGGGAACGGAGACCACGATCGCGGTCCCGAGGGTCCCCATCTCGATCGGATCGCGCGAGATGGACAGGAGGTTCCCGCAGATACTGGACAGCACCGCGGCGACGAGTAGCAACTCGTACACCCGCACCAGCGACGTAGCCCGCTCGTCGCGAATACCCACCAGCGTGATGAAGGTGCAGGCGACCAGTGCGACGGTAAGCCCCACCACGACCGGCCACAACCAGGTCAGGTGCTCGGGAACTCCCGCCACCCGCGCGAGGGTGGAGGTGAAGGTGAAGGATGCGATCGCCGCGGCGACAACCAACGCTGACCCTAAGCCCACAAGCAGCTTCGGCACCGTGACTGGAACAGGGCGAGGGAAAGGGTCCGTGTGGTCCATCAGGCTCCATCCTACGGGCTACGGCCACCAAACATGCAGGCACTCAACAGAGTACGGCCCTACGCGGGGTGGACGCCGGGAAACTCGTCACGGGTGCGGCTCTACCTCGGCAGGTCGAGGAGCGCCTCGACGGCGCGTTCGGCGCTCTGGACGGCGCTTTCCATCGTCGCCGACCAGTCGGTGCGAGTCCAGTCGCCTGCCAGCATCAGGTTCGGGACCGAGGTGCGCTGCCCGGGGCGCAGGCTGTCGGTGCCGAGGACCTGCGAGAAGGTGGCCTTCGGCATTTTCACCACATGGCCGGTGACCACCTTCGCCTCGGCGGCTTCCGGATAGTAGCGGCGGATGAGGTCCATCTGCTCGGCGACGATCTCCTCGTTGCTCTTGTGGATCTGCTCGTAGGCGCCGCTGGTTGTCAAGCAGTAGAGCCAGGTGCCGTCGGGGTCTCGGTTGTGCATGCGCTGACGGTCGAAGACCTGATCGATCACGCCGGTGCCGCCGATGAGCGCCTCCATGGCCGACTTCGTCTTCAGCGGCCGGTCCAGATACAGGTTCGTGCTCACGATCGGGGTGACGCCCAGTTTGTCGGCGGCAGCGTAGATTTCGGCGTGTTCGGGCAGGTCGTCGAGCAGCCCGCCGATGTTGGAGTTCGGGACCGCGCAGATCACCGCGTCGGCCTCGATCGTCGAACCGTCCGCCAGTTGCACACCGGTGGCCCGGCCGTCGGCGATGACGATCTTGCGGGCCACCGCCCGGAAGCGCACGTCGACCCCGTACCGCTCGAACGCCTTCTCGGCGCCGGCGATGAAGAGGGTGTCCAGGTCCACGGTGGGGTAGCCGATCGTGACGCCCACCCGGTCCTGCATCCCGATCCGCGCCCCGGTGGCCAGCACGTCGGCGAACACCTTCGCCGACTCCCTGTCCACCGGTTCCGCGGCGATGCCGAGGGCGAGCCAATCCCACAGGGCCTCACGCGCTTTCGCCGGCATTCCGACGCGCTGGAACCACTGTTCGGTGGTGATGTCGGCGAGGTCCTCGGGCTGCCACAGTGCCTGCCGGACCAGCAGCAGCGAGGACCGCAACGCACGCAACCGTTCCAGCGGACCGGCATCGGGATGGGCCCCCATCAGTGTGCGCCACGCCCCGAATCCCTTGGTGTACAACATCACCGCGCGCCCACCCGGCCAGCGCAGACTCCCCGCGCCCGGAAACTCCACGAACTGGCGCGTGCCGACGCTGTCCAGGTATCGCCACAGGCTGCGATATCCACTGGCCACCACGTGCTGGCCGTTGTCCGGGATGTCGTTCACTTCGCCGACGTGCATCGCCTGCGTGCGGCCCCCCAAGCGGGCTCGACGCTCCAGCAGGGTCACTTGCTTACCGGCCTCGGCCAGCCAGACCGCGGCGGCCAGGCCCGCCAAGCCGCCCCCGATCACGACGAACCGGCGCGGGTCGTTCATATCCACCATTGACGCAATGTAAGGCAAATCCTCTCTTTGCATCAGCCGAACGGCGGGTTCGATCACCCGTCGGCCCGATCAGTCCCCGATACACGCTCGCCATCGAACGACGTCGTCGAGGATCGAACTCAGCGCTGCCCCGCCGCTTCGAGTCTCGCGCGGGCGATACCCGCCGCGCTCTCCCCCAACGCGAGCCACAACAAGGCGATGTCCTCCACGAGCCGAGCCCGGTCGATGGACGCAGACCCGTCCGCCCAGGACAGGATCGCCTGGGCGGTTCCGCCGATGACGAAGGCCGGAGCGGTCGAGGCCAGCGAGTCGTCCTCGAGCTCGACCCCGTGCACACTGCGGGCGTGGCCGACGAGAATGGCGGTGAGCCCCTGCATCGCGTCGTTGCGCCGAGCGTGGGCGGTAGGACTGTCGGCCACGCCGCCGAGAAGGACCAGGGCCTTGCGCGGGTCGGTACCCAGCGCGTCGACCACCGCGTCCACCGCCGCGCGCGCCTGGTCCGCGAGGGGAAGCTCGATCGACGCCACGTAGGCGGCGACAGCGGCGTGACCGACCTCCACCGAGACCTCATCGATCACCGCACTCGCCAGCGTGTCGAGATCGGGGAAACTCTCGTAGAAATAGCGCTTGTTGAGTTGCGCCTCGACACAGAGCCCGGCGACGGTCGCGGAGCGCCACCGGTTCTCGGCCATCGCCGTGAGGGCGACGTCGATCAGCTGAGAGCGCCTGCGCCGAACGCGATCCGGTGCGGACTCTCCCCCGTAACTGCGTTTACCGGCTGAGGACACGCGCAGCATTCTCCCACCTCCCCGGCAGTCGGTTCGCCGTTGACAGCCCCCGAGCCATTCTGGCACAGTGACGTACCAGTTGATATAGGTACTATTCCGTACCAGATTTGGAGCTGTGATGACCACAGAACTCAGGGGCGTCGCCGAGTCCGGCGCAGCCGAAGGCCACCGGCCCACCGCACACGTGATGCTGCGCGAACTCCGCGCGCTCGCCGAGCACAGCCCGACGCGGGCACGGACCGAGACCTGGTCTTACATCCGCGCGCTGGGGAGCCGAGACGACCACGACGGGCTGGCACAGCTCTTCGGTGCGGGCGTCGAGCCCCGCGATCTGGACGGCAAGCTCGAGGGCCAGATCGTCGGGAAACTGTTCGGCATTCCCGAAGCCGCGCTCGCCAACCAGCTCATGAAGCTCGACCCGACATGGCGGGGCAAATCCTTCGATCTGGCGGCCGGGACGGGCGTGAACCGCCTGTCCCCGATCGCGTTGCTGGCGATGCCCATCGTCACCTTCGGCTACCTCGGACTCCGGATGATCGACGGTGAAGCCGAGGGGTTCCCTTTCGACCATGCCGTCGACCGTGGCCTCATCGAACCGCGAGTCACAGTGCGCGCCTTGGACTACGGGGTGCCGCGGTACAAGAACCCGGGCGTGCGCACCTTCCCGATCCGCAAGACCCGCGACGAGATCGTGGAACTGACGCCCGGCGTCTATCTCGGTCGCGCACTGTTGTTCAAAGGGGCCGACGACATCCGTCTCATCGCCTATTTCGCCCTGCGCCATCCCGTGGGCAGTCCGCTGTGATCGAACTCGACGGCGCCACCGTGTGCGTGACCGGCGGCGCCCGCGGCATCGGACGCGCCACCGTCGCGGAACTGACCCGCCGCGGGGCCACGGTCTGGATCGGTGATCGCGACCTCGCCGCCGCGCAGGAAACCGCCGACGCGTTCGGCGCCCACGCTCACTACCTCGACGTCACCGACGAAGCCTGCTTCCAGGACTTCCTTCAGGTCGCGTCGGCACGAGCGCCGATCGACATGCTGGTCAACAACGCGGGAATCCAGCTCATGGGACGTTTCGTCGACCACGACCTCGCCGCCTTGCAACGCGAGCTCGCGATCAACCTCGGCGCGGTACTGACCGGAACGCACCTGGCCCTCCCCGCCATGATCCAGCGCGGTCGAGGCCACATCGTGAACGTGTCGTCGATGGCGGGCAAGGTCACCACCCCGGGTATCGCGACCTACTGCGCGTCGAAGTACGGAGTGGTCGCCCTCTCGCGGGCGATCCGCGCCGAACTCGCGGGCACCGGCGTCACCCTGACCACGATCATGCCGGCCGCCACCCACACGGACCTGACAGCCGGTGTCCGCCTACGCCTGCAACCCACCCTCACACCCGAAACCGTCGCCGCGGCCATCATCGACAGCGCCACCCACGGGCGAGGCGAGGTGACCGTGCCCCGCTACCTGGCCCCGATCGGCCTGCTCGAGGAAATCATCCCCGCGCAGATCATGTGGCACCTCAAACGATTCGTCGGTGGTGCCGACTACGGCGCGTTCGATCCGGGCGAACGACAGGCCTACCTCGACAGAACCCGGTCGTCCTGAGAAGCCGACAACCCACGCGCCGACTCGCTCGGCGCTGTACACACACCAGCGCCGAGAAGTCTGCCGACACCGGTCACCGTGTGCCCGTGACGAGCACACGGTGACCGGTGTCTCAGCGTTCGGTGCGTGAGTTCTCGCGAAGCCGCGTGTCCTTCCTGCAGCAACGTGTCACAGGTGGGAACGAGGAGAACTATGTCGAGCAGGGTGCGAGTGGCAGCGGTGCAGGCCGCGCCCCGATGGCTGAACCTGTCCGAAGGCGTGGATCAGGTCATTACACTGATCGAGTCGGCAGCGGATCAGGGTGCGCGGTTGGTGGCCTTCCCCGAGACGTTCGTTCCCGGTTTCCCGTGGTGGATGTGGCTGCGCGCCGTGGAATGGGACGGCGACATCCTGGCCCGCTACCGGGCGAATTCGATGACCGCCGACGGACCGGAGCTGCGCGCGATTCGCTATGCCGCGCGACGCAGGGGCATCCACGTCGGCCTCGGCTTTTCCGAGAGTGCCGGCAAACAGGTGTTCATGTCCCAGGCGCTGATCGACGATCAGGGCGAGATCGATGTTTCCCGCAAAGCCTTGCCGACGGCGCTGGAACGCACCGTCTTCGGCACGGCGGTTCGGCGTCCGCTGCTGCGTGACACCTCAATCGGCCGCGTGGGTGTCCTCGGCGGCACGGACCATCTCCTCCCCGGAGTGTGCGAGGACATGCATCAGGCTCGCGAGCAGATCCATATCGCCTCCTGGCCGGGATTCACCCTGCACCTGGGCGAAGCGAGGGCGCAAGGGCCGGAATCGAGTACCGATGCCTGCCGCCGGTACGCCCGCGCGAGCCGAAGCTATGTGATCGCTCCGACGGCGGTAGTGCCGGTGGCCGGCTGGGAGGCCGTCGCCACCGACGCGGGCCGACGGCGCGTGCTTCGCGGCGGCAGTGGCGTCGCTCGGATCCTGGGGCCCGACGGACGCGACCTCGCCGTGCCGATGAACGAGGACGAGGAAGGCCTGCTGGTCGCCGACCTGATCGTGGCCACCGATCGTGACCGACGCCGCCTTGCGCACACAGCGCCGATCGCGCCCTCGCATGATTCCGTGCCGGCATCGTCGGCCGGGTAGGCGATCCGATCCTCGGTGCCGTCACCCTGATGCGGGGCTGCGCCGGGTCGTAGATCCTCGCGACCGTGCCGCGTCGTCCGGGCGGTCTTCTCCGCTCAGATCGCCGTGGCTGTCGGAAGATGCTGCCGGTCCGAGTGACTGATGGTCACGGCCGCGACGACAACGCCCACCATGACGCCGATCAGCGTGTCCACGATCCGGCTGACACCGATCTCGGGTGAGATGTGGACCCCGAGGCCGACCATGAGCAACGCCATCGGGGTGACCGAGAGCGAGGTGAGTGCGTAGTTCCTGGTGGCCGTCAGTTCGGCGCTCACTTGCAGCACCACGATCGCGACCACTGTCGGCCAGTACCCGAGCCCGGCCGCGATCAGCAGCGCCGCGATCACCGCGCCCGCGACGTTGCCGAGCAGACGCTGAATCGCGCGTTGCACGGTCACCGCGTACGAGACGCCCTGCATCGCGGCCATCGCACCCATCGACGCCCACAGCGGATGGTCGAGTCCGGCCGCAGCGGCGAACCATCCCGCACAGGCCGCGGCGAGGCCGATTCGCGCCGCGTTGCCGAGAACCACGCGTGAGCGCGCCCCGGACAGCCCGGTCGCCACGAACCCCTCGGGCCGCGGCAGCTCGGACACCTCGATGTCATCGCTGTCGAAAATCACGCTACGACGCTTGATCTTGCGCAGTTCGGCCTCGTGCCGAACCACCTCCAGCAATCGCGTCGGGTCCCCCGCCGCCCAGGCGTCGACCGCGCCTTGCGCCTCGTCGAGCAGCGCGACCAGGTCACGGTGATGACGCGAGTCATGTCCTCGAACGCCGCTGAGCGCCACCTTCTCCCGAGCCAGTGCGATCGCGGCGCGGGCCGGTTCGACGGCGTGGCCGCGCTCGAGCGCGGCCACGGCCGACAGCGCCCGCGCGACCGCCAGTCGGGCCGGCCCCAGCGGCAGCACCAGCAGCGGCGCCACTTGCGCCAGCAGTCCCACCGCGGCCCCGATCGCCGCGGCCAGGCACGCCCGGACGACGTCGCCGAACGCGGTGACGTAACCGACGGCCGCGGTGGCCGCGAAAACGAGGATCACCGGACCAGGCCCGGTGATCCGGAAGGCGGTCACCGACACCGCCGCGACCGCGGCACCGACAGCCATCAGCGCGACCTGCGCCCAGATCGGCGCGTGCGCGAGCGCGAGCAGCCCGCCGCCGCCGACGAAGGCGACCAGCAGCACGCCGACGAGGGTGACCTTGGCCGCGACCCGAACCATCGGCTCATGCCGCGCGAACGCCGACGCCAGCGCGCCGAGCACCGCGAAGCCCGCGTACTGGCGCAGATCGAGGAGACCGCAGCCGACGAACACCACCGCGGCGGCCGCGCCGACGCGCATCGAGACCGCCACGGTCGCGTCGGCGGGCCGCACCGCGAGCGCCCGCCGCCACGTGGCCGCCGAGACCGAGTGCGCCAGCGCGCCACCGCAGTGGCGCAGGCGGGTGGAGGTGGCGCCGGTCGGGTGCTGCAGGTCGGGAGTCGCAGTAGGCACGCGTCTATCCTAAATGTATTTTACTTGTAAAACATATCTGAAATAGTGTGAGGCCAGTCGCTAGGATGAGCGCATGCCCGACACCTCCCCCGACTTCGTCGACGGCGTTCGCGCCGAATGGGCCCGGACCTATCCCGAGATGGACACCTCGACGATCGACGTGCTCGGGCGCATCAACCGGATCAGCGCACTGGCGTTGCACCAACTCGACCGCGCTCTCGCACCGAGAGGCGTCACCCGCGGCGAGTTCGAGATCCTCTGCGTCCTCGCCCGCGCCGACCGCCCACTACGCGCCAGTGAGGTGACCGCGCGAACGATGACCAGCGGCGCCGCGACCACCAAACACGCCGACCGCCTGGCCAAGATCGGACTCCTCGAACGCCTGCCGTTCGAACTGGACGGCCGAGTGGTGCTCCTACAGCTGACCGCCGCGGGCCGCGAACTCGTCGACGCCGAACTACCCAGCCGCGTAGAACGAGACCGCCGACTGCTGGAAGGCCTGGACGAGCAGGAGCGACGAACGCTCGTGACACTGCTGCGCCGAGTATCCCGAAACACCGACGCGGCATCCTGGCCCACCGCGGAGCCCTGAGAGCCGACGAGTGATCCCGGGCCGTGGAGGCCTTGCCCTGATGCCGATTCCGTGGTCTGGTACCGGAATGTTCAACACGCGTCCACGCGGCTCGATCGGTCGCCGCACGATTTTGGGTTCGGCGCTGGGCGCCGCGGCGGTCTTGTTGGCGGGAAAGCTGGAGGCCGGCGCGGAATCGGGCGCACCACGCACCGTGGCGGCGCGGCGGCGGTTCTTCGGCGACGACCTGGTCGACGACGCTGGTCAGGTGCGCGCCGACCGGGTGGCGCTGTCGTGGGTCGGGTGCACCACCTACGCGCTGGCCATCGGGGGGTCGGTACTGCTGCTGGACGCGTGGGTACCGCGGATCACCAGCAGCGGCTATGTCCCCGCGACGCCGCAGGATCTGGCCGACCTCGCACCGGCCGCGATCCTGATCGGACACGGCCATTTCGATCACGCCGGTGACGCCGGCCGGATCGCGCAAGCCTGCGGTGCGGTGGTGTACGGCACCGCCGAGCATTGCGCGAACATCCGCGCGCAGGTGAGTGATCCGACGTTCGAGACCGTCGCGCTCGGCAGCGAGCTCACCGTGCCCGGCGAGCGGCACGACTTCACCGTCGGCGCGGTCGAGGTGACGGCGGTCCGGCACCTGCATTCGGCACCGACCGCGCCCGACCGTAGTTCGTCGCCGTTCTTCCCGGTGCCCGAGCTGTGCACCATCGTCAAGCATCCGCCGACCCTCGAGGGCGTACTGGAAAACCTGCCTCGGCTGGGCGACGCCGAAGGCGGTTCGCTGCTCTATCAACTGCGAGTCCCCGGGTTTGCCCTGGCATGGCACGATTCCGCCGGACCGCTCACCGAGAAGGCGCCGGGGGTGTTCGATGTCCTCGCCGGTCTACCGCCCACCGACGTGCAGATCGGCGCCGTCCAGGGCCTGAACCAGATCACCAACGGCATGCGCGACCCCCGCACCTATATCGAGGCACTCGCCCCGTCCGTGTTCGTCCCGAGCCATCACGACAACTGGTTGCCCGGCCTCACCGCGAGCGCCGCGACCTACGACACCCCGCTGCACAGCGAATTCGCCCGCCTCCCGGCATCATCGCGCCCCGAACTGCGCCTGATGCACGACCCGAGCGACTACCTGAACCCCAGCCGCCTCACCTTCGCCGTCTAGACAATGAACGAGCGGATGGACTTGCGGGCACCGTGACAACCACCTCGCGACACCGCCGCCCGACAACCCGCGTTGTGCCTCACCGATCCGAAGGATTGCTATGTCCACCAGTAACACTCCGCTGCTACTCCTGCACGGCGTCACGATGTCGGCGCGCGCCTGGGCCGAGGTGGTGCCGCTGCTGGCCCCCCATCACGAGATCATCAGCCCCACCGCGCTCGGCCATCGCGACGGGCCCCCCGCGGTGGAGCGGCCGACGCGATGCGCGCACCTCGTGGACAACGTCGAACGCGACCTCGATGCGCGAGGCCTGCACCAGGTCCATATCGCCGGAAACTCGTTGGGCGGCTGGATGGCGATCGAATTGGCGCGCCGTGGCCGCGCTGTCACCGTCTGCGCCTTGTCCCCGGCCGGGTTCTGGGACTCGGGTAGCGCGAGCCATTCGGCGTCGACCGGGAGGATCGCGCACGCACTGACACTCGCGAAGCTGGGCCGTCCGGTGACGCCACTGGCGCTGCGTTCACCTCTGGTGCGCCGGATCATCTTGCGCGACATCGCGGTTCGGGGCGACCGCGCCACCCACGCAGCCGCCCTCGACATCTCTCGCGACCTGCTCGAGTGCACGGTGACCGCAGACCTGCTGGGCACCGACGAGCAGATCGCCCCGCTCGACCCACTGCCGTGCCCGATCACGCTGGCCTGGTCCGAGCACGATCGAATTCTGCCTGCGCAGATCTACGGCACCGTCGCCCAGCAACGGCTACCGGACGCGCACTACCGGATCCTGCCCAGCGTCGGTCACGTCCCGATGGTCGACAACCCGCGCCTGGTCGCGGAAACGATCTTGGAGACCACCGGCGCGAGTATCGGTCGCTGACGGCGAGATCGCTGCTCGCGCGCCACTACGAAGTGCCGGTGGCGAATTCGGCGAGGCGGGTGGAGACGACCTCGGGTCGGCCGTCGTTCTGGCGAGCCGCGGCGGTGAGCACGTCGATGTGGTTGTAGCCGGGCAGGTGGATCACCTCGTCGCGGGGGCTTCCCGAGTCGGCGACCGGAATACCGCCACTGCTACGGAAAGTCAGGATGGGGTTGCGATCGACGCCGTCGAGGTGAAGGTGATGCGCGGCGTAGGACGGCGCTGTTGTCTGCTGGATGTCGAGAGTGAGGCGGGTGGGGAAATACCATTCGGTGAAGTCGAGGGGTGGTTCGCAGAGGCTGCGGGCCAGTTCGCCGATGGCTGTCACCTCACTGCCGGCCGAGGTGTAGGGGCCGGCCAGATCCGCGGTGTCGTCGTAGTCCGCCCAGCGATAGAGAGTGTCGGGGCGATATAGGGTCGGCGAGATCTTCGGCGCGTCGCCGAACATGCCCATGGCGTGCGGGCTCAGCGCGATCGAGTCCGGAAGGGGGAACGATTTCGGACCGATCGGGCCGCCGGTCACGAAACCTACGCTGGCCTGCAGGAATCCGAGTGGTTGGGAGTTGTCGTCGAGGATCGCGCCGAGCACGGCTTCGTTGGTCGCGTTCAGCTGACGCACATCCGGGTGACCGGTGGCGAACATCGCGGCGTTCTGGGAGAGCAGGGTTCGCAGGGTCGCGGCGATGTTGGGATTGTCGGGAAGGCGTCGGACGAGGTCGTTGACGCCGTCGGGGTTCAGCCGGGCCGCCAGACCGGCCAAGGCGAGCAGATTGGTGGTCTCGGGGTTGATCACCGCGGGCAGGCGTAGGACCGGCAGCGCCGTATCGAGTTGCAGCGAAACGGTTTCCGCTACTGCGGCGATCGGCGCGGGGAGTTCGGGAACTTGCAAGCCACGCAGGCTCGATCCGGCCTGAATGGTGGTGTCGAGCGCGAAATAGCCGGAGCACTGGTTGTATCCGGCGTCGTCTGTTGTTGCCGGATCTCCATCGAAGTCCCACCCCGCGAAATAGCCGGTGACGAACCCGCCCAGTGAGTGCCCGCCGCACAGCACCTTGCGCTTTCGCACCGCCTGGTCGGGGAATTCGATGCGCAGCACGTCGTATTCGTCGCGCAGAGTCTGTGCGAGCCCTTGATCTCGCAACCACGCGGTGGCCTCGCCCTCGGCGTACCCGCCGAACCGGCGACCGTCGGCCTCGGCGCCGTGGAAGTAGTAGTCCGCCGCGGTGTCGAACGATCCGGTCCGTAGCGCGGCGGTCACCCCGGTGTGGTCCTCCAGGCAGTTCGACCGCCGATCCAACGCCCAGAATTCGATGTATCGCCCCCACTCGGCGGCCCGCGCGACGGTGTTGCGCGCAACACTGTCGAAGGCGCCCGCGCCCTCGAAGACGCCGGGTTGCGCGACCAGCACCCGCTCGGCGTCGGACGAGGACCGGGGCCCGTCGACCGCTCGCCACCGCAGATACGACAGGGTGTCGCACGCCTGGGGATGGGGCAGGCTACCCGCGGGCAACGGCACCGCGAGGGTGACTTTCGACGCGATGACCGACGTGACCGGCGAGGACGTCGAGTACACCGTCTCCGTGCGACCGGACGGCTCCCCGTTCGCGATCGGCGTTGCCGCCGACACTCCGATTCCGGTAGCCACCAGCGCTGTCACCAACACCGAGACACCGTTTCGCCGACCTCGCATACGAAATTCCTCACCATAGCGTTCCCCGCTATCGAACCCTGTCTCCCACTACGGGGTACATGGAACAGGCCGACGCCTGTCCGTGCTCACAGCAGCGAGTCGAACGAGCCGGAGCGCCACCACAGTGCACATCGAGTCCGAGCCGACTCGTGCAGTCCTCGAGCGCACCACACGTCAATGCCCCTTGCCGTGCGATGACCCAGATGCGTCGGCGCGCACGTGCGCACGCATTCCTTGCACGCCGAACAGGATCAGTAGTTCGACCGCACCGCCGTCGGCGCTGCCGAGCCAGTGCGGCAAGGAGGTGTCGAACTCGGCGGCCTCACCGGGCGGCAATGTCAGGTCGCGCTCGCCGAGCACCAGCCGCAGGCGGCCGTTGAGCACGTACAGCCATTCGAAACCGTCATGTGTCTGCGGTGTCGGTTCGAGCGGTTCGGGCACCGCGGGAATGATCATCTTGAACGCCTGCACCCCACCCGGCCGCCGTGACAGCGGGATGAAGATCAGCCCGAACCGCCGGATCGGCTACGCCGCCCGTTCGCCGGCAACCAACCCTCAGCCGAACGACCTTCTCACCGAGGTGGTTTCGGAACTGCTGCGCTTCCTCGACGGATGGGCCCGAGCGGTGCCATGGCCCCCGACAAGCCGCGACAACCGCCAGAACATTGACCACGGTCAACCCGCACAGCCCGCGGCTTTTCCGGCCCCGCACTGTGCGCGCAGCAAGCTCTTGCGCGTCGTCGGTGCGCCGCGCGCCACGCGATAGGCTGACCGTGACGCGCACACGGAAGGCGGCCATGACCGAAGGGACCAGGGATCCGCGACCGATCGCGCCGGTGTCCAAGCGCAAAGCGGCCGCTGCCGCCCGCGCGACGCGCAGGCTCGGGGTCGAGGACTGGACCACCGCGGCACTCGGCGTGCTGCTGCGAAAAGGCGTCGCCGCCATCACCATCTCCACCCTGTGCGACGAACTCGGAGTGACCAAGGGCAGCTTCTACTGGCATTTCGACGGCATCGATCAACTTCTCGAGACCACGGCACAATCCTGGTGCGCCGATCACAACGACGCGGCCCGCGGATTCCACGACCTCGAGGAACTCCCGCCGCAGCAGCGACTGGCTCGCATGGGAGAGCTGCTCACCGGGGAGCGGGTCTGGCAGGTCGAGCTCGCGGTCCGGGACTGGGCCCGGACCAACGCCAAGGTGGCCGAAGCCGTGAAAGCCCTGGATCAGCGCATCTTTCACACCCTGTCCGACACCCTCGTCGACATGGGATTCTCGACCGAACAGGCACAGATGCGGGCGGGTCTGATGTGCTTCGCCGGAATCGGCTTCGTCCACGGGAACCAGAACCTTCCCGTGCCCTCCGAGGAGCAACGCCGCGAGTTCTTCCGATTCATCACCAGCAAGCAATCCTGAACCGATCGACTCCATTCGCCGGCGGACAGGCCGCGAGGCGAGTCACCGGTCAGGTCAGCGCGACCAGTTCGTGCAGGGTCGAACCGGTGCGCCGCTGCGGCCCCGAATCGGTGCGCACGCTCAGGTCGAAGGTGGACTCGAACCGGAAGTAGCCCGGGTGCCCGACCAGCCGGTGCATCAGCGGCTTGATCAGGCGCGATCGCACCACCGGAAGATCGTCGAGCAGGTCGTGGGCATGGATGACTCGCACCACGTCCAATCGCAGATCGAGCCGGCCCGGCACGTGCAGT
Source organism: Nocardia sp. NPDC058633 (assembly GCF_042717045.1). Classification (NCBI taxonomy): domain Bacteria; kingdom Bacillati; phylum Actinomycetota; class Actinomycetes; order Mycobacteriales; family Nocardiaceae; genus Nocardia; species Nocardia sp. NPDC058633. The sequence continues at coordinate 316,782 of NZ_JBHXRA010000008.1, forward strand.
TCGACCCACTCGGGATAGGTTCGTCCCGCGGTGACATCGAAGCGCGCAGGCCCCTCGGTGAGCCTGGTCTCGCCGGTCGACAGCACGATCTCGGCGTGGTGCGCGAGCATCAGCGGGTTGATCTCGTGGCCGCCGCTGCGCTGCTGGGTCAGCACCGAGGCGAACAACAGTGAGTAGTCCTCCACATACAACCGACCCCAGTGCCAGCGTTCGATGATCTTCTTCATGTCGCCGACGCCCCAGTTGTGGTCGTGATAACCACGTCCGGTGACCTCGTGGCGCACGCCGTCGATGTCGATCGCGCCCGTCACCCGGGCTCGCGGCGCCCCGACCATCCAGCCGAAGGAATCCGCGGCGCCGAAACGGGTTTCGCCCTTGCCCGGCATCCAGCTCGGCACTTCGTTGTGGAATTGCAGGTCGAAGACGAGGTCGCCCTCGGCCATCGACAGGTGATGGGTGGCCGCTCCGTCGGCGCGGTACTCGGTACGCGCGGTGTTGGCGCCGATGCGCACGTCGCAGGAGTCGGCGGAGAACGAGGTCGCCGAACGCGGGTAGCGCTGCGACACCTGACGGAGGGTGCCGTCGGGCGCGTAGACCATCATCTCCACCCAGGGACGGGCCAACGGCAGATCCTCGGGCCTGCGTTTGATCAGGAAGCCGACCACCACGTGCCCCGTATCGAGATGGGCGTCGAAATACCAGTGTTCGAAGGCCAGTGCGCTCGGCGACGGATGTAATCCGTTGTGCCGGGGCTCGACCGGGGTCAGCACGCCGTCGCGGCGTCCCGGACCGTTCCACACCTCGACGATGTCCACCTTCGGTGATTTCATCGGCGCAACGCCCCACTGGCATCGAATGCCGCTGTGCGCCCTTGCATTTGGGCGCGATACCAATTCTCACGGTGGGCGAGCACGATCTTCTCGTGGGCCCGCGCGAACGGCGGGCAGACCCGGCGCGCGATCTCCATCGCGGTGATCAACGGGAACCGCGCGATCGGCACGACGATCCACGGGAACGCGGGCGGCATGGTGTAGCGACGCCGGGTACCCGGCGCCATGTACATCGCGGAGTACACGGAATTGATGCGGTAGTTGTACATCTCGCGCAACCGGGTCAGCCCGCGGTGGCCGTCGCGGGGCGCGAACGCCGCCGGGTAGGACTCGATCAGCTCCTTGCCGTGCGGCCCCGAGTCGTAGGACCGCGACACCATCGTCATCGCGAGCACTCGCAGCGCATCCGTCACCGTCTCCGGATACCAGCGCAATCGCACGCCGAGCAGATGGCCCATGTACTTCTGAAAGTGCAGCAGCGCACGGATTTCCGACGGCGTCGTCTGATAACCCAGCGCCCACAGCCCGAGCCCGGGTGTCACACTGCCTGCCAGCAGGGTCAGCATCTGGTAGGTCTGGCTGATCGGCAGCCCCCACCGCCGCATGTCCCATTCGGGGTGACCGGCCACCCTCGCCCGCACCGACACGTGCATGACCCGCACTTTCAACGCGGTGGCGCGGCCCGCCGAGCCGGGGGTGAGCAAGGCGTCGCGGGCGGAGACGTCCATCCAGAAGCGAGTGGTCTCCAGGAACCGGCGCAGCGCACTGTCTCCGGCATAGCCGCCTGCCAGCGACAGCGGGGTCGCCACCGCGGCTTCGGTGTACATCTCGAGGGTCTCGGCACCGGCGAAGCTGAACAGCATGGTGCCCCAGCGTCGCCAGATCGCCGCGCCCTGCTCCACCAGTTCGGGCACCACCCAGTCGGGCACCGTCTCGAACTCGGCGAACAGCGCGCGCATGGACTCCGGTGCGTCCGCGACGGCGTCGATGCCCTCGGCCAGCGCCGTCTCCAGCATCGCGCGCCCGGCCTTCGCGCCGATCTCGCCGTGCATCACCTCGGCGACGAACCGTTCGGCCACCGGGTCACCGGAGAACAGGTCCTCGCACATCGCCGTAGCTTGCTCGTCGCTGGGGAACAGCGGCTGCCTGGTCACGGTCGTGAAGATCCGTTCGATTCGGCGCATCCTCGGTGTGCTGCGCGCTTCCCAGAAGCGAAACGCGGTAGGGCAATGCAAGGGCGGTTGGTCGGGGCACGCGGCCCGAGTGACGACGCGCGGGAGCTGCTCTTCGACGAAATCGGCCAATGTCGGCCTCCTGACCTGAAATTCGCTGCTACGACTGCGATGGGCGCAGACACACCGACCATACTATGAAGCACACATTGCCATACCTAAAAGTATGGACGATCTATTTCGGGATCGTCCTAAGGGAAGGTTAGGAACCGCCCGAGCGGCTTCCCTTCGGCTTGTGACAGCCGACACAGTGATCTCCGACGGCGCATTGCCGCGCCGATAGAGGAGGGTCCAAGGTGACAACGACACAGGCCGGTGGTGAACGCAGAGTCGTGGCGAACGTGCTGCGCGGCTCGATCGGCAATCTCGTCGAGTGGTACGACTGGTACGTCTACGCCGCGTTCAGTGTGTACTTCGCGAAGGCATTCTTCCCCGACGGCGACCCCACCGCACAACTGCTGTCGACCGCGGCGGTGTTCGCGGTCGGGTTCATCATGCGACCGATCGGCGGCTGGGCGCTCGGGCGCTACGCCGACCGGTTCGGCCGCCGCGCCGCCCTCACCCTGTCGGTGACTGTGATGGCCGCGGGTTCGTTGATGATCGCGGTGACACCCGGATTCCAGACCATCGGCATCGCGGCGCCGGTGTTGCTGCTCATGGCGCGGCTGCTGCAGGGACTGTCCGTCGGCGGCGAATACGCCACCAGCGCCACCTATCTGTCGGAGGTCGCGTCGCCGGGCAAGCGCGGCTTCTACTCGAGCTTCCAATACGTGACGCTGGTCGCGGGTCAGCTCGTCGCACTCGGAGTGCAGATCGTGTTGCAGCAGCTGCTCACCTCGGAGCAGATGTACAGCTGGGGCTGGCGCATTCCGTTCCTGATCGGCTCCGGTGGCGCGATCGTGGTGATGCTGCTGCGGCGCGGCATGGACGAGTCGGATTCGTTCAAGTCCATGGAGAAGACGTCCGGCACCGGCGAAGCGGCCGCGAGTAGCTCACGCGGTTCGCTGCGGGTCCTGCTGCAATACCCCAGGGAATGCTTGCTGGTGGTCGGCCTGACCCTGGGTGGAACCGTGGCGTTCTACACCTACACGACCTACATGCAGAAGTTCATGATCAATACCTCGGGCATCTCCAAGGACACCGTGGCCTGGATCAACTTCGTCGCGCTGCTGGTCTTCGTGGTGCTCCAGCCGATCGCGGGTGGTCTGTCGGATCGGATCGGCCGCCGCAAACTGCTCATCTTCTTCGGTGTCGCCGGCACGCTGCTGACGGTGCCGATCATGACGACGCTCGCGCACACCTCCAACGCGCTGGCGGCCTTCGGCCTGATGATGATCGCGCTGGTGATCGTCACCGGCTACACCTCGATCAACTCGATCGTGAAGGCGGAGCTGTTCCCCACCAAGATCCGCGCTCTCGGTGTCGGCCTGCCGTACGCGCTGACCGTGGCTGTTTTCGGTGGAACCGCCGAGATGATCGCCCTCGCACTGAAGAAGGCGGGCCTCGAGTCGCTGTACTTCTTCTACGTCGCCGGATGTATCGCGATCTCGTTGACCACCTATTACTTCATGCGGGAGACCTCGACCGAGTCGACCATCGAGGCCGAAATCGCCGTCGACCCCGAGCCTGGCGAGCCGGATCGGGCGATGGCCGCCGTGCGTGGCTGACCGTCCGGAACACGCGCCGGTCCTGCCGCTATGGGAGGATCGGCGCGTGCGGCTGGCGGTGGTCGAGGACGACGACGGAGTGGGCGATGCCCTGGTGGAAGCGCTCACCGCGCGCGGCTACCGGGCCGAGCGCCTGCGCCGTGGCGCCGACCTGCTCATCGCCCACCGCGACTACGACGCCGTGCTCCTCGACCTCGGCCTGCCCGATGCCGACGGGCTGCAGATCCTGCGTCAGCTGCGCGAGGTGAGCACCGTCCCGGTGCTGATCCTCACCGCGCGCAGCGATGAACGTTCCATCGTGCGCGGCCTGCGTGGCGGCGCCGACGACTATGTGGTCAAGCCCCCGCGGATCGCCGAGCTGATGGCGCGACTGGAAACCGTGCTGCGCCGCGCGGCGGCCGTCGCCCAGCAGGCCAGGACCGAAGTCGTCACCGGCGATGTCCGGGTGGATCTGCGCGCCAGGGTGGTCGAGGTGGCCGACACCCCGATCTCGCTCACCCAGAAGGAATTCGAACTCGTCGAGATACTGGTGGAACGACCCGGCGCCGCCGTGAGCAGGCAGCAGTTGATGGACCGCATCTGGGGCGATGCGTTCGTCGCGGTCTCGCGATCGCTCGATGTCCACATGACCGGGCTGCGCGCCAAGCTGAACCGACCCGGACTGATCACCACTATCCGCGGCTACGGATATCGGTGGGGCGCGTGACTACCGCGGGACAGGCATGCGCCGCCGACTGCTGATCGCGCTCACCGTCTTCGCGGCGCTCGCGGTGCTGGCCTTCGCGATTCCGCTGTCACTGACCGCTGCCACCAGTCGAACGCAGCAGTTCGTGCTCGGCCGCTCCGGTGACGCCGACCGCTTCGCCACCCTCGCCGACGCGGCCGGGTCGGCGGGCGGCGTGCGGGCCCTCGCCGACGAAGTCGCCCGCTATCGCGAGCTGTACGGGGAGAACGTCCTGGTCGTCGACGCGCGCGGGGCGCCGATCGTCAACTCCGGGGTCGACGTGGCCGACCCGCGGATCGCGGCCGCGGTGGCCGCGGCTCGCCGAAACCAGCGGCCGCAGCAGGTGGATCGACTGACGCCGTGGAGCGCGCCGATCATGCTCATCGCGCGTCCGGTCGGTACCGGCGTGCAAGTGAACGGCGCCGTCGTCATCGAGGCGTCGACCGATGCGGCGCGCGCGGCGATCGCCAGGATGTGGGCCGTGATCGTGCTGGGCGCGCTCGGCGCGATGGCCGTGTTCATGCTGTTGGCGCTGGTCCTGAGTCGATGGGTGTTGCGACCGCTGGCCGCGATGTCGGGCGCAGTCGCCGATCTCACCGCGACACTGCCGAAACCGAGGGGCCACACCCCGGCGCCGATCACCCGGAGCTACGGCGGCCCACCCGAAATACGTGCCCTCGCCGAATCCGTCGATGCGATGGCCACCGCCGTCGCCGATTCCGCCGACGCCCAACACCAGCTCGTCGCCGATACCGCACACGCCATGCGCAATCCCCTCGCCGCCTTGACGATTCGACTCGACTCACTGGAATCCGCCGTCCCCGACAGCGCGTCGTCGACGTTTCGCGGTGCGACCGCCGAGGTGGAACGGCTGACCGCCCTGCTCGACGATCTGCTGGAGTTGGCCGTGGCACAGGCGCCCGCGTCGTTCGGCACCGCCGCATCCGCCGAACAGCACTGTGACCCGGAGCAGGTGGCGGCCGACCGCATCGATGCCTGGGCATCGGCGTTCGAGGACGCGGGGGTACAGCTGAGCGC